>WFWG01000126.1 GCA_015491235.1 Ardenticatenaceae bacterium
GCCCAGCAGGCCGCCGAGGAAGTGCGGCAGGGGGCCGACCAGTACGCCCAGGAAGTGCTGGAGGGACTTCAGGCGGAACTCTACCGGATCCTGCGCACGGTGGAAAATGGCCTCAACGCCCTCCGCGAGCGGGAGGCAACCGCCCCCCCTGAAGGGGGCGAGCGGACGCCGTTTCCCCGTTCATGAGCCAAGGTGAGCCCTGCGGCGCATGGCCAGCAGGGATTCCACAGCTTCTTTCGGCAACTCCTTGACCTGGCCGGCCGCGTGGGCGGCCAGCAAAATCTTCGCCACGTGTTCCACCCACTCCAGCCGCATGAGCGCTTGGAAAATGTCAGCCCCCACGGTGAGCGACCCGTGGCGGTCCAGCAAAATGGCGTCGTGTTTCCCGATGAGGTCGCGGATGGCGGCCGCCCCCTCCGGTGTGCCCGGAGTGGCGTAGGGAGCCGTGGGAATGGCGCCAAAGTGGTAGACCACTTCGGGAAGCACTGGCCGTTCCAGCGAAATGCCGGCCACTGTGCAGGCAATGGCCAGCGGGGGATGAGCGTGAATGACCGCGCTCACATCGGGGCGCTGGCGATACGCCTCCAGGTGCATGTTCATCTCCGACGACGGGCGGGCTGCCGGGTCTGGCGAGTCCAGAACCTGGCCTTCCAAGTTCACGACCAGAAGGTGTTCGGGGTTCAGGAAGCCCTTGCTGGCCCCGCTGGGCGTAATGAGCACGCGCTCGGCGTCGAGGCGGGCGCTCAAGTTTCCGTCGCTGCCGACCACCAGCCCCTGCTGGTACATGCGGCGGCCGGCCTCACAAATGGACCGCCGCAGAGTGACCTCATGTTCCTTCGCGGTCGAACTCATTCGGTGGCCTCCTTTGATTTCTCCACTTCCTGGGCGTGGCTGGTATAGAGGTGGTAGACCGTCAGCGCGGTGACGCCAATCAACCCGAAGGTGAGCACTAACATGCCGTCAATGCCGCGCCAGTGGGCGAAGGGGCCGCCAATCCACCCTCCAATGAGCTGGCCGAGGGCCAAAAGCACGCTGTAGACCCCCATGATAGCCCCACGGTGTGCGGCATACGACTCGCTCACGTCGGCCAGGTAGGTCAGCGCTGCGGGCGTGAAACCGGAGGCAATGAGCACGCCAACCAGAAGCACCGCCATCCACAGGAGAACGAGCCCCCTGGCTTCCAAAGGCGTGTGGTTGATGGCCAGCACGGCTACCGCTGTCAAAAAGAGCCCTCCCATACTCCACAACATCACCCGGGGGCGGCTGTGACGGGCCAGCGCGTGGCCCCAGAAGTAGATGCCGGCGGTAAACACCAGAATCAAGAGCGCGAACGCTTGCCCAACCTGGCTTCCCGTGAACCCGCCGGAGAGCGATTGCCCTGGGAACCGTTCGGCGCCGCTCATCTGGAAGGGCGCATGGCTCAGCCACAGGCCGATCACCGCGTTGACGGCCAGCCAAGCCGGTGCCAGGCGCAGAATGGCTGGCCGGGTGAGCAGGCGCAGGCGTTCGCCGAGGGTAGGCTCTGCTTCGTCGGTGAAGAGTTCCGCGGGCAATTCGTGGACGCCAAACCAGAAGAGGCCGGTGCTCAGCAGGTAGATGATGCCCAGTAAGGCAAACCCCACCACGTGGAACGTGTCCCACAGGAAACCGCCCGCCAGGTATCCCACGGCAATGCCGCCCAAGCTGGCCATCTCAAAAAGGGCAATGACTTTTCCGCGCCGTGCTGGATTGGTTGCTGTGGCCGCTGAGATGTAGCTGAGCGTGGCGGGTGCGTTGAAGGCCGTGGAGAGGCCCTCCAGCACGCGCGTGAGGAAGAGCAAGCCAAGGAGCAACGTCACGTGGGGCAACAAGATGAGGATGGCCGTCAACTCCACGGCAACCAGTCCCAGAAAGGGGCCTAGAGCCATGAAGAGGCGACGCCCCAGGCGGTCGCTGCCCATGCCAGCCAGCGGAGCACCGATCAACTCCGTGGCGTAGAAGCTGGCAGCCACGAACCCCACCACGACAGCCGAAACGGGAAACCGGTGCTGGTCCAAGTAGGCGAGGAAGAAGGCCAACATGCCGCCCGTGGCCGAACTGGCGCTCCGCAGCAGGAAACTTCCGGCAATGACAGCCGTCAGCGCACGGACAACCACAGGGCTTTTGAGGAGTTCAGTTGTGGAGGCGGAAAGTGGCCTGGCGGTCATGGGCAATTTTCTGCCCCGACGTCACCCTCTCAGAGCAGCGTGATCGGTACTCTACGTGGCCTTGATGTCCGGGTGGCCGTAGAGCCACCAGTAGCGGTCTGCCGGATATTTCCCCGGCGATTGACCTCGCAGGACAAAGGCCCCTGGCTTCCAAATGCGGCGCAGGCGGCGGTCGAGTTCAGCAACGCGGTTCCGGGCGGCCTCAAGTTCCGGGCGGCCCTCTCCCTCGTCGAGCAGGCGCTGGATGCGCAAGCGCGTGGCAACTTCAAAGGGGTAATCCTGCACGCAGCGCCGGTCGCCTTCCTCACACGATTGGAGGAACCAGCGCCAGGAATCGGCGTAGCTGTTCACTTCACGGGCCAGCTTGCGGTAGAATGCCTCTGGCCGACGACGCTTGACGGCGGCCACCCGCTCGGCCAGTGTGGTCAGCTTCTGACGTTCCTCGTCGGACAGGTCGGAGCGCTGTTTCAGCTCATCAAGTCGTTCCAGAATGGCACCGATGGTCAGCTTGACGAGTTGTTCTCCGGCTGGTGTGTACGCCGTGATGGTCTTGAACAGCCGGTCGTCCTCCAAGTACGCTTCCAGCCGGTTGACCATGCTTTCCAAAATGGCCAAATCCGTTGCAGGGGATTCGTGAGTCATAAGAATCTCCTGACAGACCTCAGTGAGGTTATCGCCCGACCAGCAAGGAGTACAAAAGCAACAGAATTGCCCCGCCGAGAAACAGGTGGATAAAGAGGCCGCCGATTCGTTTTACAAGCCCCCACAACCACACGAGCGCAAAGAGCACCGCCAGGACGAGGATAACAGTGTTCAGCATGTCTCGGTTTCCCCCCGGTTTACCTTGCTAAAGTTGCTTTTTCGCTCCAAAATGGGAAAATGCCAGCAACCCGTTGTGCTGGCTGTGCGTTTCCGGACACATTATACTTGAGAGCACATGCTTCGGCAAAGGCAAGATGGGAAACAGCATGATCGCGATCTATCCAGGCAGCTTCGACCCCTTGACGGACGGGCACCTGAACATCATCCAGCGAGCGGCCCGTTTCTTCCACGAACTCATCGTGGCCGTGGGGTATAACCCCCGCAAGCGCACCATGTTCAGCGTCGAGGATCGTGTGCGCATCATTCGAGCGGCCACGGCTCACATTCCCAACGTGCGGGTCGAGAGCTTCACCGGCGAGTTGTTGGTGAACTACGCCCGCCGGCGCGGCGCTCAGGTCATCGTGAAGGGGCTGCGCAACGTGGACGATTTCCGCAACGAGTTCCAGCAGTACAACATGAACAGTCGCCTCGCGCCCGGCCTGGAAACCCTCTTTTTCCTGGCCGACTCGGAGGAGTTGTTCGTGAGCAGTTCCCTGGTGCGCGAAATGATCGTCCAAAACAGTCGGGATTATACCCTCTTTGTGCCGGTGGAAATCGAGACCTTGTTGGCGGAGGAGTCGGGTTCTTCAGAAAAGGCAGGGAGAAGTTGAATGAGCGACCCCGAGAAAGCCTTCAAAGCGTGGTTCAACCAGCGCATGTACGAGGCCGAACAGCGCCGGCTGCGCGCTCGGCTTGATCGTGCGGAGTGGGGTGAGATTCTGGCCTACTTCCTCACCATGGTGTGGATTCTGGCCATGTTCGTTGCCTACCAGCTCGGGTGGGTGAGTGCGGCCTTGGCCGCCCTGGTGACGCTCTGGGTGATCGGCTCCGGCCTCCTCGTGGCTTGGTCGGTGCGACGCTACCGCCAGGTGGTGAAGCGCCAGCTCGACGAAGTGAGCGCGCGGTACAGCGAGGAATCACAGTCAAGAGAATGACTTTTGATTGTCTGGTAGTGAAAAGATTAACCAAAGAGTGTACAAGACTCCTTGACATTTCTGCGTCACCCATGATACAATCTTTGACAAAGGAATACGGCGAAGCGCACGTGAAAGGATTGGCAATGGCCACTCGGATCGACTTAGTTGAAGACGTGTTGCCCATCTCCGAGCTGCGCCTCCGCGCGGCTGAGGTCATCAAGAAAATCCGTGAAACACAGCGTCCCCTGGTCATCACCCAGTACGGCCGAGCCGTTGCCGTGCTCTTGGACGTGAACCAGTTTCAACACCTTCAGGATACTTTGATGGAACTGGAAGAACAGGTCGAAGCGCTTCGTCAGGAATTGAAAGTTCAGCAGGCGTCGCGCGAGCAGGATTCGTAGTGGACACGGAAGGGCTTGCTGGAGGTTCCCTATGACCCCTTCCCAGGACGAGGCAGTGGCGGACATCCTTGTCCGCTGGCAGCCGTATGGCCGAGCTGGATTGCTCCCCTGTCTGATTGATGTGCAGAATCACCTTGGTTGGCTTCCCCCCGACGTGTGTGCCCAGGTAGGTGAGGTTCTGGGCGTGCCCTTGGCCGATGTGTACGGTGTGGCCACGTTTTACAGCCGGCTTTACACGCAGCCCGTCGGACGACGGATTGTGCGCGTGTGTGACGACGTGGCCTGTCTGGCAAACGGGAGTCCCGCCCTGCTGGAAGCCTGCCGAACGGCCCTTGGCCTTGCTCCTGGCGAAACGTCGCCGGATGGGTTGGTGACGCTGGAGGTTCACCCCTGCCTGGGCCACTGCGAACACGCCCCCTGCCTGATGGTCAACGACCAGGTCTTCGGGCGCCTCGACGCTGCCGCGGCCGAGCGCCTAGCCCGGGCCGTGCGCGCCGGTGAAGCCCCCCCGAAGTGACTGCTTCAGCAGACAGACCCACCTGGCAGGCTATTCCCGGCTACGAAGCCCATCTCCTGCGCCGAGTGGGGCAGGTTGACCCCACCAGCTTGGCCGATTACGAGGCCCACGGCGGCTACCGGGCGCTGCGGGCTGCGTTGGAGATGACGCCGGCGGAGATTATCGAGATGGTGAAGGCTTCTGGCCTGGTGGGGCGCGGAGGGGCGGCCTTCCCAACGGGCATCAAGTGGGAGAGCGCTGCCCGCCAGCCTGTAACGCCCCGCTATGTGGTCTGCAACGCGGACGAAAGCGAGCCCGGCACCTTCAAGGACCGCGTCCTGATGGAGGGTGATCCCTTCGCCATCGTGGAAGCCATGACCATTGCGGCTTACGCGGTGGGCGCCGAGCAGGGGTACATCTACGTGCGCGGTGAGTTCCGCGCCGCCTACGAGCGCCTCGCCAACGCGGTGGCGGCTGCCCGCGAGGCCGGATACTTGGGGAAACGTGTGTTGGGCAGTGACTTCTCCTTCGACATCGAGTTGCGGCGGGGGGCCGGCGCTTATGTCTGCGGCGAGGAAACCGCACTTTTCGAGAGCATTGAGGGGAAGCGCGGAATGCCGCGCCAGAAGCCGCCCTTCCCCACGGAGCGGGGGCTGTTCGGGCGGCCCACCGTCATCAACAACGTCGAAACGTTTGCCAACGTGCCGCACATCGTCCTGAACGGCCCCGACTGGTTCCGCCGCATTGGTCCGCCCGACGCGCCCGGCCCCAAGCTCTTCTGCGTGAGCGGCGCCGTCGAGCGTCCCGGCGTCTACGAGGGCCCCATGAGCGTGACACTGCGCCAGTTGGTCGAGGTGTGCGGTGGAATGCGCCCCGGCCGGAAGATTCAAGCTGTGCTGGTTGGCGGGGCGGCTGGCACGTTCGTCCCGGCCGAGCACCTGGACACGCCGGTGAGCTTTGAGGCCCTGCGGGCCATCGGGGCTTCCCTTGGCTCAGGCGCGGTGCTGGTGGTGGACGATTCCGTGGACATGCTGGAGGTGGTGGAACGCATCACGCGCTTCTTCGCCCACGAGTCGTGCGGCAAGTGTTATCCTTGCCAGCTTGGCACCCAGCGCCAGTGGGAAATCGTGCGCCGCTGGCAGGCCGGCCACCACCGCCCCGACGACGCGGAGCGCCTGCAAGACATTGCCCACGCCATGCGCGAGGCGTCCATCTGCGGGCTGGGCCAGACGGCCGCCAGCGCGCTGATGAGCGTGTTGCCCCGCATGGTCACACGTTTTGAAGGAGGCAACCATGTCTCAGCAAGTGACGCTGACCATTGACGGTCACCAGGTGACCGTTCCGGCCGGAACCACAGTGCTCCAGGCCGCCGAGACACTGGGCATCGAGATTCCCCACCTTTGTTACCATCCCGCGCTGACGCCGCCGGCCGTCTGTCGCCTGTGCGTGGTGGAGTGGGAGGGGGCTCGCACCCTGGTGCCTGCCTGCGTCGCTCAGGTGCGCGATGGTGCTGTGGTGCGCACCCACAGCGAGCGCGTGCTCCGTGCTCGCCGCACCATTCTGGAGCTCCTCCACTCGGCCGTGGACCTGAGCGAGGCCCCCGACGCCCTGGCATACGGTCAGGCGTTGGGCGTGGACCCCCAGCGCTTCGCCGACGGGGAGCGGCGCCACTTTCCCGTTTACGAGGACAACCCCTTCTACGTGCGCGATTACGCCAAGTGCGTCCTCTGCTGGCGGTGCGTGGAGGCCTGTGGGGACGACATGCAGTTCACCTATGCCCTCAGCCTGGGTGAGCGGGGCTTTCATACCCACATTGCCACGTTCTTTGATGCCCCCATGCCCGAGACGACGTGTGTCTTCTGCGGCAACTGCGTGGGCGTCTGCCCCACTGGTGCCCTCAAGAGCTTGGAAGAGCACTTGCTCGAGCAGGGCATACCTCCTGAACACCTGAGTGCCGAAAAACGCCGCCGTCCACCGTTGGAGGGAAACCGTGAGTGACCTTGATCAGGCTCGGGAACACTTGAAGTTCCTCGAGGAGGGCAACCAGCGCTTTGTGGCGGGTGAGATGCGCCACCCCAACCAGTCACCTCAACGGCGCGAGCGGCTGGTGGACCGCCAGGGGCCAATGGCCGTCGTGGTGGCGTGTGCCGATTCCCGCGTGACCCCCGAAATCGTGTTCGACGTGGGGCTGGGCGACCTCTTCGTGGTACGGGTAGCCGGTAACGTGGTGGACGAACTGGTGATCGGCAGCGTCGAGTATGCCTTGACCGCCCTTTCCACGCCCTTGGTCGTCGTGCTGGGCCACACCAACTGCGGGGCTGTCAAGGCCGCGCTGGAGCGCCAAAGGCGTTATCGTTTTCTCTCCTTTTCGCTCTCCTCGCTCGTCACAGCCATTCAGCCCGCCATTGACCGCGCCCGTGAGGGGGGCAAAGCGGACGACGACGTACTCGGCCTGGCCGTGAGACACAACGCGACGATTATGGCCGAACGCCTGGTGGAGCGCAGTTCCATTGCCCAAGATCTGGTGCGCAGGAAGCAACTGCTGGTTCTCCCAGCCGTGTACGACCTGAGAACCGGGGAGGTGGAGTGGTTGGACCCGGTGGGGACATAGGGCAAGCACAGCCCAACCGCACACTTTGTGCGCGAATGATGAACGTCTTTTCGAGTGCTCGCAGGAAAGAGGGGAGGAGTGGCCGTGATTCAGCCAGACCGGATTGTGCGGAGCACGTGCCCATATTGCGGAGTGGGCTGCCAGGTTGACCTGCACGTAAAAGGAAATCGCATTTTCCGCGTGACGGCCCCCTTCGACGTGGCGCCCAATTACGGGCGCCTGTGCGTCAAGGGGCGCTTCGGCGTGGACTTCGTCCACCACCCCTCGCGCCTGACGCGGCCGCTTATTCGCAAGGACTTCGGCAAACGGCCGCGCCGGCCGGTGGGGGTAGAGGGCTTCCGGGAAGCCTCCTGGGATGAAGCCCTTGACCTGGCCGCCGAGAAGTTGGCCGAAATCGTGCGCACCCGTGGTGGGGACGCTATTGGCACTTTCTGTTCGGCCAAGGCCACCAACGAGGACAACTACGTCTTCCAGAAGTTCGTGCGAGCCGTTTTGGGTACCAACAACGTGGACCACTGCGCGCGCTTGTGTCATGCCGCCTCCGTGGTGGCCCTGCAGACGGCCATCGGCTCAGCCGCCATGTCCAACTCCATCGCCGAGATGAAGCACTTGGACGTGTTCATCGTGACTGGCTCCAACACCAGCGAAACGCACCCCGTGATCAGCACCTTCCTGCGGGAAGCGGTGGTGCGCCACGGGGCCCGCATGATTGTGGTGGACCCTCGCCAGACGGAGATGACCCGCTTCGCCACCCTCTGGCTGCGCCAGCGGCCCGGCACCGACGTGGCCGTCTTTCAGGCTATGGCCCACGTCATCGTCCACGAGGAGTTGTACGACCAAGCCTTCATCGAAGCCCGCACGGAAGGGTTCGAGGCCTATGCGGCTTCACTGGCCGAATGCACGCCCGAGTGGGCCGAGCAGATTTCCGGCGTGCCGGCCGACTTGATTCGTCAGGCAGCTCGCCTGTACGCCACGGCGCGCGCGGCGGCCATCTACTGGGGCATGGGCATCAGCCAGAGCGTTCACGGCACGGAAAACGCCCTGGCGCTGGCCAACCTGGCCCTGCTGACGGGCCACATCGGCCGGCCGGGCACGGGCTTGAACCCGTTGCGCGGCCAGAACAACGTGCAAGGGTGTTCCGATTCCGGCGGGTTACCCAACGTTTTTCCGGGCTACCAGCGCGTGGACGATCCGGACGTGCGGGCCCGCTTCGAGGCCGCGTGGGGCGTGAGCCTGAACCCGAAACCGGGCCTCACCACGATGGAAATGGCCTTCGCGGCCGAGGCGGGCGACATCGTGGCCTACTACATCATGGGCGAGGACCCTATGATGAGCGAGCCGAACCTGCGCCACGCCCGCCACATTGTGGAGCACTTGCCCTTCCTGCTCTTCCAGGACATTTTCCTCAACAGCACAGGCGCCTACGCCGACATCGTCCTGCCGGCCGCCAGCTTTGCTGAGAAGGACGGCACCTTCACTAACTCGGACCGGCGGGTGCAGCGGGTGCGCAAGGTGCTGGACCCGCCCGGCGA
>WFWG01000127.1 GCA_015491235.1 Ardenticatenaceae bacterium
CGTCCTCGCTCAGTTTGTCCACCTCTTCGGTCAGAGATTCTATTAACATCCCAGCAAGAACGAGCAATTCTTTGTAGTAACCCGTTAAGTCCAGGGTCCCTTCCCGCCGCTGCTCCTTCAGCGCACGCAGGCGCTGGTCCAACTCGTCGGCAGTTTGTGCAGTCATGTTCCTTCTTTCCTTTCTTCTTGATGGACGCTGTTCGTTCCTTCGTTCTTATGCGAAGTCCTTCAACACGTCAGCCAGTTTCTTCGCAATCGTGCGGGCTTCGGCGAAGGCCATGCCCAAGTTGACGTCCTTGGGCGTGAGGCCCACGAAAAGCGTGCGGTCGTTGATCACCGTCACGATGATGTTGCCATCGTCGCCCTGGATGAGCGTGCGCTGCAAGTTCCCCCGGTTGAGCTGGGAGACGCTGCGCGCGCTGAGGGCGTACACGGCCGCCGCCACTGCCCCGGCCAGGTCCTCGTCCATGTCCCGATGGGGCATGTTCGCCGAGTAGACTAAGCCGTCTACGCCGACAACAGCAGCTCCTTCGATGTCGGACGACTGGTCGAGCAATTCCTGAAGATGTTGCGAGAGAATCTCGCCTGTCTTTTGGGCCATGGTTGCCTCCTGTTCTCGCCTGTTGTTTTACTCGTTCCGTTACTCGAACCGGCAGGTTTACATCGTCGAACAGCGCTGTTCGCCTCTGCCTTCACACAGATGCATTCACCACCTCGGCCAACTGGCGGACCATAGTACGTACTTCAGCGAAGGCCATGCCCAGGTTGACATCCTTGGGCGTGAGGCCCACGAAAAGCGTGCGGTCGTTGACCACCGTCACGATGATGTTGCCATCGTCGCCCTGGATGAGCGTGCGCTGCAAGTTCCCCCGGTTGAGCTGGGAGACGCTGCGCGCGCTGAGGGCGTACACGGCCGCCGCCACCGCCCCGGCCAGGTCTTCATCAAGGCTGCCATCGGGCGCGTGGGCGGCATAGACCAAGCCGTCCGTGCCCACGATGGCTACCCCTTGGATGGCTGACGCCCCTTCAAGCAACTCGGCCAGGTAACGTTCCCACACGTTTTCGCGGGGGCCGTTTTCCACGCCAGTGGCCTCTTCTGCTTCTCGGGTCCCCCCTTCCGACAGTCCCCCAATAGCGAGGCCGTGTTCGTCGAGATACTGAAGGGCGTCCAACAGCAGGGTGTTCCAAGGTTTCTCAATGGTACGATGGGGCACGTCATCCACGGGGCGCAACTCGAAGGCGCCCTCGTTGACGGCGAGCAGGTGGTAAAAGGCTTCCGCTCCCACCCACTCCCGGTATTCAGCGTGAACAACGTTCCCCTTCTCGACGTAAATCGTGCCCTGCACGTCGCCGTCCGTAATGACCACGGCCACCGTTTCACCAGTCTGACGGGCGAGTTCCACCACGCCCGGAACGTCTACTTGGTCGAGGCGTCCCTGAACGTTCACCGTCATGGCTCCAGTTCAGGATTCCAGTGTTGACGAATTTCCCGAATGAGTGTGTTCATGGCCCGGCGATAAGCCACGTTCTTGGGCACTACACAGGCCAGAATGAGCGGCTGGTCGTTGACGGCGAAGAAGCGGCACACAATTCTCGTGCGGTCCACGTTCTGGATCACCACCTCATCTGCTGCCTCCAGGCCAGAGTGTACATTGGATTGGTGAGCTGCCCGCTCGATCACGGGCGCCACAGCGGCCAGCACTTCCGAGAGCAAGCGGTCCTCGCTGGCCGACGCTGAGAGCGGCAGTCCCTCATGGTTGGTAAGCACGGCGACGAGAAACCCTTGTTCCTGCACGACACGGGAAAGCACATGTTCAAGGTGTTGGCTTCGGCTGCGACTTTGTACGTTCATCGCTTCTCCCTTTTTTGAAGAGGAGTTTCAAAGCGGCCTGCAATGTTTCCTTGACACCAATGTTGCGAATGGCCACCGCCTCGAACGTGGGATACCGACCGTTTACCCCCAACGTCTGCTCCAGCAATGGGATGGGAGCGGCATTGGGCAGGTCGCGCTTGTTCCATTGAACAACGATGGGAAACCCCTCTAACGAAATGTTCAACTCTTCCAAATGTTGGAACAACTGGCGCCACGAGTAGAGATTCTCGCGTATGCGAATGGGCGAACTGTCAGCCACGAAGATGACGGCATCGGCTCCACGCAACACGATCTTCCGGGTCATCGCGTACATGACCTGTCCCGGCACCGTGTAAAGGTTGATGCGCGGTGTGAAGCCGGCCACCTTTCCCAACTCCATCTGCATGTAATCAAAGAAAAGCGTGCGGTCGCCCCGCGTCTTCATCACGGTGAGTTCGCTGCGCCGGTTGGGTGGGATGCTCTTGTAGACCTGCTCGATGTTCGTGGTCTTTCCCGAGAGGGCCGGGCCGTAGTAGACGATCTTCACTTGCAATTCACGCTTCTGCACGTTGACAAGCATCACGAGCTCCCATTGCTCCAGATGGCATCCAGGTCGAACCCTTCCAATTCCTCGAAGTCGTCCGGCAGCTCATCAGCCCCAGGGAAAGGAGGCGCCGAGAGATCGTCCGCGGAGGGCAACGCCACATTCCACTGACGCTCGAGGAGTTGCTTGAAAATGAGGCGAGCCATGCCCAAAAAGCTGTCGGGCGGCAACACAGCCACAAACACCAGTCCCTGTCTTCCCTTGCCCATAATAACTCGCCCTTGGGGCCCCTCCAGGATTACGAGTTCGTGATCGTCACTCTGGCCAATATGTGCCTGGTGTCGAATTTCGCGCAGGGCCATCAGGCTGGCGGCGGCCAGGCTACTCAGCGTTTCGGCGCTTAGGCCGGGCCGACTGCCCACCGTGTCAATCAGATAGCCGCTCTCGTCCAACACCAGGAGCACGTCGGCCTGCATTTCCTGAAGGGCCTTTTGCCAGAGACGTCGCGCTTCCACGTGTCCTTGCACAGTCACCTTGCCACCTTCCTTTCCCTTCCCAACGTGTGCCGTTTGCTTTGGCAACGTCAGCACGCCGACACGGATCTCAAGACGATTCCCAAAGTTGTGCCACAGCAGCGCCTTTCCCTCCTTCAGCTTGAGCTTCCTGTAATTCGAGGAGGCGTTCAGAGGCTTTTTTGAGATAAAACCAGACCGTTCCAATGGGGGGAGCCTGGACCCGTTGGAGGTCGAAAATGACAGCCAAGAAGTGGTCAGAGGTAAGGCTCGTACACACCACCTGATAGAAAACATCCTGGTAAGAGAAAAACACGTGCTGGCCGCCACTTCCCCGCGAGATGTGGGACAACTCGTAAAACGCCGCCATCCCGTGACCCAACAGCGCTGCCAATACTCCCTTGTCAAGTCCTTCTACTTCGCCAACCTCCTCTCGAATATAGCCATCTAATCCCAAGACAAGAACCGCACTTGCGCCCACTTTACGCCTGACATTTTCAAGCACAAGTCTTACGTCTGTGTCCACGACATTCCCTCGCTTTTATCTCCGCGTCGGCACCTCCGTTCGACGTTCACCTACGAACGCCGGTGATATTCCGCTTCATAAACCGTCGCAACAGTGACAATTCAAGAAGAGTCCTCCTTCACCTGAGTGGACAAGTGCCCTATTTCCAAGGTCAAAAACAATCCCCCATTATTTGGGGGATGATGGAGAGGGAACGGTACAGCACAGAGAACCCCAAGGCTGCGCTTCACGCACAAGCATATCATACGAATTCCGTCCGCACAATAGGTAAAATGTCTTAGTTTTGCCGCTTGCATCGAAGGGACATCCAAAGGGAAGAGAGCAAATTTTCGGGAACTGAAAACCCCTGCGAAATCAGCCTTGACGCCAGGTGTCCCCTCTGGTATCATCCCCACCGAGTTGTTCCCAGGAAGCATCAGGGCGAGAAGCGGTGAATGTCGGCGGAGCCGTGCTGGTCACAGGAGCAACGGGTTACCTGGGCCGCCGCGTGGTGACCCGCCTGACGGAGCGGGGCATCCCCGTGCGGGCGCTGGTGCGCCGTGAGGACGAGCGGGCCGCCCGGCTGCGGGAAATGGGCGCGCGCACTTTTGTGGGAGACTTGCGCCAACCAGCTTCCCTGCATCCAGCCGTGGACGGCGTGCAGGCCATTATTCACGCGGCTGGCGTGAGCGGCCACATGGGACGCGGTGGCAACACCCCGCGTGCCGTGGACGAACAGGGCACCTGCGCGCTCATTGACCTGGCCGTTCGGGCCGGCAGCGTGACCCACTTCGTGCTCATCAGCTTGATCGGCGCCAACTTCGTGGACCAAAGTGTCCACTTTCTGGCCAAGCGGCGGGCCGAGCAATACCTGCGCAGCAGCGGTTTGCGTCACACCATTCTGCGCCCCGGCACCTTGATGGCCGACTGGGCCACGGCATGGGAGCGCTACGGCCGGCGGGGCCTCTACCCCGCCATCGGCTCGCCTGAAAAGCGGCTGGCCCTGGTCAGCCCGGACGACGTGGCCGAACTGGCCGTGCGCGCTCTGTGGACCCCCGGCCCCACCAGCCGCACCTACGACGTGACCAGCGGCGAACGCCTGACGCCCCGTGACGTGGCCGCGCTCTACACGGCGGCCTTTGGCCGCCCTGTGCACGTGCGAACCGTGCCAGTGTGGCCACTCAAGGCTGGTGGATGGCTCCTCCGCCCCGTTGCCCCCAACGTGGCCGAGGTCCTGCGCTTTCTGGCCGCCCTCGGCCAACACGAGTTCGAAGGTGAGCCGGAGCGCGTGGAACGAGACTTCGGCGTGCAGTTGACGCCCTACCGCGAGTATCTGATCCAAAGCCGCCCAACAGCCAGAGTAAAGGAAAATGTGTAGCGGCTGGGCGGCGAAGGGGCTCTGTTCTCCGCCCGCCCCGTCGGTGACGTGTGCGGCTCCGCTGGATTTGCCAATGGCCGCCAAGTGTGTGAGAATACAGTGATCAACCTGCACGGGACAGCACAATGCCCCTCCGCCCCTCAACTCGCCTGAAGGGAAAAGTGGCCGTGGTGACCGGCAGTACGCGAGGCATTGGCCTGCTTATCGCCGCCGCCCTGGCCCAGGCCGGCGCCCACATTGTGATTTCCTCCCGCTCCATGGCGGCTGTGGAGGCCGCCTACGAGAAGTTCGAAGGGGTTCCCGGCGTGCAGGTGCTGGGGGTGGAGTGCGACGTGCGCGACCTGAAGCAGGTGGAGCAGTTGGCCGCGCGGGCAGTGGACCGCTTCGGCCAGATTGACATCTGGTTCAACAACGCCGGCATCGCGGGCCCATATGCCCGCACGGGCGAGATTCCCCCGGACGAGTGGCGGGCTGTCGTCGAAACGAACCTGATGGGCACCTACCACGGGACGTATGTGGCCCTCCAACACATGGTGCCTCGCGGGGCCGGCAAAATCATCAACCTGCTGGGCGCCGGGGACGAGGACTCCCGCCGGACTCGCTTCGCGTACATGAGCGCCTACGCCACTTCGAAGGCCGCCGTGCGCCGCTTCACGCTGGCCGTGGCCGAAGAGTACCGCGACACCGACCTCTCCATCCTGGGTTTCAACCCGGGGCTGGTCAAAACCGACCTGACGTTGCACCCCAAGCCCCTCACCCAAGAGGCCGCCGAGCGCCTCAAAGGATTTTCCGCCATCCTGGATCGCTTTGCCACGCCGCCGGAAGCGGTGGCCACAATGGCCGTCTACCTGGCCTCACGGGCCACCGACGGGGAGACTGGCCGTATCTACCGCCTGCGCCCTGGCCTCCTCGCTTTGTTGATACGCTGGCTCACGAACCGGTAAGGTTACCTCCACCATCCACCGCGCCGGGCGAGATCTGGGCCTGCCTGTGCGCTCCTACCGCCAGTCACCTGTCTCCTTGCCAGAGGGGCGGCAACACGCGCAACACCGCCTTGGAGCCAGCAAAGCGGCGGGCTATGTGGGCCAGCGTCTCACCGGTGACGGGGTGGACGTAGTCGGGGGCGACCTCGGCCAGGGGAAGGGCCACGTGAGCATACCGCTCGATGTTCGGGTCGGGGATGGAACTGCCGTCCAACTCGAACACGTCGTGATCGAAGAGCACAATGTCGAGGTCCACCGTGCGGGGGGCATTGGGGTCCGACGTGCGCACGCGGCCCAGAGCCTCCTCAATGGGGCGCAATACCGACCACTTGAGCGCGCGAGCGTCGAGGGGCGTCTCGACGACGATGGCCACGTTGTAGAACGTGGGCTGGTTGGGGCTGCCCACCGGTGCGGTCTCGTAGGTAGACGAGACGGTCACCACCGCCACGTGAGGGTGGGCCGCCAGGCGGCGGATGGCCGCCGGCGTGTGGCGCTCTTTTTCGACGTTGGAGCCCAGCAGAATGTAGGCCCGGTGTCTCACAGTCCGAAGTCCTCGCGCGTGCGCTCGATTTCCACCCCCACCGAGCGGGCAAAGCGCAACGCCCCCGGCTTCTCCACGCTGACCTGCACCCGCTCCACGGGGAATTCGGTCAAGATAGTCCGAGCAATGGCCGTCGCCAGCGCTTCGACCAGGTAGAACCGGGAGGATTCCACCACCTCGATAATCCGCTTCGTTACCGAGCGGTAGTTCACGGTGTCCTTCATGTCGTCGGAAAGGCCCGCCTGTCGCACGTTCGTGTAGAGGGTCAGGTTGATGATCACATCCTGGCGCTCACGGCGCTCCTCCGGGTTGACGCCGATGATCGTGCGCAGCAGCAGGTCACGAACATGAATGCGGTCGTCCATGATCCTCCCCTCATCTCTGCTTTTCGTACAAAGACAAATCCGCGTGGTCAAGCGCTGTTTTCACTCCTTACCCGTTCGAGGGCGGCCCCCACAGGTGGGCGCCGCCGTCCACGAGCACAGTCGTGCCGGTCACGTAATCCGACCCTTCCAGCAGGAAAAGCACGGCTGCCACCACGTCGTCGGGCGATCCATGGCGCCGCAAGGGCACAGAACGGGCCAGCCTTTCCAGGTAGGCTTGGTCGGCGCCGGGCGGCGGCAGGATGGCGCCCAAGGCCACAGCGTTGACCGTGACACGGGGGGCCAGTGCCTGGGCCAGCACCTGCGTCAAGGTCACGAGGGCTGCTTTGGTCAGGGTGTAAGCCACGTGATCCGTGCCGGGCCGCAGGGCTCGCCAGTCGGTGATGTTGATGATTTTCCCCGTCCCGTCGGGGGGCAGGTGGCGGGCGAAGGACTGGCTCAGGAAAAAGGGCGCCTTGAGGTTGACAGCGAAGTGACGGTCCCAGTTGGCCTCGTCGGTGTCGAGCACGCTGCCGGCCTCGAAGATGGCCGCGCTGTTCACCAGCACGTCGAGACGGCCAAAGTGGTCCAACGCCGCTTCGACCACGCGGGGCGCCTCGAGCGGACGATGAAAGTCGGCCTGGGCAGCAATGGCCTCCACGCCGTGGGCGCGAGCCTCGGCCACCACCTGCTCGGCCGCTGCCGCTGAGTGGCCGTAGTGGACCACCAAGTTAGCCCCTCGCTCCGCCAGCGCCAGGGCCACGGCTCGGCCGAGTCGCCGTGCGCCGCCCGTCACAATGGCGGTCTTCCCCTCGAGTTGCACCGCTCACCCCCGTTGGAGTTTGCTTTCTCCGTGAGAATGAATACCCTTTCTACACACTACACACCAGAGGCGCATGGATGGCTCCTCTGCCGAGGGTCTGGAGGCGTCCCCCAGCCTTCTCTCCCCTTCGCCGTTGGCGAGCCATCCAGCCAAAAACAAATGAGGAGAGGCTATGAAGACTTCCCTCACCCGCTCAACGCAAAACGCGCAACTGGAAGCGCTGGTCCGAGCGCTCATCGTCCAGCTTGGTGAAGACCCCGAGCGCGAAGGACTTCAGCGCACGCCGGATCGCGTGGCGCGGATGTACCGTGAACTCACGGCCGGGTACACCACCGACCCGGTTCAACTTGTCAACGACGCTATTTTCGACATCGAGTACGACGAAATGGTCATTGTCAAGGACATTGATTTCTTCAGCCTGTGCGAACACCATTTGTTGCCCTTTTACGGCAAAGCCCACGTGGCCTACCTGCCCAAAGGACGCATCATTGGGCTGAGCAAAATCCCGCGCATCGTGGACATGTTCGCCCGCCGGCTTCAGGTTCAGGAGCGCATGACGGTGGAAATCGCCGACTTTCTGGACAACTTGCTGCACCCCTTGGGGGTGGCCGTCGTGGTAGAAGCCGTCCACCTGTGCGCGATCATGCGCGGGGTCCAGAAGCCCAACGTCAAAATGGTCACCAGCGCTATGCGGGGCGCGTTTCAGCAGAATTCGCGCACCCGTACTGAATTTCTCAGCCTCATTCAGGCGGAATTGACCTAATGGCCCGACAAACAGCGTTCATTACAGGGGCCGGCAGCGACTTAGGAAAGGCCGTGGCGCTCGCCTTGGCGCGGGAGGGCTGGCACATTGTCGCCGTCCTGCGCAGGGGAGACGCGGCCAGCGCGTTAGCCGAAGAACTGCGGCGCGCGGGTGGCACAGTCCAGACGATTACGGCCAACGTCGCTCGCCGGGCCGAACTGGAGCAGGCCACCGAACTCATCCAGGCGTTCGGCGGCACGCTGCGCCTGCTTTTGCCGGCCGCCGAAGTCATGTACCGGGGCTCATTCACAGAGATGAACCCTCGCCTTTGGCAGGAAATGATTGAAGTCAACCTGACGGGCCTGCTTCACACTGTTCAGGCCACGTTGCCATTTATGGAAAGCGGCAGTCACATTCTTCTGCCGGGAAGTGTGACCGGCTGGCGTGGGCGCCCGTCCTGGGCCGTTTACGGCGCCACCAAAGCGGCCCTGCGCAGTTTTGCCGAAGCCCTGCGCGAGGAATTGCGCCCCCGGCACATTCACGTGACCTTGCTGACAATCGGTGCCGTTGATTCCCCCATGTGGGATCGGATCAAGGGGGAGTGGGACCGCGAGACGATGCTGAAGCCAGAGCACATCGCCCCCTGGATCCTTCACCTGGTCGAACATCCCGAGGTCATGGTTGACGAGATTCAGATTCTGCCCCTTGCCGGTGGCTTTGGCAAGCGGGACCGATTGTAGAGCGGACGAGGCTGCCCATCAGCCCTTTATTCGCCGGCCGTGGGCGGCGTCTCCTGTTCCTGAACGGAGGACTCCTCGGCAGGCACCTCGCGAATCAGGGAGGGATCGCGGTGCTTTTCGCCCTCCTCCAGCAACATCACCGGGATGCCCCGCCGGATGGGATACCGGTACCCGTTGCGGGGGTTGATCAGCCACTTGCCGTCTTCACTCAACTCTAACGGCCCCTTGTCGCCGGGGTCCACCAAAATCTTGAGCAATTCGGGGTCCACTTCGCCACCCAGTTCGGATTCGTCGAACGTCTCGTCTGCCGGTTGCTCTTCCATTTGTCCACCGGCGGTGGAGGGTTGCTCTTCTTCTTGAAGGGGCGTTGGTTTCCCCCCCAGCCACTTCTTCACGCCGCCCACAATGGCTCCGATCACGGCCAACGAAACGACGAGCTTCCACACTTTCTTCATGCCGACACCTCCTTGTCCTGGTGTTTTTCCACCTCAAGACAAGCTTTCCCGTCCATCAGAGCAGCCTGAAACGCGCCCATCCCTCCTTGCTGCACGAGAGCGATGACATAATCGCCGGGCATAATCACAGTGTCGCCGTGTGGAATGAGCAACTGTCCGTCCCGTCGAATCGAGACCAGAATGCACTGTTTGGGGAGAGGCAAATCTCGCACCCGCTTTCCGGCCGCCCACATGTCGGGTGCGATCTCGACCTCGACGAACTCCGCTCCGGCCAAATGATGGGGGGGGACCTGCTCGATGTGGTGTTGCAATTCGAGGCGGCGCACCATAGCCACGTTGTAGGCTTTGATGATGTCCCGCCGGCGCAACAGGCCCACCAGTCTTCTGGGATTTTCGCGGCTGACTACCGGCAAGCGACTGAGGTCACGCGGTGCCATTTTGCGCAGGGCGTCCCACATAGTCTCGTCGGGAAACGCCACCACAGGCGGGCTGGTGGCGATATCCCGCACCCGCAAGGTATGAAAATCAGGTCGGGAGATGGCGTCGTTGAGGTCTTGAATGGTCACAATGCCGTACAGTTCGCCCTTTTCGTCCAGAACGGGAAAGCCGTGGTGGTGTGTGCGGGCAAAGTGCTCGGCCAACTCGGTCAGGGGCATATCGGCCGGCACCGTCTCCACCTCGCGGCTCATGACCTCTTCCACCCGCACACTTTGCATCACGTCAACATCACGCCCGCCAGCCAGGCGGATACCCCGCCGCACCAGCTTGAGCGTGTAGATGGACTCCCGGTGCAGCCGGTGGGAGACCAGCGTGCCAATCACGGTTGTCAACATGAGGGGCAAAATGATGCGGTAATCGCCCGTCATTTCAAAGAGGATCACGATGGCCGTCATGGGCGCGTGGGCCGATCCGGCAAAGACGGCGGCCATCCCCACCAGGGCGTAGGCACCAGCCGGAGCCGTGATGGTCGGAAACCAGCCGTGGATCACGTAGCCGAATATGCCTCCCAGCACAGCCCCCAGGAAAAGCCCTGGCGCGAACACGCCGCCGGAGCCACCGGAGCCGAGCGTAAGCGAGGTGGCAATCAACTTGAGCACAAGGAGGGCCAGCAACGTGCCCAGAATCACCTCGCTGTGCAACACGCGCTCGATGACGTCGTAGCCACCGCCGAGCACTTCCGGGTACATCGTTGCAATGAGCCCAACGCCCAGCCCGCCCACGGCTGGCTTCAGGTACTCCGGTGCCTGCCACCGCTCGAACACGTCCTCAAAAGCGTAGAGGACTCGAATGTAGACGACCGCCACCAGGCCGGCCAGCACGCCTAACACGGCGTAGAAGAGGAGTTCCCAGGAGCTTACCAGCGTGTAGGGGGGCACACGAAAGGCGGGGAAGCTCCCAAAAAAGGCCCGGCTGACGACACTGGCCGCCACGGAAGCCACCACCACGTTGGCGAAGTTGCCCACGTTGAGTTCTCCCAGCAACACTTCCACCGAGAAGAGCACACCGCCGATGGGCGCGTTGAAGACGGCCGCAATGCCGGCGGCCGCGCCGCAGGCCACCAAGTTGCGGATGCGCGCGTTGGACAGGCGCAGGAATTGGCCCACACTCGACCCCAGTGCCGCACCAATTTGCACAATGGGACCTTCCTGACCGGCCGAGCCCCCTGTACCAATGGTGATGGCCGACGCCACCGTCTTGATAAGCGCCACGATCGGGCGGATGCGCCCACCCCGCAGGGCCAGCGCCTGCATCACTTCCGGCACACCGTGCCCTTTGGCCTCACGGGCGAAAAAGTAGGTGAGCGGCCCCACCAGTAGGCCCCCCAGAGCGGGCACAAGAATAATGTAGAACGTGCTAATGCCTGTACCGAGCAGAGAAGGCACCACCTCAAAGGCGAGGCGAGAAATCAGCGAGAGGAGCCAACGGAAGACGACCGAGCCTACTCCAGTCCCCAAGCCCACGAGGAGAGAGGTTCCCAACACGAGACCAAGCTCTGGTGGTTGGGCTTGGTCTACCCAGGTCCGAATGCGGTCGGACAGCGCCTGCCACCAGAGCCACGTGGCGGTACGTTGCTGTTGTTCTACTTCTTCGACACCTGCCATGAGTTCTCCTCACATCCTAGTATTCGGTACACGTTCGGAGGCTTGACACGGCTCCGCTTCGGGGTACAATCCGCTTGCCGTGCAACCGCCGGCCACGTGTACCTGCAGAGACGTGCCAATTGTATCCCATCCCTTGCAGAAGACAAGTGGCGGCACGGTGCTTCGGCGTTGGGCACCGGCCGCCGGGAGCGGAGACCGACGATGTTCTCCAAAATTCTGGTCGCCAACCGGGGCGAAATTGCCGTGCGCGTCATCCGCACGTGCCAGGAATTGGGCATCCGCACGGTGGCCGTCTACTCCGAGGCCGACGCCACCGCGCTCCACACCGTGTTGGCCGACGAGGCTGTGCTCATTGGCCCTCCCCCGCCCACCGAGTCCTACCTGCGCGGTGACCGCATCGTCGAAGTCGCCCTGGAGACGAGGTGCGACGCCGTCCACCCCGGCTACGGCTTCCTCTCCGAGAACACCGACTTTGCCGAGGCCGTGGAAGCGGCCGGCCTGGTTTTCATCGGCCCGCCTCCTGCGGCCATTCGCGCTATGGGAGACAAGGTGACCGCCCGCGCCCTCATGGCAGAGGCCGGCGTGCCGGTAGTGCCCGGCTACGAGGGCGAAGGGAGCCTGGACGACTTCTTGGCGGCAGCCCGCGATCTGGGCTACCCCGTGCTCGTCAAAGCGGCGGCCGGTGGGGGTGGCAAGGGGATGCGCGTGGTGGAGCGCGAAGCTGACCTGCCAGCAGCCATCGAGACGGCCCGGCGGGAGGCCCAAGGCGCCTTCGGCGATCCCCGCGTCTACCTGGAGAAGTACCTGCCCCGCCCGCGCCACGTCGAGTTCCAGGTGCTGGCCGACCAGCACGGGAACGTGGTGCATCTCTTCGAGCGGGAGTGCTCGGTTCAGCGGCGCCACCAGAAAATCATCGAGGAGACCCCTTCCCCCCTGCTCGACGACGACCTGCGCCAGCGCATGGGCGAGGCGGCCGTGGCCGCCGCGCGCGCTGTGGGCTACGTGAACGCTGGCACGGTCGAGTTCCTGGTGGACGAGGAGCGCCATTTTTACTTCCTGGAAATGAACACCCGCCTCCAGGTGGAGCACCCCATCACCGAGCTGGTGGTGGGCGTGGACCTGGTGAAAGCCCAGATCAACGTCGCGGCCGGCAAGCCGCTCCCCTTCTCCCAGGCCGACCTGCACCAGCGAGGCCACGCCATCGAATGCCGCGTCTACGCCGAGGACCCGGCCAACAACTTTCTGCCCGCCACAGGGCGCGTGTTGCGAGCGGTGGAGCCCGTCGGGCCGTGGGTGCGGGTGGACGCCGGCGTCACCACCGGCGACACCGTCACCCACCACTACGACCCCATGATTGCCAAGCTCATCGTGTGGGGGGAGCACCGCCTGGACGCTTTGCGCAAGATGGCCTGGGCGCTGGACCACTACATCGTGCTGGGCGTGACCACCAACATTCCGTTCCTGCAGGACATCGTGCGCCACGAGACCTTCCGGCGTGGAGAGGTAACCACGGACTTCGTGGAGCGCCACTTCGCCGACTGGCGCCTCCCCGACGAGCCGGTGCCCGACGAGGTGCTCATCGCCGCCGCCCTGGCCGACCTGTTCGAGGCCACAGCCTCCATCAACGCCAACGGCGGCGCGCCGACCGGCAGCGGCGACCCCTTCAGCCCCTGGAACCAGGCTGACGGGTTCCGGGTGGGCCAGCGGGTGTAGTGGTGGAACAGCGAAGGGAGAATAGCGAATGGAATTTCGCTACGAAGTCAACGGGGAAATCCACACCGTGCGCGTGGAACGAGAGGGCGAAGGGCGCTACCGCGTGACCGTGGGCGACCGCACCTACGCGGTGGAAGCCCACCGGCCGGAGCACGGCCGCCTGCACCTCTCAATCGAAGGCCGTCGCTGCCGGGCTTACGTGGCCCGCGAGGGCGCGCGCCGCTACGTGGCCTTCGGCGCCCGCCCGTATGTGCTGGAACAGAGCCGTGGCCGCCGGCGCGCGCGGGCTGCTGCCCACGAGGGCAGCCTGGAAGCGCAGATGCCCGGCCAGGTGGTGGCCGTGCTGGTGGAAGAGGGCCAGGAGGTGGAGGCCGGCCAGACGCTGGTGGTGCTAGAAGCCATGAAAATGGAATTGCGCGTTATCGCTCCGACTGCCGGCCGCGTGCGGGCCGTGTTCTGCCAACCCGGTGACGTGGTGGAACGAGGGCAGCGACTGGTGGAACTCGCCTAAACCCCCGCCCTTGCCAGCACTCTCTTCGCGGCGCGAATCATGGGCATGTCCACCATTTTCCCCTCGAATGCAAAGACACCGGTCCCCTCTGCCTGGTGAGTCTCGAAGGCTTCAATAAGCCGTTTGGCTCGCTCGACTTCCTCCGGCGACGGGGTGAAGACCCCCTGGATGACGGGCACCTGGCGCGGGTGGATGGCCAGCTTGCCGTCGAAGCCAAGCTGAAGGGCAAAGGCGGCCTCCTGGCGCAGCCTTTCAAGGTCGTGCAAGTCAATAAAAACCGTGTCAATGGCCTGGAGTTCATGGGCGGCCGCGGCCACCACCACCGCGCTGCGGGCGTAGAAGACCTCCCACCCCTCGCGGGTGCGCGTGGCCCCCACGTCCCCGGCGAAGTCCTCCGCGCCGAAGATGAGGGCTTCCAGGCGGTCGTCGGCCACCGCAATGGCACCGGCGTTGAGAATGCCACGGGCCGACTCCAGGATGGCCAACAGGCGGATGCCCCCCACCGGCCACCCGCGCGCTCGCTCCTCGGCCGCCAGCCAGGCGCTGACCCACCGGATTTGCTCCGGCGATTCCACCTTGGGCACCACATAGCCGTCGGGGTGGCCGTCGAGCGTGGCCTCCAGGTCGGCCTCCCCCAGGCCGGAGCCGACCGGGTTGATGCGCACGAGGCGCTCCGTGCGCCCGAACGTCACCTTTTCCAGGGCGCGCCGCACCGTCTCGCGGGCTTCCTCTTTCCGGTTGAGGGCCACGCCATCCTCCAGGTCCATCACCACAGCGTCCACCCCTGTGGCGGCCCCCTTCTCGATCTTGTGCCGGTCGTCCCCCGGCATGAAGAGCAACGCGCGCCGCGCTCGCATCTCACACCTCCTCGCTGGCCATGTCTGTGGCCGGTTCTTGGCGCTTGAAGAGCACCGTGCGCACCAACTCGATGACCACCTCGCCGTGCTGGTTGCGTCCGGTGTGCTTGAGCTTCACAATGCCCCGGTCAGGCTTGGAACGGGAGGGGCGCTTCTCCAGCACTTCCGTCTCCACGTAGATGGTGTCGCCGTGGAAGACGGGCCGGGGGTGGACCACCTGCTCGTAGGAGAGGTTGGCGATAATGGTGCCCTCGGTGAGTTCGGGCACCGTCATGCCCACCACCAGGCCCATCGTGAAAATGCCGTTGACGATGGGACGGCCAAACTGGGTGCGACTGGCAAAGTCGGCGTTGACGTGCAGGGGCTGCGTGTTCATGGTGAGGGCGCAGAAAAGGATGTTGTCCATCTCGGTGACGGTGCGGCCCAGCGCGTGGCGGATGCGCTGGCCGGGCTCCAGGTCCTCGAAGTATTTGCCAGGCATGGGTGTCCTCCTGCTGTTAGGGTGGTCTTCGGGAAAAATGGTGCCACACGAGCGGAATTTTGGGAAACGGCGAAAGCAAGTTGACGCCACGTTGGAGATGGGCTATCATGAAAGCCGTGCCGGGAAGGACCATGTGCAACTCCGTTTTGTTTAAGGAGATCCCATGCCCCAACTTCCTTTACCCCTGGAGTGGCCGGACACACACAATGTGCAGGACCATCAGCGTGAACGGGCGGAGTTGGAAGCTCGATACGCCCCACGTTTGCGATACGCTTTGGAGTGGGCGCAATGGGTTTCCTATGTGGGCAACCGTGATGTGCCGGGCCTGCGACTTTACCGTTATAAAGAAGCGTTCTCTTACAAACTCGTCCGGCAATTTTTGCGGCGTCTCGGGCCCGATTTGCCGACCCCCTTGGTGTTGGACCCGTTCATGGGGATGGGCACGACTCCCTTTGCCGCTATGCGTAACGGATTCCCCTCAGCGGGTGTAGACAGGTTGCCCGTCGCCGTTGCCGTAGCGGAAGGGTTGCTGGCACTCCTCCGCCTTCAACCCGGTCAACTTCTGGAAACGTTCCGGCTTTTGCGGCGAAATTTATCCTCTTTTCCTCCCGCTCCTATCGCCGACGATGTGCGCATTGTTCGTTTGGCCTTCCCAGAAGAAATCCGTGAACACCTCCAGCGCTGGAAAAGCGCTGTGGACACTCTCGAATCACCTTTGAGGGAAGCTTTTCTCCTTCTCTTCCTCTCCATCTTGGAACCGTGCAGCCAAACGGCCAAAGATGGTCAATTTTTGCGCTTGCGGCCAGATAAGCCAATCCCTTCTCCCGACGAAGTGTTGAAACAACAGGTTACGCGGGCAGAAGAAGATGTGCGCTTCTTTCACCGGGTCCGCTCACAAGAAAGGTGGGGGCCACCCCCGTCCCTTTGGAACGGAGATGCGCGCAATTTGCGTTCTTTCCTCCCAAAAGAGACGGTGGGATTCATCATCACTTCTCCACCCTATGCGAACCGGTACGACTATACTCGCACCTACAGCCTGGAATTGTGCTTCGCTTTCGTGCGCAACTTTGCAGAGTTGCGCGACTTGCGCCACAGTGTGCTGCGTTCTCACATTGAATCTCGCTTGAACGCCGATGAGAAGCCACCTCACCCTGCCGTAGAAGAGGTCGAAAAAGCACTGGCCGGAAAACAACTCAACAACCCCAAAATTCCGGCCATGCTGCGGGCTTACTTTGTGGACATGGAAGCGGTCGTTCGAGAAATGTACCGGGTTTTGGCTCCAGGCGGCTGGGTTGTTATGGTAGTTGACAATGTGCGTTTCGAGGGCGAAATGGTGCCGGTAGACCTCATTCTCAGTGACCTGGCCGAACGACATGGCTTGCACGCCTCTGAGATTTGGATTGCTCGATTTAAAGGGAACAGTTCTCAGCAAATGCGAAAGTATGGCCGAAAACCTGTTCGGGAGAGCATTCTGCTATGGCAGAAACCAGCATAAAAGCCTGGCTTCTGGATCAAGTCCACCGGAGCCTGTTTTTCCACGAAAAGCTGCACGAATGGAGAATGGTAGAAGTGTATGACGTTCTGAAACAGTTGCCTGCTTGGGAATGGGAGTGGAACCTTGAACATTTGGACATCTCGGAGCAAGCTTGGAATAAAGTCATCCACGCCGGGCTAAAGCCTGTCCTCGTATTTGCGCATCCTGAAGCCTTGCGACAATACCCGGAAACTGTGATGTACTATCGCACCTTGGCTATGCTTTCACAAAAGGCAATGGGACGCACGCTTCAACGAGTTGAGAAATACGAAAGAGGAAAAAGTGTCCCTTCGCCGGAAGAAGCGCTCTCCTTCGCTCAACATTTCAATCGCATCATCAGCCTTTTGATCGAGGGTGACGAACGAGTACGAGAAGAAGAACTCTGGCTATGGCGGGGCATGGGAGCTGGCACTCAGGCCCAAGGAGCCTGGCAAAACGAAAAGGGCGCACGGGCCGAGCGCCAACTTCGGCTTTGGCTGGCTGAACGGGTGGCAATGTTAGGATGGCAACAGGTTTCGGAGATCGAGTGGGAAAGAGGAGAGGTAAGCCTCCGCTTTGGCGCTGAGCCGGATATTTGTGTTCTTCGCCGCTCGAGCAAGAGGCAGCAGGAAGAAGTGTTAGCCGGAGTGGAGGTCAAAGGCGGGATTGATGCCGCAGGCGTGCTGGAACGCATTGGCGCCGCTGTGAAGACCCTCCAGCGCATCAAAGACCAATGGCCTTCGGCAATTACCCTGCTGGTGCTCTCCAGGGCTTCTGTGACTCAAACCGCTCAAGCGGAAATCCACCGCCAACGCTTTGCCATTAACGAGTTGTTTTTCTTGGAGGAACTGCTTGAGCAAAAAGAGGAATTGAACGAGACACAACAGCGCTTTCTGCGCCAGATGCGCGTGTTATAATCATACAGTGAAGGAGCGAAATCATGGCCGAATGGGTTCCTATTGCTGAAGTCGCCCAGCATGAGGGTGAAGAAGTCACCGTCAAGGGTTGGCTCTACCACCGCACGGACAAGGGCAAGCTCAAGTTCCTGATGATTCGGGACGGCACCGGCCTCATTCAGGGCGTCATGTTCAAGAAGAACGTGCCCGAAGCGGCCTGGGAAGCCGCCGACCACCTCACGCAGGAGTCGTCCATTATCGTCACCGGCCGCGTGCGGGCCGACCAGCGCGCCCCCGGCGGCTACGAGTTGGACGTGAGCGACCTGGAAGTGGTCCACCGGGCCGAGTTGGACTATCCCATCCAGCCCAAGGAGCACGGCGTGGGCTTCCTGCTCCAGCACCGCCACCTGTGGATTCGCAGCCCCCGCCAGGCGGCCATCCTGCGCATTCGCGCCACCGTAAAGCGGGCCATCTGCGACTGGCTCGACAGCCACGGCTTCGTCAACGTGGACACGCCCATCCTGACCCCCGCTGCCGTGGAGGGCACCACCACCCTCTTCGAGGTGGATTATTTCGGCGAACCGGCCTACCTGACCCAGAGCGGCCAGCTCTACAACGAGGCCACCATCTTCGCCCTGGGCAAGGTCTACTGCTTTGGCCCCACCTTCCGGGCCGAGAAGTCCAAAACCCGCCGCCACCTGACGGAGTTCTGGATGGTGGAGCCGGAGATGGCCTACGCCACGCTGGAAGACGTGATGGAAGTCACCGAGCAGATGGTCAGCCACGTGGTGCGAGTGGTGCTGGAACGCCACCGCCACGACCTGGAGGCGCGCCTGAAGCGGAACGTGAGCCGCCTGGAGCGGGTGGAGCCCCCCTTCCCGCGCATCTCCTACGACGAGGCCGTGGCGTTGCTCCACCGCAAGGGGTTCGAGGACTTTCCCTGGGGCGAGGACTTCGGCGCGCCCCACGAGACGGCCATCAGCGAGGAGTTCGAGAAACCCGTCTTCGTCTATCACTACCCCACCCAGTGCAAGGCCTTCTACATGGAAGAGGTGCCCGGCCGGCCCGAGGTCTGCCGCAGCGTGGACCTGCTGGCCCCCGAGGGGTACGGCGAGATCGTGGGGGGCGGCCAGCGCGCCTTCTCGCTGGAGTTGCTGGAGCGCCGCCTGGAAGAGCACAACCTGCCCCGTGAGGCCTACGAGTGGTACCTGGACCTGCGGCGCTACGGCTCCGTGCCCCACGCCGGCTTCGGCCTGGGCCTGGAGCGCACCATTGCCTGGATTTGCGGCCTGGACCACGTGCGCGAAACCATCGCCTTCCCGCGCATGTTGGAGCGGATGTATCCGTGAGGGTGTCTGAAGGGAGAAACACGATGAGCGTGCATGAAGAGCAAATCTCGCCCAGGAGCATCCTGCGAATCGAGAAGGGGCAACTTGGCCCTGTGGCGAAGACGCCCGACAAAGGCATCGAAATTCGCCCGTTTACCCTTTTCATCGGCAAGCAGGGGACGGGCAAGTCACTCGTCTCTCAGTTGGTCTATTTCTTCGAGAACCTGCCCTTCCTGAGCAAGTATTTCGCCGCGCGCGTGGAGCCGCAAGCCACGGCGACCACAATCATCCGGCGCGCTCTGGACAGCCTGCGCAGTGCCAATCGGGCCTTCGCCACGTTTGCCGCCCCCTCTGTCACCATTACCTGGCACGCAACAGCCGACGAACAACCCCTCAGCCTGAGCATGGACCGCCGCAACCGGCGAGTGCGCCCCGCAAAGGCCCTGGAGCAGCGCGTGGAGGAGTTCACCGCTTCAGGTTACCACGTACCACCAGGCGGAGGAGCCCTCTTCGTGCCGGCCGAGCGCGTTCTGTACAGCCACGGGCGGCCAACAGCGTGGCAATTGCTCTCACTTCCCGTCACCCTGGTGCTCTTTGCGGACATGATGGAGCAGGTTGGCGAACTCGTCGAGCAGTGGGAGGGCGAGCCCGACACAGAAGAAGGACAATGGGCTCGCCAAATGGGACGTGAAATGTTGCGCGGGGAGGCTTACCGGTGGCAGAAGCGGTGGAAGTGGCGCGTGGACGAACAAACTCAGATGGACATTGACATGGCCTCGTCAGGCCAGAAGGCCAACTGGCCGCTGGCGCTGTTGGCGCAAGTATTGCCCACGTGGCGCCGAGAACGCTTCATCGGGTGGCCCTTCTCGCTGCACGTCGAGGAACCGGAAATTCATCTCCACCCGGAAGCTCAGGTGTTGATGGTCCATCTCCTTGCTCACCTGGTCCGTCAGGGATTTCGGGTTGTGGTCTCGACTCATTCACTGACGGTCCTCTACGCACTCAACAATCTCCTTTTGGCTTCAGCGTTGGGCGAACAAACACACGAAGGTGTTCCCCCGCCAGAAGTTCGCCTGTCCCCAGAAAAAGTAGCCGCCTACCTGTTCGACGAACGCGGAGGGGTGCACAGCCTGCTCGATGAGGAAGAGCGGTTTGTTGATGAGGAAATGCTCGGTGCGATTGATGCATTGTTGGGCGCTGAGATGAACCGCATTATGGTGATGACGTCAAGAAAGGGTTCACAGGAGCCACAGGATGCAGTATTTTCATAACTGTTACAGCCGACACTGGCAACAACACAACACACACTTTTGTGAAATTGGCGACGAAAACTCGAAACATTTTCTCCGCATCTCCATTCCACAAGGTTGGGATTGCCGTGCATACCGATTCCAAAAGCACCACTTCTGGGAGGGTGACGAGTATCCTGACGGCGCTCTTCTCATCCAGCGCTTTAATCCCGTTACTTCGATAGTCTGCTTCGTGGAATTAAAGCGAAGTGGAGGAAAAGAAGTCTGGGAAAAGGCCCGCCGTCAACTGGAAATGGCTGTTTCACACTTCGCCCCTTTTCAACACCATCCATTTTCACAAAAGGAAGGCTTGAAATCACACGGGGATGTACACCATGCCCGTTGGCGCGAATCACAAGATCACCTTGATGTTCATCCCGCTCCGGATCATCTGGTACTCTGTGTAGTTGTCGTAAAACGAAGAAGTTCACGGAGCTTAAAGTATTTCAACCCAGCGAAGCCTCTGTGAGTATGTGGAAAAAACGTGCGATTCGCCTTGATCAAAGTGAATGAGGAATTCATCCCTCTGGACGAGTTTTTGAGGAGAACTGGAACTGTACACGTTTGAGGAAGTAATGAAACCTTCTTCTGGTCAGCGAAAAAAACGAATGCCGGCCAGCATGTACGTGGGGGGTGCCCTGTTGGGCATCGCTTTCCTGGGCTTCCTGTTCTGGTGTATGGCCTTCATGCGGGCCGATTCGCTGGTCAAGCAAGGCATTGGCGACGTGCGCAACTACGTCTTCATCCTCACCACCTACCCCATCTTCTTCGTCTCCCTGCCCCTCTACCTGGGCCTGCGGCTGCTGCGCCGCGCCCGCCGCCAAGCTTCAACCCACAAAGAGGAGGAGCAGCCGTGAGCGAGACCAACCGCGTGGCCCTGCTGGTCACTTGCCTGGTGGACCAAATCATGCCCGAAGTGGGCGTGGCCGCCGTGCGCCTCCTGCGGGCCGCGGGCTATCAGGTGGACTTCCCCCGCGCCCAGACCTGCTGCGGCCAGCCCTTCTTCAACGCCGGCTTCCGGGAGGAGGCCGCCCGTCTGGCCAAGCGCACGGTGGAAATCTTCGAGGACTACCCCGCCGTGGTGCTGCCCAGCGGCTCCTGTGCCACCATGCTGCGCGCCGAATACCCCCACCTGCTGGAGCCGTGGCCCGGCTGGCACCGCCGCGCCCTGCGCCTGGCCGGGAAGACCTACGAACTGAGCGAGTTCCTGGTCCACCGCGCCGGCTGGCGCCCGCCGTCGGCGCCCGACGCCCCGCGCGTCACCTACCACGACTCCTGCCACATGTGCCGGGTTCTGGGCCTGCGCCGCGAGCCGCGCGCCCTCCTGGAGGCGGCCGGCTGCACCCTGGTGGAGATGGCCGAGTCCGACCGCTGCTGCGGCTTTGGCGGCCTCTTCTCCGTGAAGATGCCGGAAGTCTCCAATGCCATGACCGAGGAGAAGCTGGAACAGGCCGCCCAGACCAACGCCGACGTGCTGGTCACCGCCGACCCCGGCTGCCTGATGCAGATGCGGGGCTGGCAGCGCCCCGGCTACCCGCCCGCCCGACACCTGGCCGTGGTGCTGGAGGGCCTGCTGGCAAAGGCCGCCACCACGACCGGCCAGCCGTCGGACACACGAGGGGAATGAAGGGAGGGAAGAGAACCCCATGACCGCCATCCGCGCCGAGTTCCGCGAACGCGCCCTCAAGGCCATTGCCGACCCCCAGCTCCAGTCGGCGCTGGAGGGGGCCACGGGCCGCTTCCGCCAGGCCCGGCTGGCCGCCCTGGCCGAACTCCCCGACGCCGACGCCCTGCGCGACCACTTCAAGGCCATCCGCCAGGCCACCCTGGCCCGCCTGGACGAACATCTGACCACCTTCGAGCGCCGGGCCACCGCCGCCGGCGCCCGCGTCCACTGGGCCCGCGACGCCACCGAGGCGACCCGCATCGTGGTGGACATCGCCCGGCAGCACGGCGTCTCCCTGGCCGTCAAGAGCAAGTCCATGACGGCCGAGGAGATTCACCTGAACGAGGCCCTCAGCGCGGCCGGCGTCACGCCCGTGGAGACCGACCTGGGCGAGTGGATCATCCAGCTCGCGGGCGAGCCCCCCTCCCACATCATCGGGCCGGCCATCCACAAGACGCGCCAGCAGGTGGCCGAACTCTTCAGCCGGGAGGCCGGCCGCCCCCTCTCGGCCGACGACATCCCCGCCCTGACGGCCACCGCCCGCCAGCTCCTGCGCGAGAAGTTCCTGGCCGCCGGCCTGGGCATCTCCGGCGTCAACGTGGCCGTGGCCGAGACCGGCAGCGTCGTGCTGGTGACCAACGAGGGCAACGGCCGGCTGGTCACCAGCGCGCCCCCCGTCCACATGGCCATCATGGGCGTCGAGAAGATCGTGCCCACCTGGCAAGAGGCCGCCGTCTGGCTGGCGTTGCTGGCCCGCAGCGCCACGGGCCAGCCCATGTCCATCTACACCTCGGTCATCACCGGTCCCGCCCGGCCCGAGGACCCCGACGGCCCCCGCGAGGTACACATCCTCATCCTGGACGACGGCCGCAGCGCGGCCCTGGGCACCCCCTTCGAGGAGGTGTTGCAGTGCATCCGCTGCGGCGCCTGCCTGAACGTCTGCCCCGTCTACCGGGAGGCGGGCGGCCACGCCTACGGCAACCCCTACAGCGGCCCCATCGGCGCCGTGGTGGCCCCCCTCCTCTTCGGCCTGCGCGACTACCCCGCCCTGCCGGAGGCCAGCACCCTCTGCGGGGCCTGCCTGGACGCCTGCCCGGCCCGCATTGACATCCCCCGCCTGCTGCTGGAGTGGCGGGCCCAAAGCGTGCGGGAGCGCGTCGTGCCCTGGTACGAACGCCTGGCCCTGCGGGCGGTCGCCCGTGTGCTGGCCCACGAGCGGGCATGGCGGGCGGCCACGCGCCTGGCTCGCTTCATTCAGCGACCCTTCCGGCAGAAGGGCGCCCTGCGGCTGCCCACCACCCTGGACGTGGCCCGCCCGCGCCGCCTGCCGGCCCTGGCCGAGCGCCCCTTCCGGGAGCTGTGGGAGCGGGGCGAGGTGTGAGAAGCGTTTTGACGGCCCTCCGCTGGAGAGTACAATAGCCTCGGGAAGCGAGTTCCGGGCCAAAACGAGAAGGCGAAAGGGTCACCCATGAGTGTTGTGGGAATTCGAGAACTGAGAGCACGGTTGAGCAAATACTTGCAGCGGGTCAAGGCAGGCGAAACCATCGTCATAACCGAAGAAATGGTTGGCTCTGTAGCGCTGACACTGGTGGAAATGGCCTCAGCGCTGGCTAAAAAGAGGCGTTAGGAGGTGCGACGCACTTGGCAAGTGCGTCGCACCTTGGGAGCGGGGCGAGGTGTGAGAGGCGTTTTGGAGGAAGAGACGCGGAGGAGACAAGGTGATACGCTCCCTCTTTCTGGTGCTCCTCGTCGTGGCGGGCATCGCCCTGTTGTTGGCCGCCCTGGTGTGGCAGGTGGTGCCCGGCTGGGCCTCCGTGCCCGGCGGCTTCCTCATCCTCTTCGGGCTCATCTGGAAGGACGTGCTGGACGCCCTCCAGAAGGTGCTGGACCTGTGGCGCACCTGGCGTGAGGAGAAGGAGGGCGGGAAACCCACCCCGCAGCCGGAAACGCCGTCCGTCCGGGCCGACAACGCCGACAACGTGGCCGTCCAAGCCGGTCCGGGCACCATCCTTCAGGACGTGCGCGGGAGCATTTTCCACGCGGGCGAGGGTGATATTAACATTGACGTCCAACCGCCCGCCCCCTTGCAGCCCGGCGGCACGGAGCCGCGCCTGCTGGTGCCCGAATACGTGCACCGGGGCATCGAGGAGGAACTGATGCGCCGCCTGCGGGCCGGCGAGAGCGCCGCCGTGGTGGGCGTGGTGGGCTACGGCGGCGTGGGCAAGACCACCACGGCCCAGTACGTGCGGGACCGCCTGCGGGACGAGGGCGCCTTCGCCAGGAGCCTCTGGGTGTACTGCGGGGAGCGGGACATCGAGGCCGTGCTGGAGGACTACGCCGCCCAGTGTGGCCTGGACAGCGGCCGCCTGACGCTCTCCCAGGCATTTGCCCAACTTCACGCCCACCTGCAAGACCTGAGCCGCACGGAAGGCCCCCTCCTGGTGGTTCTGGACGACGTGCGGGAGGCGCACGCCGACCACCTCTCGAAGCTGCTCCCCCCGCGCCCCTGTGCCGCCCTGGTGACCAGCCGGCTGCGCCACCTGGAATTGCCCCACCGCCTCTCGCTGAACGTGATGACGCCCGACCAGGCCCGCCGCCTGCTGCGCGCCCACCTGGGCGAAGGTGCCCTGGCCGCCGAACCCCGGGCCACGGAACGGCTCATCGAGCTGACGCGCTGCCATCCCCTGGCCCTGGACGTGGCCGCGCGCCGCGTCCGCGACCACCAGGACGCCGGGCACGCCACCCCGCTGGCCTGGATGGTGAACCTGCTGGAAGCCCGTGGCCTGGACGCGCTGGACCACCACGCCAGCGTGAAGGCCGTGCTGAACGTCAGCTACGAACTGTTGAACGAAGAGGAGCGGCGCGCCTTCCGGCTGCTGGGCGCCCTCGCCCCCTCCGGCTTTGCCGTCGAGGACGCGGCCGCCGTGTGGGAGGTGCCGGAAGCGCGCGCGCGGGACCTGCTGCGCCGGCTGGAGCACTACTCCCTGGTGGCGCCCGCCCCCCTGCCAGTGGAGCGCTACCGCCTGCACGCCCTGCTGCACGAGCTGGCGAGCGACCACCTGGCCGCCGGTGGGGAGGCAGACGCCGCCTGCCGCCGCCTGGCCGCCCACCTCATCGCCCTCTTCGAGCGGCACTATACCGTTGATCCCTCCACAGCCCCCCAACTCCTCCACGCCTACGACAACCTGGCGCGGGCCGCCGCCTGGGCGGAGAGCCGGCAAGAGGGGGAGACCCTGGCCCGCCTGGCCACGGTAGCCCGCAACTGGCTCTACAACGTCTACCGTGGCTGGGCGGCCTGGGAGCGGTGGCTGAAAAGCGCCCTGGACCTGGGCATCGGGGACGATTTCCTGCGGGCCAACACCCTCAAGGCCATCGGCGATGTGCTCCAATTTCGCAAGGACCTCGACCAGGCCCTGGACCACTACCAAAAGGCCCTCCACCTCTTCCGCCAGGTGGGCGACCGCCTCGGCCAGGCCAACACCCTCCAGGCCATCGGCGATGTGCTCCAATTTCGCAAGGACCTCGACCAGGCCCTGGACCACTACCAAAAGGCCCTCCACCTCTTCCGCCAGGTGGGATCCCGCCTCGGCCAGGCCAACACGCTGGCCGCCCTGAGCCGACTGGCCCTGCAAGCAGGCCGGGACGAGGAGGCCCAACGGCTGCTGGAGCAGGCCGTGGCCCTGCACCGGGCCGTCGGGAGCACGTATGACGTCGCCACGGACTACTTCAACTTCGCCCTGGTGTTGCGAAATCGGGGGCGCCCGTCGGAAGCCCGCGACTTCTTCCTCCGGGCCGCCGAAGGCTACGCCCGCATCGGCCTGGAATCGCACGCCGAGGAGGCCCGCCGGCTGGCGGGGTCCGGCGGCGAATGAGGCAGCCTTCAACGCCCCCCGCCCCGCACCCACACCAGCAGCCGGTTGAGGAGCCAGAGGGCGGCGAAGAGGGGCACGTCTATGGCGACGGTCACCAGGAAGGCGAAGAGCAGCGCCCACAGGCCGGCGCTCCCCAGGGCCACCACCGTTCCCGGCACTCGCGGCACCCCGAAGAGGAGCACCGTGGCCCCCGCCACGGCGCCCACCAGCAGGGCGATGGCCGGCCAGGCCGCCCGGTCGCTCTCGCTGGGCAGCATCACGTGGCTCACGGAGAAGAGCAGGTAGAGCCAGAGCCAGGCGTCGGGCACGCGCGTGGCCGCCTCCAGCCGGGCCACCAGCCCCCGAAAACCCTGCCCGCCCGGCAGCAGCGCCTCCGGCCCCTCCACGCCGAAGACCTGGCGGGCCACCAGAACGACCACGGCACTCCCGACCACCAGGGGGGCCACGCCGATGAGGCTCTGGCGCAGGGGGTCGGTGCGGGCTGTGACCACGTGGCCCAACACGAGCCGGGAACCCCGCACCTGGGGGCGCAGGCTGGGCCGACTGGCCGGCACGCCCAGCAGGCGGGCCACCAGCCAGTGGCTGCCCTCGTGCACCACCGTGCCGGGAAGCAGGAAGAGGGCGTAGAGCAGGTAGGCCAGCCGCTCTTGCCCGGTGAGCAGCCAGAAAAACGTGAGCACCTGCTGGGTTACCAGGTGGTTCAGCAGGAGGACCAGCAGGGCCACGAAGACAAAGAAGAGCAGAAGGTCGAGCATGGTGGAACAGGACGTTCAACCGCACGGCGAATCGTCACAGGATTCACAAGGACGGCACCGGCTCTCTGGCGGTTCCACAGCGGCGGTGACCGCCGGGCGCCCGGCGCACGCCCATTGTAGGCGCGGGGGGAAGAAGCGTCAAGCGACCACGCGCCGGCGCCCAAGTTGACACGGACGGGAACCTGTGGTAATACCACCTTCCGCGTGAACGCCCTCCACGTGCTGGAAGCGAGGGAGAAACACCATCATGAAAAGTGCGACCGTTTACATGGCGCTGGGCAGCAACGTGGGCGACCGACGGGCCAACTTGATTGAGGCCATTAGCCAGTTGCGGCAACACGTGCACGTCGAACAAACGTCCTCCATTTACGAGACGGAGCCGGCGTACAAAACTGACCAGCCGCGCTTCTACAACATGGTACTCCGTGGTGCCACAAC
>WFWG01000128.1 GCA_015491235.1 Ardenticatenaceae bacterium
CCCCTGCGCGAGCTGCTGGCCGAGCGGCACGGCGTGGCCACCGAGCAGGTCATGCTGGCCAACGGCGCCCTCCAGTTCCTGGACTTCATGGGCTGGGCCATGCTGGAGCCAGGCGACACGGTCTACGTGGAGTCCCCCACCTACGACCGGACCATCACTCTCTTCCGCCGCCACCGGGCCAACGTGGTGGGCATCCCCCTCCAGCCCGACGGCCCCGACCTGGACGCGCTGGAGGCCACCCTGCGCCAGCAGCCCCCCAAACTCTTCTACGTCATCGTGGACTTCCAGAACCCCTCCGGCGCCACAGCCTCCCTGGAGAAGCGCCGCCGCCTGGTCGAACTGGCCGACCAGTACGGGTTCTGGCTGGTGGAGGACGCGCCCTACCGCCCGCTGCGCTACCGGGGCGAGCCGCTCCCCTCGCTTTACGAACTGGCGCCCCACCGCACGCTCCAACTCTCTTCCTTCACCAAGCAGATCGGCCCCGGCGTGCGGGTGGGCTACCTCGTCGGCGACGCGGGCGTGGTGCAGCGCCTCGCCAAAGTGGCCGAGGACACCTACATTACGCCCAACCTGATCGGCGAGGGCATCGTCTACGAGTTCTGCCGGCGCGGGTGGTTGGAGCCACAACTGGAGCGGCTGCGGGCCCTCTACGGCCCGCGCCTGGAAGCCGTCTGCGCGGCCATCCGGGAATACTTGCCCGACGCGGAGTGGATCGAGCCGGACGGTGGCTTCTTCGTTTCGGTGACCTTGCCCGAGGGGGTCACCAACGAGGCCCTGCGGGCGGAGGCGGCCAAGCGCGGGCTGGTGCTCAGCGACGGGCGAGGGTTCTTCCCCAACCCGAACGACGGCGAGCGCTTCGTGCGGCTGCCCTTCTGCGCGCTGACGCCCGAACAGCTCCGCGAGGGCGTGCGCCGGCTGGCCGAGGCGTTGCAGGTTGTTGTGGCGTGAACGTTTTCACTGGAGGCACCATGACGCGCATTCGCGGACGGGTCTGGAAGTATGGCGACAACGTCAACACGGACGTGATTTTTCCCGGCAAATACACCTACACGCTCACCGACCCCGAGGAAATGGCCCGCCACGCGCTGGAGGACCTGGACCCGCGCTTCGCCCGCGAGGTGCAGCCCGGCGACATCATTGTGGCGGGCCGCAACTGGGGGTGTGGTTCCAGCCGCGAGCAGGCCGTCACCTGCCTGAAGGCGGCCGGCGTGGGAGCCATCATCGCCGTCTCCTTCGCGCGCATCTTCTACCGCAACGCCATCAACAACGCCCTGCCGGCCATCGTCTGCCCCGAAGCGGTGGCCGCCGTGCAGCCGGGCGAGGAAATCGAGGTGGACCTGGAGGCGGGCGTCGTGCGGTGCGGCGCGGGGGAGTTTTCCTTCCCACCTTTGCCTCCCTCGGTCCTGCACATCGTGCAAGCGGGCGGCCTGCTGCCCTACGTGAGGGCGACTATTGCTCGCCGTAACCGGTAATCGGTGAACAGTGAGCAGTGATCAGTTTGGTCGGCCTGCGTTTCTTGGTTGACCATCCCCACTGATCACTGCTCACTGACAACTGACCACTGAAATGCTGGACTGGCACGTGCGTGAAGAAGCGGAACCGCCTCCTGAGGAGGTGCCGGAGGAGCCGCCCGATGAGCGCAAGCGGGTGTGGTGGCGCCTGGCACTCCTTGCGGGCGGTTTCGCCATCGTGGTCGGCAGCCTCTTCTGGTGGCAGGTGAGTGAGCGTCAGGAGCGCCTGTCGTCCGACTTGCACGCTTTTGTGGTGCGGGAGGAGCGGGCGCGCCTTTCCGGGAGCCAGGAGCAGGCCGACGAGTTTGTAGCTCCCAACGCGCCTTTCGACTGGAAGCAGGCTTACGCGGCCACCTTCGGCCAGCCCGGCGGGACGATTGAAGTCGTCGAGGTGTACATACAACGGTTCGACGGGCGCTGTGCCGACGTGGAAGTGCGCCTAGACGGCCACCCCCAGTGGCGAGCCTACTGCCTGGTGGGCCGTGCCTGGCGGCGGGTACCCCGTCAGGCGGACTCGTGGGGAGAAATCGTCGCTGTGGAGCTGCCAGGCCGCGTGCGTCTGGTCTACCGGGAGCGTGATGCTCCCTTTGCCGAAGAACTGGCGGCCTCGCTGCCCGCTTACTTCCGAGCCCAGGCGCTGTGGGTGGCCGAACGTCTCGGCGGTGGGCTGAACCGCCGCACCGTGCGGCGAATCGAGATTGCCCCCCACGACGGGTTTGGCCCGCTGGTGAGCGACGAGGGAGACACCATTGTGCTCAACTCCCCCCTGTCTCTTA
>WFWG01000129.1 GCA_015491235.1 Ardenticatenaceae bacterium
ATGGCCGGCGGGGCTTCTTTCATCCCGACAACTTCACCTTCGGCCAGCCCGTGTACCTGAGCCGGATGATTGCGGCGGCCATGCAGGTGCCGGGCGTGCGCTGGGTGGACGTTACTTCGTGGTGCACAGCACTCCCCGTCCCGTCACAGAGCCTGCCGACGGGCGTTACCGGTTCAGCCCATTGGGCAACGACATCCCGCTCTTCAACCGGCCCCGGACCGAAACTGAAATCACCCACCTGGCGGAAGAGGTCAACGTGCCGGGCCAACTCCGCCGGCGAGCCTTGTACGACGACCTGGAGGCCCTGCGCCAAGCCCTGGCAGACGACCAGCCCCACCCCCGCAGCCTGTTTCTGAACACGGACAACCCGGCCTTTCAGGTCTGGGTGGAAGACGAGTCGGGCGAACTGAGAGCTATCCCGCCGGAAGCAATCCTGATCTGCGACCTGGGCGACGTGCCCGGCGAAGCCGACTGGCACCGGCCGCTTCCCAGCAAGACGTACACCTCGCGCACCCGATTCGACGACTCCGTGGATCCGCCGGTGCCCCGCCAGGTGGAGCACCCCATTCAGGTGGCCGTGGACCCGGTGTTGGGGCGCCTGGCCTTCCCGGCCGGCGCGGTGCCTTCACGAGTGGCCGTGAGCTACGCCTACGGCTTCAGCAGCGACATCGGCGGCGGACCCTACGGCCGGCGAGATACCCTGGTCACAGCGACGAGCAGCGCCACCTGGACGCGCACCGTGGCGCAACGCGATCCAACCGCCGACCACACCACCCTGGCAGATGCGCTGGCGACCTGGGCAGCCGACACGGCCACCGAAGCCATCATCACCGTCATGGACAGCGGAACCTACACCGAGGCCCTTTCCATCCCCATGAGCAGCGGGCGTCACCTGGTGATCCAGGCCGCAGACGGCGAACGGCCCACCCTGCGCTTGCTTACTGGCGGAGTTCCACTGGGCGAACTGGTGATTGGCGGCCGTGACGGTGCCGACGCCGCCCTGACCTTGAACGGCTTTTGGATCGAGGGCGGCCTGCGCCTAGAGGCCGGCAGCATAGAATTCCTCCGCTTGCTCCACTGCACCCTCGTACCGGGGCGCGGGCTGGACGCTGCATCCGAGCCCCTGCGGCCCGGCCTGCCCAGTCTGGTCGTTGAGCAGCCCAACGCCGACCTGCGCGTAGTCATCCGCCACAGCATCACGGGCCCGCTGCACCTGCCAGAGGAAATCGCCGAACTGACGGCGGCAGACAGTATCATCCACTCGCCACTGCAAGGCCGGCCAGCGCTGGCCGGTGACGAGACCGGCGCACAGCCCGGCCCCCGAACCACGCTGGAGCGGGTGACGGTTTTCGGGTCGGTGCATGTGCGCGAATTCGAGCTGGCTTCGGAAACGATTTTCACGGAACCGGCTGTGGCCCGGCGGCGCCAAGTGGGCTGCACGCGCTTCTCCTTCCTGCCGGCCGGCTCGCGGGTGCCCCGCCGCTTCCGCTGTCAGCCCGACCTGGCCTGGGCTGCCTACGCTCAGCAACTCGGGAAATCCGGGCCCGACCAACTGACGCCCGCCGAGCGCGAGGCGGTGCGAGCCCGTGTGACGCCTACTTTCACCTCGGTGCGCTACGGTGAACCGGGATATGCACAACTCAGCCACACCTGCGCCGTGGAAATCCGCACTGGCGCGGAGGACGGCTCGGAAATGGGGGCCTTTCAGCACCTGAAGCAACCCCAGCGGGAAGCAAATCTGCGCGCCAGCCTGATGGAATACTTGCGTTTCGGGCTGGAGGCGGGCATCTTTTTCGTGACATAGCGCTTGACCACTCTTGTAGAACAAGGAGCAATCGAATGAAGGGTGACTTTACCCGTGTCACATTTCGGCCGGAACAGCACTACAGCGGCGTCCTCATGCAACAGGGGCGAGTTCAGGTGGATGCCGACTGGAACGAGGCAATGGGCATCCTGGTCTACCGGGACCGCACGGCGCGGCGGGATCTCATCGGGCTGTGCGGCGCGCCACAGGGGGAGGCCGGCTTCCTCATCGAGGTGGTGGACGGCGAACTGCGCATCGCGCCCGGCCACTACTACGTGGACGGCATCCTGGTCGAAAACGAGGCCGCGGTGACCATCACCGAGCAGCCCCACCTGCCGGCGAACACACTGGAAGAGGTGCTGGTGCCGGCTGGCACAACCCTGGAACCCGGCACATATCTGGCTTACTTGGATGTCTGGGAGCGCCACATCACCGCGCTAGAAGACCCGGCTATCCGAGAGGTGGCCTTGGGCGGCCCTGACACGGCCACGCGCACCCAGGTGGTGTGGCAAGTGCGGCTCACGCGGGCGGAAAGCGAGGAGAATACCCCCCTCGACTGCGCCAGCACCTGGCCCCTGTGGGACGAGATCACCGCGCCCAGCAACGGCCGGCTGAGCGCGCGCGCCGAGCCCGGGGCGGCGGAAACCGACCCTTGTGTGGTTCCCGCCCAGGCCGGCTACCGTGGGCTGGAGAACCAGTTGTACCGCGTCGAGGTTCACCGCGTCGTCTCCGCCAACGAAATCACGATCAAGTGGTCGCGGGAGAACGGTTCCGTCGTCTTCAGGTGGGAGGACCAAGACCCCCTCGACCCAAACAGGCTCACCCTAAACAGCACCGGGCGCGACAACGTGCTGGGGGTGGCGGCGGGCGACTGGGTGGAGTTGACCGACGACACCCGCGAACTTCGCGGTGAGCCCGGCCTGCTGGTGAGCGTGGTCAACGTGGAGGGCAACGTGCTGACCGTTGACCCGGGAGCCGAAACCGTCAACCGGGCGGACTTCCCGCTCAACCCCAAAGTGCGGCGCTGGGACATGCCGCGCGACGTGGGCGAAATCGCGGTAGACCTGACGGTGACGGACAATTGGATCCCACTGGAAAATGGCGTTGAGGTCAAGCTGGAGCCGGGCACCTACCGCACCGGCGATTATTGGTTGATTCCGGCGCGCACGGCCACGCGGAACATCGAGTGGCCCCAGGACGATGCAGCCCCACCCCAGCCGTTGGCCCTGTTACCCCAGGGAATCCAGCACCATTACTGCCGCCTGGCGCTCCTGGATTTCGACGGCCAGGCGTGGTCCGTGCTCAGCGACTGCCGCCCCCTCTTTCCACCCCTCACAGAGCAAATCCGCTTCTTCCACGTGGGCGGCGACGGGCAGGAAGCTATGCCACGCCAGTTTCTTCCCCAACCTTTGCAAGTGGGAGTGAGCAACGGGCAGCGGCCTGTGACCGGAGCGCGGGTGGCCTTCGAGATTGTGGAGGGCAACGGCCGCCTGCGGGCGCCGGGCATGGGGCTGGCCAAACGGCTGGTGGTGGAGACGGACGCCCAGGGCGTGGCCCAGTGCGAGTGGCGGCTGGATGCCCCCACCCGAAGTCAGCGAGTTCGGGCCACCCTGTTGGAAATTGACGGCAAACCCTTTGTAGATGCTGGCGAGACTCCTCGCCTCACCGAACTCTTCTTCAACGCCAACCAGAGCCGGGCGGACAACGTGGCCTACAATTCCCGGCGCTGCCCGGACTTGAAAGAGGCTACCACGGTCCAGCAAGCCATTGACATCCTCTGTCGGCGCCCCCAAGGCGGCGGATGCGGCGTCACCGTGGGGAAGGGGGGCACCTTTGAGCGCCTGGACGAGGCCATCGCCGCGCTGCTGGAACGGGGGGAACAGGAGATCTGCCTCTGCTTGCTGGCCGGAGAACACGTGACGACCAGCCCGTCCATCACCCTGCCCCTGGAAGAACGGGACCTGCACATCACCATCCACGGCTGCGGGGCCGCCAGCCGCCTGACCCTGGAAGAGAAGCCCTGGCTGTTCCGTGGTGTCCGCTCGGTGACCCTGCGGGACCTGACCATCGAGCCGGCTTTCCAGGTGAACAACGTGGAAGGAGCCATTTCCTTTCGACACTGCGCCCAGGTGACGGTGACCGGCTGCACCGTCCGGGGCTTCACCCCGGAGGGGCCGCTCATGTCCATCGCCGACGCGGACCAGGTGCGCCTGCGGGACAACCTGCTGGAGGCCAGCCACTTCGCCAGCCTGGAAGTTCCCCGAGATCTCTTCACCAAGGCACAGGTGAACGTCCTGGCTGACGTGTGCGCCCTGCCAACCCAGGGCGAGTTCCGCCGGGCGGCGTTTCGGGAGAAGGCCGTGGAAGCGGCCCACGTCCTGGCGGGGATGAGTGCGGAAGAGCGACAGCAGGCGGGAAAACAAATCCAGGAAGCCATCCAAGGGCTACGCCAGCGCATAACCGCCGGCGAAGGCCTGGCCCTCCTCAAACTTGTGGTCACCTTGGCCGCAGAGGAGGTAAGCCCGGCCAACATACTCGACCTGCTCCTGGACATCCGGCGGGCGGCCATCAAGGCTCGGCCGGGCCTGGCCCTGGTACTGGAGGAGACCTTCTCACCCCGACAGTTGCCAGAGGTGGAGTTGGGCACCCTGGACGACGACGATCTCATCAGCCTGGAGAGCAACGAGATCGCCGGGGTGGTGAGCCTCTACGGCCTGCCCGCCCCCCATGACTTCCTCGAAGAGGCACTGAATAAAACGGTTCTCGACGTATTGCAGAGCGCACTCAAGGCCGGACAGGTCCAACTGAGCGGTCGGCTGGGAACCCTTCACCTGCGGGGCAATCAGATGGTACAAGTCACCGTGGCCCGGGAAGCAATCACGGCACTGCAACAGGCCCTCTCCCTTTCCGGAGAACAGGGTGGGAAGGTGCCGGTGGTGCTTTTGAGCCGCACGCTGGTCAGCGGCAACATCTTTGAGGCCGGCCACAATGTGTTCGTGGCACGGCACGTGAACATGGGCGCCAACGAGTTCAAAATGACGGCGGCCGTTCGGCCTCGGCCGTCGCCTGACGACCTTGCCGCCCAACCGGCTCTCGACGCCGGCCTCATCATCGCCGACAGCACCATCTACACCGGCAACCACAGCCAGGACAACGCGGTCGTCCTGCGGAACATTTCGCGGACTTCAGCCCAGGCCGCGAACTTGGAGATCACCATTGGCTAAACGGCGGGCGGCCAGGGTGTTGGGTGCGCTTGCGAACGACCTACAAGGCGAGTATGCCGGTCTTCCTCCCGAAGTCACCGGTATACCACAAGATTCTCGCGCCACCTGATCCACCCGTTCACAGTTGAGGTCATCGCCTCCCCTTTCACCCAACCAGCGAAGATCCTGCCAACTTCCATCACACCGTGTCGGACGTGCCGATCTTCGCC
>WFWG01000130.1 GCA_015491235.1 Ardenticatenaceae bacterium
CGCCCGTGAGCGCAGCCCCTCCGGCGACTGGAACGACGCCAGTGGTCGTCGCTCAGCCCACAGTGGTGCTTCCGCCAACGCCCACGCCCGTGGCAGCCCAGACACCAGCCGTCATCGCCCAGGCCCGCCCCACTCCCTCCGCCGACTTGGGGCTTCCGGAGAGCGTGGACCTCACGGCTGTGCTGAATGTGCGCTCTCTCCTTTCAGCGTGTTTGACGGGGGCAGGCTTCACGCTGGCCATCTTCGCCTTCGTGGGCGTGTTGATGGGCCTGCGGCGTGCGGTGCGCCGTTTGCTTTCTTAAAAGAACCACACCTCCGGCGAGGACAGGCAGAACAGATGTCCCGAAACTTCGGCACAGGGTCAGCGAACGACGGGGTATACATCATCGTCGGGCTGGGCAACCCAGGGCCCCAGTACGAGCGCAACCGTCACAATCTTGGGTTCCAGGTGTTGGACGTGCTGGCCCGCCGACACGGCCTCTCCTTCAACCGGGCCCACTACAAGTCGCTGGTTGCCGAAGGGCGCATCGCCTCGAAGCCTGTGGTGCTGGTCAAGCCGATGACGTACATGAACTTGAGCGGCGAAGCCGTGGGGCCGCTTGTGCGGGTGTACGCCGTACCGCTCGAGCGGCTGTTGGGCGTCTACGACGACATGGACCTGCCCATGGGCAAGTTGCGGTTACGGCCCAAAGGGGGGTCCGGCGGACACCGGGGGCTCGAATCCATCATTCGTGCGCTGAAAACGGACGAAATCCCGCGCCTGCGGGTGGGCATTGGCCGTCCGCCCCCTCACCTCAGCCCAACTAACTATGTGCTCCAGGATTTTTCCCCGGAGGAAGAGGAGGAACTTGCCGTTGTCCGCGAGGAGGCGGCTGACGCCATCGAAGTCTGGTTAACAGAGGGACTGCAGGCCGCCATGGACCGCTTCAACTAGATTTCTCAGTGCTGAGAAGCGGCAGGTGCTGGCGCACCTCACCCACGTCGGCGAAGAGAGCAGCCAGTTGCTCCAGCGCGTCAGCAACGTGGGCGCGCTCTTCCGGGGAGAGCGTCTGTACCATTGCCGCCACCCGCTGCTCCAAGTGGGCCAGAATGCGCAGGTAGACCGCTTCACCGTCGGGAGTCAGCGTGAGCACCAGGGTGCGCCGGTTGCGGGGGTCCATTGAACGGCTGACCCAGCCACGTTTGACCAAATACCGCACCATTTTGCTCATCGTGGGCAGCGACACGTCTCGCCAGCGGGCCAAATCCCCCAACGAAGACCCCGGATGTCGCCGCAGGTAGGCCAGCACACGCAACTGGGGGAGCGTAATCTCCTCGTCCAGTTCGTCGCGAATGGCCGCCGACAGGCTTCGCGACAGGTACGGGATGACCTCGATGATCTTCACGGCCAGTTCGTGTTCGTTCATGTCGGCGCTGTGCCCCTTTTCGCCCACTGTGTTCCGGGTTTCAAACAAGCTCCACATAAATTCCCTGCGCCAGGTCCCACGCCAGCTTCACCCGCTCCCCGTCAATCTCCACCTCGACCGCCTGGTGGTCGGCGTTTAGCTTCACCATGCAGACCAGAATGCCCAGTCGAACCCCCTTTTCGGCCAGGGAGCGCAGCGTTTCTGGTTCCTGGTTGGCGACCCGGCGCACGATGCCCCGGTGCCCCGGGTCGAGGGTCGTCAGGGGCCGGGTGGGAATGGCCACAATCTGCAAGTCTGGCGTGGGAATGGGGTCACCGTGGGGGTCGTGGGTGGGATGGCCCAAGAGTTCGGCGATGGCGGCCTCGAATTGCTCGGAGATGTGGTGCTCCAGCCGTTCGGCCTCCTCGTGCACCTGATCCCACGAGTATCCCAGCGCTTCGGCCAGGTAGAGTTCGATGAGGCGGTGATGCCGGATGACTTCCAGGGCAATCTTCTCGCCAGCCGGCGTCAACACGACGCCCCGGTAAGGTTCCCACTCCACCAGGCTCAACTCGGCCAGGCGCTTGAGCATGTTCGTCACCGAGGCGGGAGCCACGCCCAGCGCCTCGGCAAGGGCCGTGGTGGAAACCGGCTCGCCCGTTTCGCAAGCCAAGTGCCACATCGTCTTCAGGTAATCTTGCATCGCCTCAGTGAGTGTGGACATGTGCCCGTTCACCCCTGGCTGTGTTATCCCAATGAAAGTTGTACACGTGTCATCGGCATGGTACTCCCCAGCAACTCAGCGGGTGTACTGTCATTATACATCGTTTCTCTCACCTCACCAACCGAGACTTTGCAAAAGTCAGGGGTCTCCGGTCCCCGAGTACGGCTTGCTCTCCCAATGCGGTGCGGCACCACCGTGGGGTATGTCTCGGCACCGTCGAACGAAAAAACACACCTGACACTTTGACGGAACCTGGTGGGCGCCGTACAATTAGCCCACCTTGGGCTGATAGCTACACGGGAGCAGAGGCTTTCACCGGTCTGGCCGGAAAGAGGTCTTTCTTCAATGCACTCGTGGGTTTCGCCGGCTAAACTGCAACCGCCCCGCCTCGTTGGCCCGCTGCTGCGGCGGCCTCGCCTTCAAGCGCGCCTGCAAGCGGGCAAAAAGCGCCCCTTCACGCTCATCCAGGCTGGCGCGGGATACGGGAAGAGCACCTTGGCGGCTGCTTTTCTGGCAGAACAAGACGCTCCCTTTGCCTGGTACAGCTTGAGCGAGCGGGACGCGGACCTCTCCACGTTTGTGGCGCACCTGTTGGCGGCGCTGGAGCGCATCGTGCCAGCCTTGGGCGACGAGGTGTTCAGCTTCTTCGACAAGGCGCGCAGCGGCGAGATTCCGTGGCCCCTCTTCGCCGATATCCTCAACGGACAGGTTGCCCGCCGCTTGCGCCAGAACGCCTGGCTGGTGTTGGACGATGTGCACCTGGTGGCTCACCGCCAGCCGGTGCAGGATTTCCTCGAGGCGCTTTTCGCCAGCGTGCCGGACCACCTCCATTACCTCCTCACCACCCGGCATCGCCTCTCCCTGGCCTCACTGGCTGATGCCACGGCCAAAGGCTACGTGGTTTACCTGACCACGGCCGACTTGGCCCTGACGCCCGAGGAGGTCAAAACCCTCTTTCGCGACCACTTCTTCGTCACCCTTACCGACGAGCAGGTGGCCCGCCTCCACGCGGAGACCGAAGGGTGGGTGCTGGCTCTTCACCTCCTGGGCCACCGGTTGCGCGGCAAGGGCGCTCAACAAGTGACGGCAGCCTTGGACGACCTGCCCGGCCGGCTCGAAGTCCTCTTCGATTACCTGACGGAAAGCGTCTTGGCCCGCATGAGGCCCGAGATGCGCGCCTTTTTGCTGGAAACGTCCGTGTTGCGCTTCCTGGAGGCGGCTGCCTGCGACGCGGTGCGCCGCACGCGAGGCAGCGAGCGCTTGTTGCGCAAGGTTCTCGACAGCGGCATCGGGCTGGTGCAGGTGGACGCCACGACGTACCGCCACCATCACCTCGTTCACGAGTTCTTGCAGCGCCACTTGCAGCAGGACGAGCGAGCCTGGCGCGCCCTGCACCGGCGCGCGGCGGCCTACTTCTCGGGCCAGGGCAACTGGGAGGAGGCCATCCACCACCTGCTGGCCGCCCACGATTACAGCGCGGCCGCCCACCACATCAGCGCCCTGGCCGAGCAGTTGATCGGCACAGGCCGTTTGATGACGCTGGACGCCTGGCTCTCCAGCCTGCCCGACACCCTGCTGGACGAGCAGCCGGACCTGCGCGTGGTACAGGGACACGTGGCCCGCCTGCTCTCACGGTACGACCAGGCCACGGTCTGGTACCAGCGGGCAGAGGCGCAGTTTGCGGCCCAAGGCGACGTGCTGGGCCTCAGCCGGGCGCTGGAAGGCCAGGCCCTCATTTACATTGACACGGTGCGCCCCGCGCCGGCCGAGGCGCTCCTGAAGCGGGCCTTGCGCGCCCTGGGGCGCCACCACCCGGCGGAAAGTGGCCGCCTGCTGCGCCTCATGGCCGAAAACGCCGTGAACCGGGGACATCCGGGGTTAGCCGCGCGCTGGTACACGGCAGCCCAACGCCTGGACGAGACCCGCGACACGTACCTGGAAGTGCGCATTCGCCTGCGCAGCGGACGCCTGGCCGAAGCGCGCGCCCTGCTGGAGCCCGAAATCTCCAAGCCGGCCGGAACTCGGCCAGCGCGCACCCACCGGGAGCCTTGTCTGCTGCTCTCCCTGATTGACGTGCTCCAGGGAGACGTGGAGGATGCGCGCCGCCAGGCCGAGCGCGGGTTGCAGTTGGCTCGCCGCTTCTACTCCCCCTTTACCGAGGCTGTAGCCCACATGCGGCTGGGCCACGCCTGGCAGTTGCCTCCGCGCCCGGACGTGGAGCGGGCACGCCAGCACTACGAAGTGGCGCTCTCACTGGTGCGCCAACTCAACGTGATTCGCGGGGAGGCCGAACCTCTCTTCGGGCTCACTCTGTTGCACGCTTTCAACCGCCAATGGCAAGCGGCCCGTTCCGCCGCACGGCGGGGGCTGGAAATCGCGGAGCGAGCCGGCGACCACTGGGTCACCGGCCTGCTCCACCTGGCAATGGGCATTGCCGACGCGCTTCACGCGCCGGCCGAGACGGCCACTGCCCAACTACAAAAAGCGTTAGCCCTGCTGGAAACGTGTGGAGACGCTTTCGGGGTCACGCTGGCCCACATGTGGCTGGCCTGGCTGGCCCACCACCACGACGATGAGGCGCGCTTTTCCCAGCACGCGCGGGAGTGGCTCGTGCGGGCCGGCGAGTATCCCTTCCTGGCAACCCGCGCCACCCTCTTCGGCTTTCGAGACCCCCAGTGGAGCGTTCCGCTCATGATTGCCGCCCGCGCCAAGGGGATTCTGCCGGTTCTCGTTGAGCGACGGCTGTTCCAGCTCTCGTTGCCCTCCCAGATCGCCTATCATCCTGGCTACACGCTCCGCGTACAAACGCTGGGCACGTTTGTGGTCTGGCGAGGGGATGAACCAGTGCTGGACCAGGAGTGGCGGCGCGAAAAAGCCCGCCGCCTCTTCCAGTTGCTGCTGGTTCACCGGGGCCGCTTCCTGCAGCGCGAGCAAATCATTGACTACCTCTGGCCGGACACGCCCTTGAAGAGCGCTGAGACCCACTTCAAAGTGGCCCTCAACGCCCTGCACCGCGCGCTGGAACCCCACCGCCGCCGGGGGGATGCCCCCTTCTTCGTCGTGCGCCACGAGTCCACCTACGGTTTGAACCCGGCGGCAGCCATCGAGTGGGACGTTGACCTCTTCCTGAAAGGGCTGGCCGAAGCCGACCACCTGAGCACCACCCAACCCGACGAGGCCATCCCGCGCTATCAGGAGGCCCTGGCGCTTTACAGCGGAACCTTCCTGCCCGATGCCCTCTACGAGGATTGGACGCACTCGCTCCGGGAGCGACTGACTCGGCGCTACCTGGAAGGCGCCGAGGCCCTGGCCCGCCTGCTCGTTTCCCATGCCCCCCACGAGGCGCTGACGTGGTGCGAGCGGATGTGGGAAGTGGATCCCCTCTGGGAACCAGCGTATCAGGTGGCCATGCGCGCCTACTACGTGCTGGGGTTGCGCCACATGGTGGTGCGAACGTACCGCCAGTGCGCCGAGCTCTTGCGGCGGGAGTTAAACGTGGCACCAGCCGAGGAAACGACCCGGCTCCTCCACGCCCTGGTGGACGAGCGGGTCGAGGTTTCGAGCACGCGATCGCCGTAACTGGCTTCTCTCTCTCCAGCCCACCCCGCTCCCTCGCCGTGTAACTCCAGTGTAACTGACCTCCGGTATACTGAACGTGAAGCCCAAGCGTGAACCGTTTCCGAGGGAGAGAGGCGCGGAATGGCTGTTCCCGTAGGGGTGCTTTCGTGGGGGACGTACGTGCCCCAAAGAGTCGAGACAGCCGCTGAGATTGCCCGCGTGACGGGCATTCCCGAGGACGTCGTCGCCCGCAAGATGGGTGTGCGCCGGAAACACGTGGCCGGCCCGGACGACCACTGCTCCCAGATGGCGGCCCGGGCGGCGCAACAGGCGTTGGAACGCGCCGGCCTCCCCCCTGACGAAGTGGACCTGCTCATCTACCACGGCAGCGAGTACAAGGATTACATCGTTTGGTCGGCGGCCACGAAGGTGCAGCAGTTGCTGGGTGCCTCCCGCGCGGGCGCCTTCGAACTCTACGCCCTCTGCGCCGGGGCTCCCATCGCCCTCAAAGTTGCCCGCGCCCTCATGCGGGACGACCCACAACTGCGCCACGTGCTCCTGGTCACGGCCTCGCGCGAGAACGACCTGGTGCGCTATACCAACCCACGGGCGCGCTTCATGTTCAACTTCGGCGCCGGCGCGGCAGCCGTGCTCCTGCGCCGCGATTACTCCGTGAACGAAGTGTTGTCCGGCGCTGTCATCAGTGACGGCTCCCTCAGCGAAACGGTGGTGATGCCGGCCGGGGGCAGCCGCAACCCGCCCAGCTACGAGACCGTCGAACGTGACCTGCACCAGCTCGACGTGCCGGGCCTGGAATACATGGCCGAGCGCTTGGGCCAAGTCTCGCTGCCCAACTTTCTGCGCGTGATTTCCCGCGCCGTGGAAGGGAGCGGGTATCAGGTAAAGGACATCCGCTTTCTGGCGCTGGTCCACATGAAGCGCTCCTTCCACGACGCCGTGCTGGAAGCCCTCGGGCTGAGCCAGGATCAGGCCATCTACCTGGACGACTACGGCCACATGCAGTCGGTGGACCAAATCATGGCGCTGGAACTGGCCCACCAGCGGGGACTGCTGAAGGACGGTGACCTGGTGGTGCTGGCTGCTGCTGGCACCGGCTACACCTGGAGCGCCGTGGCCCTGCGGTGGGGAAGCGTGTAGGAAAGGGGGAATCATGCCTCACGCCTCCGTGGACGGTTTGCGCTTGTACTACGAATTCCACGGCCCGGAAGCCGCCTTCCCGGTGGTGTGCATCAACGGCCTGACGATGGACACGAACGCCTGGGCGTTACAAGTTCCGGCACTCGCAGCTCGCTTCCGCGTGGTGCTCTACGACGGCCGGGGGCAAGGACAGTCGGACAAGCCGGAGGGGCCTTACCTGCCGGACCAGCACGCCCGTGACCTGGTCGGCCTGTTGGACGCGCTGGGCCTGGAGCGCGCCCACCTGCTGGGCCTCTCCAACGGCGGCGTCATTGCCATGAGCGTGGCCGCCCGCCACCCGGAGCGGGTCGCCAGTCTTGTGCTGGTGGACACCTTCGCCCACTCCGACACGCTCATGCAAGCCAAGCTGGATTCCTGGCTGGCTGCCCTGGAGGCGGGCGGACCAGGAGCGCGCTTTGACGTAGCCCTGCCTTGGATCTGGAGCCGCGCCTTCCTGGAACAACACGCCGACGAGGTGCGGGCGCTGCGCGAGAGGGCGGCCCAGGCCCCCGTTCACGCCGTGCGCGCCCTCATCGAGGGGGCCCGCCAGATTGACGTGCGTCCTCTCCTCTCCCACATTCGCGCGCCCACACTGGTCCTGGTGGGCGAGGAGGACGTGCTAACCCCCATCTGGTGCGCCCGTGAGATCGTGGAGGCCATCCCCAACGCCTCATTGGTGGTCATCGGGGGCGCGGGCCATGCGCCCACCATCGAGCGCCCGGACATCGTCAACGCCCTGGCCGTGGCCTTTTTCGAGCAACACACCGGCAACAGGGACCAGCAGACCTGACGGATTTTGCCAACCTGTTTCGAGGGAACGGGTGATGAAACGGACACGGAACGACCGCACACCTGACTGGCTCGCCAGGCGGGCAGAGCTTTCGCCCGGCAAAGTGGCCCTGGTAGACGCCACCACCGGCGCCGAAGTGACTTACCGGGAGTGGAACCGCCGGGCCAACCGCGTGACCAACGCCATCGCCGGGTTGGGGCTCCAGAAGGGCGACCGCGTGGCCGTGCTGGCCACCAACTGTCTGGAGTACCTGGACGTGCTCTTTGCCTGTCAGAAAGGAGGCTACATCCTGCAAGCGCTGAACTGGCGCCTGACTCCCCATGAACTCAAGGGGCTGGTAGAGGACGCCGCCCCCCGCCTGTTCGTTTACGGCCCCGATCTGGCCGAAAAGGCACAGGCCGTGTTGGAGGCTGTCCCGGTGGAGCAT
>WFWG01000131.1 GCA_015491235.1 Ardenticatenaceae bacterium
CCACGTGTTACTCACCCGTTCGCCGCTCGCCCGCCGCCGCCCCGAAGGACGGCGACTGCGCGCTCGACTTGCATGTGTTAGGCGCGCCGCCAGCGTTCATCCTGAGCCAGGATCAAACCCTCCGTGAAGAACCACATGCGGTCGCTGCCGTTGCAGCTCCCGCTCATATTCTTCACACAGGGATGTCCGGCCGCTCGGCTTGTCTCGACCACTTTTCAATTGGTAAGGTGCTACTGAGCACAAAAAACCGCCGCTTGGCTTTGCTCACAGCGGCGGGTGAACCAAACGCGCCTTTGCTCACTCGTCACACGGCACGTCTTCCCCGCCTCTTCATCTGTCGGTGCGAAATGCCAAGCGATGTGCGCAATTCCGGTCTCTCTGAAGTTAGAGTTTTCGAGGTGCTTCACCTCATTAGAGGCAACAACTATTATAACAGGAAACCTGGGGCTTGTCAAATCCCTCAAACCTTTGCGATCGCCTCACGGTAAGAGGGGTTTGGGTGAAGCAAGCCTTTTCTGCTTCCCGTAAGGCTCCTCGAAGATTATACCGTGAAACAGACTCCTGTCAAATGAGGGCTCCGCTCTTTTCCGGCCCCGCCGTTTAAGGGGGACGAGAAAGCGAGCCCCGAATTTGTACTGTCAAGGTGCCGATCACCGGTGCATATTTATAGCCCATTTTGGGATTTTGTCAAACGCCTCTTGGTTCTGGGCAGGGATTTTGGCCCACTGTGGTCGCGCTGATAAGGGGGGGCTGTGGTCGAGCGCTAGCGGAAGTTTTGGCGTCTTTCCGGGGAAATCTTACAATTGCACTGGAGCAGCTTTAGCAGCGAGGGAAGGAAAGGAGGGAAACTTGTACAGAGCCGCTCGCGTATTTCTTGACAAGAAATGCCTACAAGTGGGTAGTTTAGTGGTCGTTGCCGTCGTCTTGGTTGGTTGCGCGTTGAACATCCCTTCCTTGAAGCGCTCGTCCCAGCCAAGAGTTTCCCTGGAGTCGCGCCATCCACTGGTGGGGACGCCTGTTCCAGCTACAACCGTATACCGGCTGGAGGATGGCGCGGCTGTTCGCCTGAACGAGGTGGCTGCCGGAGAAGTGCGCCTCATTAACTTTTGGGCAACGTGGTGTCCTCCTTGCAAGGAAGAGATGCCGGAACTACAGGCCCTTTATACGGAGTCCAAACTGACTGTCGTGGGGGTAGACCTGGAAGAACCCCCGGATTTGGTGGAAAAATTCGTAAACGAACTCGGGATAACCTTTCCCATTGTAATTGGTAAACAGGCTGATGCGCTTTCGGTTTACAAACTGTTGGGCATTCCCACCTCCTGGTTGGTGGACGCCGATGGAACAATCCAGCACGTGTGGACCGGCAAAATCACCCGGCAGATTGTGGAGGAGCGCTTGAACGAGCTGGAGGTGCGGTAATGGCAGTCTTCAACGCGCCCATTCACGCCAATGACGCGGCCTACGAACGGGCTGTCTTGAGGGCCCCGTTGCCTGTGCTGGCTGTTTTTTGGCGGCGTGATTGTCCGCCTTGCGAAACGCTTGATCCCTCGCTGAACCGCTTGGCCCGCGAGTTGGCGGGACGTTTGCTCGTGGTCAAGCTTAACGTTGAGGATGCTCCCCAAGCCGTCCGGCGTGAAGGTGTAACGCGAGTACCTACGTTGTTGTTGGTCAAGGAAGGGGCGGTCATCCAGCGAGGTGAAGGAGCCCCGTCGGAGGCGATCCTCCGTGCGTGGGTTGCTTATTTGCTCGGCGAGCGGCCAGATCGCCCGGCAACACCCTTGCAGGGGCCGGCGGTGCCGCTGAGGGGAGCGACCCCCAGTGAGCCGCGACCGTCTCGGCCGCCTCGGCCGGAACCCCGTGGTCCAGCTCAGCCGACGAAGCCGGTAACGGTGACGGATGCCACCTTTGCCGATTTCGTCCGTTCAGGCGTGGCGCTGGTGGACTTCTGGGCGGACTGGTGTGGTCCCTGTCACATGATTGCTCCCACCGTCGAGAAGCTGGCGCACGAATATGCCGGCCGCGTGAAGGTGGGCAAGCTCAATGTGGACGAGAACCCGCGCACGGCGGCCTCCTTCGGCGTGCAGAGCATTCCCACGCTTATTATCTTTCGTGACGGGCGGCCAGTGGACCGCATTGTAGGCGTTCAGCCGCTTCCCGCGCTGCGCCGCCGCCTCGACGCGGTGCTGGCAGGAAGAGGTTGAGATTTCTGGATTTCGGTGTGGCGATGGTATGGGAGTTAGGTAACGGTTAGAATGAAGGAGCATAGCAATGAGCACACGCGCCCGGCTGTATATGATCTTCCTGACGATTCTGGTGTTTCTCTCACTCGGCTTGAACGTGGTCCTCATCGTTTCAGCAGTGCGCCTTGAACAAGCGCTGGCAGCGGGGGGACAGATGGCCGCCCAATCGTTGGGCATGGCAGCCGAGCAGCTTGACGACCTGGCTTCCAGCACGATTTCGATCACGGTGCCCATCAGCCACGAACTCGAGGTGAAGGCCACGGTGCCGTTCCAAGAACGCCTGGAAGTGCCCATCAACACGACGATTCCCCTGAATGCCCAGCTTCGCATGACTTTTAGCCTTGGACCGGTTGGGTCACAAACCATCAACGTGCCCATTAAGACCGACATTCCCCTCAGCCTGACTGTTCCTGTGGAAATCAACCGCGAGATTCCCGTCTATGCCCGCGTGCCTATCAGCATGACTGTGCCCGTCGAAATTCCCCTTGCCCAGACCCCTCTTGCCGAGCAACTTTCCACGTGGCAACAGGTGCTGGCGAGCATGAACAGTAGCCTCTCCAACACCTTGGGGGCGGATGCGGCGGGGGGATTCGAGCTTGTGCCCGGTTTGTCCGACTTTCTCGACCAACTCTTGTCAAGTGAAAATGAAAAGTAGTGCTCTAGGTATGCCTGCTTCCCCCAAGCCTTCTCATCAGCAAATGCCCGCGCTGGCCGAAAACCGAGTTGTGCGTGCGGCCACTGGCTGTGGTTGTGGCTTGCTCTTCCTGGGCGTGGGCATATTGCCGCTCCTCGCGCTCTTGAACATTTTCCCGCGCGAGGAATACTTTGGTGGCCGGTCCCCCCTCCTGCCAGTGCTTGGCAGCTTGCCGTTCGCCGTCGTCGGACTGTATTTCATCGCCAACGCTGTGGCCGTGCTTCTCAGGGCTGGCCCCCTTCCCGGCCGCCTCCTGTTGAACGTGGGGTTGTTCACTTTAGCCCTTCCCCTCCATTACTGGCTCTTCTTTGGAAAGGCAACGGAAGGCTCAACCACTGGAGTGCGCCTGCCTGGTGGTCTTTTCGTTTCCTTCTTCGCCACCACCGCCCTCGACACCCTCCTGGCGAAAGTCGCTCTTGCCGTCCTGCTCTTCGCCGTGGACCTGTACCTGATTTCCGAAGTCTTCAGGCTGGGCTGGTTCGTGGTGAAATTCGACAAGAGACGGTGAATTCCTGCTGCTGAATTTGGAGAAAGGAGACGAACGCCATGCTTCCCCAGGCTTCCAGCTACGAGGAGTTGGTTCGGGCGTTTCAGTGGGATATTCCCGAGCGTTACAACATTGGGGTGGACGTGTGTGACAAGTGGGCTGAGACGGCTCCCGACCGCGTGGCCCTCATCCACAAGCGGGAGGACGGCGGCGCCGACACCTACACCTTTGAGGACATGCGTCAGCTCTCCAACCAAACGGCCCATGTGTTGGCTGCTCACGGCGTCGGACAGGGCGACCGCGTGGGGGTACTGTTGCCGCAGACGCCCGAAACCGCCTACACCCACGTGGCCATTTACAAGCTGGGCGCTATCGCCGTGCCCCTTTTCACGCTGTTCGGCGTGGAAGCGTTGGCCTACCGGCTGAAAAACAGCGGCGCAAAGGCTGTCGTCACCAACAGCGAAGGAGCGGCCAAGATTGCCCAAATCCGGCCTGACCTTCCTGACCTCGAGGTGGTTTTCGACATCGAAGGGAAGGGGGCGGAAAGCGTCGCCTTTCACAGGGAGCGGGAACGCCAGCCCACCGACTTCACCCCGGTGGACACCTCCGCCGAGGACCCGGCGCTCATCATTTACACGTCGGGCACCACGGGGCCGCCCAAGGGCGCCCTGCACGCCCATCGCACCCTCTTGGGCCACTTGCCCGGCGTGGAGATGTCTCACGATTTCTTCCCCCAGCCCGGCGACCGCATCTGGACACCGGCAGACTGGGCCTGGATTGGAGGACTGTACGACGTGCTCATGCCCGCCTGGCACCACGGCATCGCCGTGGTTTCTCACCGCTTTAAGAAATTTGACCCCGAAGCCGCCTTTCAGCTTATTGCGGAGTTCGAGGTGCGCAACGCTTTCCTGCCGCCCACAGCCCTGAAGATGATGCGCACCGTTTCCGAGCCGTGGAAGCGCTGGCGCTACGAGATGCGCACTATCGCCAGCGGCGGCGAGCCCCTGGGGGCCGAGTTGCTTGAGTGGGGTCGCAACACCTTTGGCCTCACCATCAACGAATTCTACGGCCAGACCGAGTGCAACATGATCGTCTCCTCCTGCGCGGCCATTATGCCGGCCAAGCCAGGTGTCATGGGGCGGCCGGTGCCGGGCCACGAAGTGGCCATCATTGACGAACGGGGCCGTCGGCTGCCGCCGGGCCAGTTGGGCCAGATTGCTGTCAAGCGCCCCGATCCGGTCATGTTCCTGGAGTACTGGCGCAACCCGCAGGCCACTCGCGACAAGTTCCTGGGAGACTGGCTGCTGACTGGCGACGTGGGCGTTATGGACGAGGAGGGCTACATCCGCTTCGTGGGGCGCAACGACGACATCATTATCAGTGCGGGCTATCGCATTGGGCCGGGAGAAATCGAAGACTGCCTCATGGGCCACCCGGCGGTGAGCATGGCCGCCGTGGTGGGCGTGCCCGACGCCACCCGCAACGAGGTCGTGAAGGCCTTCATCGTGCTCAACCCCGGCTACGAGCCCAGCGAGGCGCTGGCGGAGGAAATTCAAGCCTACGTGAAGACCCGCCTCGCTGCCCACGAGTACCCCCGGCTGATCGAGTTTGTGGACAGTCTTCCCCTGACGGCCACCGGCAAGATCATGCGCCGGAAGCTGCGGGAGCGGAGCCAAGGGGCGCCGTAGTCACTTGGGAGCGCGGTGAGCGCGTTCGGCGCGCAGCCGCTCGGCTGTTTGGCGCGGCACAATGGCCTGGAGGCTAGCCGGGACGACTCGGAAGGTCATAGGCGTCTCGCCGATGGGTTCCCCGTCCACCTGAACCGGTAGCGGGCGGGGCGCCACGATGTGAACTTCCTGAGCCAGCAGGCGGTGGACCGTCGGAGGCCGCACGCGCCAGCCGAAGAGGGCCGAAAGGAGAGCCAGCACCAACGTGGGCCAGCTTCGTCCTTCGAAGAGCGTCACGTTCAGCACGCCGTCCACGAACGAGGCCTCCGGCGCCAGCGGCAGGCCCGCGTAGAGTCTGGTGTTGCTAATGGTAACCAGCACCACGCGCTTCTCGTGCACGGTGCCGTCAATCGAAATGCGGGCCATTGTGCCGCGGTAGCGGGGAAGCTCCTGGGCGGCCTTCCACACGTAGGCAAACCCGCCCAGGCGTCGCTTGGTGGGGAGGTCCACCAGGCGGGTGATCATCGCGTCGAACCCCACGCCAGCGAGCAGCAAAAAGAAGTGCGACCCGGCCAGCCCGGTGTCCACGGCCACGGTTTCGCCTTCCACCAGCACCTGCGCGGCGCGCATCAAATCCTGGGGAAAGAGGACCGGGGCTGTGGCGATGCCCGTCTCGATGCTCCACAGGTTAGCTGTGCCCACGGGCAACACGCCGAGGCGCACCGGCGTGTGCACCAGCGGCTGGATCGCGGCGTTGATGGTGCCATCGCCCCCCGCCACGACAACCGCGTCGAGTTTGGATTCGACGGCTTCACGGGCCAGATGAGCAGCAGAGCATGAGGGGCTTGTCTCACGCCAGGTGATCGTCCAGCCGTGCTCAGCGAGGTAGCCAACCGCTGTGCGGAGCTTCTCACGCTGTTCAGCGGCCGAGCCGGCCACGGGGTTGACGATCACCAGTGCTCTCATGGGCTACTGCTTGGAGTGGCAGGATTGGCTTGCGGATAAAAAGCAGGCGAGGCCTTTGAACCTCGCCTGCACAGGCGGAGGGAGAGGGATTCGAACCCCCGGTGGCCGCAATGGCCACAGCGCATTTCGAGTGCGCCCCGTTCAACCAGGCTCCGGCATCCCTCCTCAATTTTGCATCCTTGTGTATTATAGGGAAGTTTGCCCTTCCGAGCAAGTTTTTTCCGACAGTGGACAGGGCTTATCACCTCTCGTTCGCTCAATTTGAGAGCACTAAGGCGGAATAGGCTCAACCAGCAGAGCTAGGTCCTCGTAGATGGAGGCCGGGAGACCTAACAGTTCCAAGATACGTTCCTGGAGCGCAGACAAAGGGATGACATGACGAATCGTTTGCTCAGGCAGACGCACGATGCTCAACGTGATGCTGTGAAAGGCTTTCAACAGCCGCGCGGTCGTGGAGCGGGCCGTCTCTCGGTTGGGGTTGCCAGCGTAGAGGCCTTTTAGGGTTTCCCCGGTGGCCTGCAGGATTTTTTCGGACCACGTGCTCCACCACCGTCAGCACTCGCAAGGCCAGCGAAAGCAGGCGCACTATCCCGCGGGCATGGTCTTCGCGCTGTACATACAAGAGACGGACGCCCAGCAGGTGTCCCTTCAAGCGGCTGAAGTTGCGGTCAATGCGGGGTGTTCCCCGGTAGGCCCATACCGCTTGGGACAAGGAAAGGGCGTCCGGCGGCGCATTGGTGACATACAAACGCTACCCCAGGCGCCGGCGGGCCTTTCGGGTGGCCTCCTGGTGGCGCCACTTCACTTTCTGTGTAAAAATTGAGCGAACAATGAGTGTCACTGTGGAAATCACGAGTTTTTGTCCTGTGGAAATCCACAGGTCGCCTCACTCACACAGGCGGTGTTTTTGGGCCCACACGGCCGCCTCCACTCGGGAGTTGAATCCCGGCTTCGTCAACACGTTGCCCACGTGGAACTCCGCCGTGTGCGTCGAAATCTCAAATCGCCGTCATCTCCTTGTTGCTCCAAGACGTCCAGCAGTTACTTGGACCTGTATTCCAACCCTTCTGCAACAGCACGGATTTCCTCCATCGGCAGGTATCCTCCCACGTAGAGCCACGTGCCCTTCACTTGCCAGAGTACTCCGTATAACATCCCTCTATCGGACGGAACAATTATCGCCTTGGCTGGGTGATTGTTAATCGTGGTGGATTCGTAGCTCGCTTGTCGGATATCATCTCCTTCTCGTTCCGGGGCAGGTGTGGGGCCTTTTCCTTCCTCTACCCCCAACTTTAACTTTTTCCGCGCCTAGCTACCTGACACAAATTTCCAAGGTTTCCAAGGGCCGGATAGCAAGCAAGCCTCCTGCTATGGTATCCTTAAACAGGACGAGAGCCTAACAGCGAGACAGGAGGCAGATGATGAACGTCATGCGCATCTATCACACCTTTCTGGCGAA
>WFWG01000132.1 GCA_015491235.1 Ardenticatenaceae bacterium
AAATTGTGGCGTGCAGGGGCGGCTTCGCCGCCCCTGCACGCCACAATTTCTCTTTTTCGTACGGCGGCGCCGCACACGTTCATGCACTCGCCTCCGAGTCTCTGAAGGAGTACGTGACCTCATGCCATTTCCACGCCCAATTGGTATTACTCCGTGTCCCACCGGAACGTCTTTACCGCGAGAGCCGACATGACCGTGGCCAGGGCTACCAGGTAGAGCAGGGACTGGTACACCTGTACCCCCTCGAACAGGGTCACGCCCCCAATGGTAGTGCCCTCCCGGTAGGTAAACAGCACCTCCTTCAGCACCTCAAAGCCCGGCTGGCTCATCCAGACGGCAGTGATGACGTCGAAGGCGTGAGAGAGGGGCATAAGGTCGGACAGCAGTTTCAGAAAGGGAGGGAATACGTCGCGCGGTCCCATGGAGCCAGAGATGGCGAACATGGGGAAGAAGATCACGCTGCCCAACGCCTGGGCCAGGCGGGCGGTGCGCGTCACTCCTGCCAGGGTGAACCCCATGGAGAAGAAGGCGGTGTAGATAACCAGGAAGACCAGCACCATCAGCAGGTAATTCCCCCCAAAGCGCACGCGGAAGAGGAGCCACCCTATCACCAGCATGATCGCCAGCGAGAGCGCCGTGGTGACCACGCCGGTGACGTAATGGGCAGCCATCAGGTGGGAGGCACGGATGGGATGGGTGTGGTAGAATTTCAGCACGTGCGTTTCTCGCATGGCCGTCAGGGTGGGATACACTCCCAGCAATCCAATGGAGGCCATCACCCAGGAGAGGTTGCCCGCCACCATGACGTCAATGACGCGAAAGGCCAAGCCGTCAGGTCGCTCGTAGATAACTTCCTGGCCGAAGGTGTAGCCGAAGATGACGATCAGCAGCGACGGGAACACCAGGGTGAAGAAAAAGGCCGCTGGTTCCCGCAAGTAGAGGCGAACTTCCTGGCGGATAAGCGCAAGCAACCCGCGCATACCTCATCCCTCCTCACTGTGAACTGTAGGTCTCCGTTTCTTCACACTTACTGTACACGGTGTGCGCGCGTTGGGGAACAACCGCACGATGGATTTTGGGGAGATGTGTGGTGGAGGAAAGAGGCATCGTTCCGGCCGAGTCGGAACTCCACCATTTGGTGGATGCCGGCGTCAACCGCTTGAACGGAGCGTTCGAGGTCTTCCGACTTACGTCCGTTCTACGACAACTTCCACCACGGCTGCCAGCGCCTCGTCCGTGACCTGCGTGGGGATGACGCAGGAAGGGGCCAACACGTGGCGCCGGCCCCCCGTGACAGCCAAGGCTTCGCGAACCTGGCGGCGCACCACGTCGGCTCCTTGCAAAAAGGCGTTGCGGTCCAGGCCGGCCACCAGCCCCTTGCGGGTGCGCTCCAGCGCCTCGGCCAGGGAGGGCGAAGTCTCGTGGTCGTGCCAGCTTACCCCGTCTGCTGGGTATGACTCCGCCAGGTCGAAGAAGACGCGGGTGCCGTGCAAGTGGAGCACAACCGGCTCACCGCCCGGCCAAGCCTCCAGCACCTGGCGATCGTACGGCTCGCCGAAGCGGGCGTACTCCTCCCGTGTCAGCCAATTTTCCGTGGCCAGTTGCGTGGCGAAGAAGAGCCCATCGGCGCCCGCTTCGCGGACAGCGACCACGTAGCGGGTCATGGTGGCGGTGATAACGCGCAACCCGGCATGAAGTGCCTCCGGAGCATCTCGCAGGTCGTCAACGACGCGCTCCCCCACCAGCTTGTAGGCCAGCGTGAGCGGGCTGAAGACCGTCATGAGGATGGGCACCTCGGGAGGCAAGACCTCCCGCAACAGCCGCAGGCCACGCAACTCACGTCCCAGCGCGCCGGCCCTCACGTTTAACACTTCCAGTTCGTACCAGCCGTGGGGCGCGTCGAAAAGGGGGCGCACCCGTTCCGGCGGGTGATGTGGGTCGTCGAAGCGCCGGATGGGCAGGCCCCAGTCTTCGACAGCGTAGAGGCCGGTGGGGGTGTGCTTGACGAAGTCCGGCTGCCAGCGGCGCACGAATTCCAGCGTGGCCTCCACCAACCCTTCTGGCGTGGCGTCGCGGTCGTGGAAATGGCGCCACAAGCTGAAGGCAGGCCGGTCAACCGGTTCACCCTTCAAGGCCGCCAGCACGCGCTCGCGCGGCTTCACGGTGCCACCTCCAACTTGGCCCGCCACGCTTCGGGAATGCGACGCGGCCGTCCTTCGCGGTCAGTACACAAGTGACGGGTAAATCCGGTGGCCAGAACTGTTCCCGTTTCGGCATCTATCACCTCGTACTCGAACGTCAAGGAGCGCGACTTGAGTTCGCTCACCCAAGTGCGCACCGTCACCCGGCGGTCATAGCGAGCTGGTGCCACGAAGCGGGCACCACAGTCCACCACGGGCAGGAAAAAGCCATCTCGCTCGAAGTCCCGGTAGCTGGCGCCTCGCGCGCGCATATAGTCACTGCGCCCTTCCTCGAACCACACGAAATAGGCGGTGTGGTGAACCAGTCCCATCTGGTCGGTTTCGGCGTACCGCACGTGGAAAGAGGTTTCGTGAATTTGTGGCGATGTGTTCCTCATCATGCTCCCCGATGTGATGACCGGCCTTAAAGGGCCGGCCCCCTTCGTTTTCCGTTTCAATTGCCTTCACGACAAAAGCGTGATATATTGTGCCATGACCCTGCCCTCTGGCAAGTTCCGTCTTGCCCTCAGACGAGATGCTGCTCCGTCAGGTCCTCTCCGTTCACAGGCGGTGCCGGTGGAGGCCGAAAGGTTGAAAGTCAGCGAATCCTGAGAGGAGGCCCGTATGAACGTTAGCCACAACATCGAACGAGCCCGCCGACACTTTCCCGACAAGCCAGCCATCATCTTTGGCGACCGCGTCTACACTTACGCGGAGTTCGAGGAGACGGTGAACCGCATTGGCAACGCCCTGCTTGGCCTGGGCATTGAACGAGGAGACCGCGTGGGCATTTACTTGCCCAACATGCCAGCCTTTCCCTTGGCCTACTACGCCATTCAGAAAATCGGCGCTGTGGCCGTCTCGCTCAATGCTCTGCTCAAGGCCCAAGAGGTGCGCTACATTCTGGACGACTGCGGAGCCAAGGCCCTCTTCACGACAGGCGACCTGCTCCAGCACGTCCCCACTGGTGAGTTGCCCAACCTGCAGCACGTCATTGTGGTGGAAGGGGACACCGGCGGTCACCTGGCGCTGGACAGCCTGACTGAAAACGCCGCCTCCACCCTCAAGGCGACGGACATGGAACCGGACGAACCCGCCGCCATTCTCTACACCTCCGGCACGACCGGTTTCCCCAAGGGGGCCACCCTCTCCCACCGGAACATCGTCTCCAACATGTACAGCACCGTCCACCACACTAAACTGACGCCGGACGACCGGCTGATGCTCTTCCTGCCCCTCTTCCACGTCTTCGGGCAGAATTTCATCATGAACGGCGGCTTCACAGCCGGCGCCACGCTCGTTTTGCTGCCCCGCTTCGAGCCCGAGCCGGTGTTGGACGCCATCCAACGCCACCGGGCCACTTGCTTCTACGCCGTGCCCACCATTTACGTGTATCTGCTCAACATGGACACCTCCAGGTGGGACCTTTCTTCGATTCGTTACTACTTCACGGCCGCTGCCACCATGCCAAAGGAGGTTGCCCTGCGCTGGAAGGAGAAGACCGGCCTGATGACGTATGAGGGGTATGGCCTCACCGAGTGCAGCCCCTTTGCCTCGTACAACCACGACTTTCAGCACAAGTTCGGTTCCATTGGCGAGCCCATCGAGAACGTGGAGATGAAAATCGTGGACGAGGAGGGCAACGAACTCCCCCCGGGCGAGTGGGGCGAAATCGTCATTCGCGGCCCTGGAGTGATGCTGGGCTATTGGGGCAGGCCGGAGGAGACAGCCCGGGCCGTCCGCAACGGCTGGCTTCACTCCGGCGATGTGGGCATGACCGACGACGAGGGATACTTCTACATCGTGGACCGCGTGAAGGACATGATCAACGCGGCCGGCTTCAAGGTCTTCCCCGCCGAGGTGGAAAACGTCATCTACCAGCACCCCGCTGTGAAGGAAGTGGCCGTCTACGGCAAGCCCGACCCGGTGAAGGGCGAGACTGTGGCGGCCGATGTGGTGCTGAAAGAGGGCATGTCGCTCCAACCCGAGGAACTCATCGCCTTTGTGCGGGAGCGCATCGCCGTCTACAAGGCCCCGCGCGAGGTGCGCTTCGTGGCCGAACTGCCCAAGAGTGCCACGGGGAAGATCCTGAAGCGCGTCCTGCGGGAACGGGCCCGCGTTGAACAGGAAGAGCAAGGCAAAGGAGGGTGAAGTCAGGCGTTAAAACCCTCCTTTAGCCCCAATTGACCAAGAGGTGCCACACCGTGACGAGCAGAAGGCTTTGCACCAGCGTGGCGCCGCCAAAGAGCACATAGCTGGCAAAGGGCAGGCGGCGGTACAGCGCTCCCCCCAAGCTGGTGTTGGCCAGAAACACCACCAGGCCGATGGCCGGCAAGGTGAAGACCTCGCGGCGGACCACAATGCGGTCCGGGTTTCCGGCCGCGTCGAAGTGGAGCGGGACGAAGGGGGGCAAAGAGGAGTACAACAGAGCCAGCCACCCCCACACCGCCAGGTTCAACCCTGCCGCCAGAACCAGCACGCGCACCGCCACGGGGTCGTTCAGGAAGGCGGGGCGGTGGGCCCTCCAGAACGCCAAGGCATGCCGGGAGAAGGCGGCTGCCTGGTCTCTTGCATCCCGCAGGCCCTGCACCAGGCGAGGTTTGCTCTCTGTGTACGTGATCTGAATCCAGCGGCGCGATGGGCGCCACACCTCCCGCCGAACAAAAATCCACGACGCGCGGACCAGCCACTTGGCCCGCCGCTTCGTCGCCTCGCCTGCCGCGCGAAGCAAGCGTTTCGTTGGCCGCCACACGCGCCGCCTGAAGAAAAGGGCGGCGACGCGCCAAGTTCGCCTCGCACGGACCCTCCACTCGGCGGCATGAAAGCGGTGAGCCTTCTCTGGCAGGCCGGTCGTTTTTTCGATTTGCCCCTTTTCTTCCATGTGTTCAGCACCTCGGGCCCAAGATTCGTCTGCCGTATGGTATCCTGCTCGCCCTGAAGTGACAAATAGGAGGTGCCAGCGGACAAGACCTGGCAGTTGCTCGTAGCCCGGTTCCCACTACAATGTTCAAGCAGCACACTTTGCGGGAGGTGGGCCATGCAGGAGCGCTCGTCGCCTGTGACCATCTACATTTCGGCGGCTTCGGACCTGATGGCCGAGCGCGACGCCCTGGCGCGCGCCATTGTGGAGCTGCCAGTCACGCTGGCCTGGCACATCGTGCAGTCACCGCTGGAAGGCGAGCCACTGGACCGGAAGGCCGTGCAAACAGCCGACCTTCACCTGCTCATCATGGGCGGGGACATCCGCGCGCCTGTGGGCTTGGAGTGGTATCTGGCTCGCCGAGCCCGGCGCCGCTCCGTGGCGTTTCTCAAGAAAAATGTGACCCGCACGCCGGCCGGGGAAATCTTCGTGCGGGAAGCGGGCGTGCAGTGGCACTCGTTCAAGGGCGCGGCTGACCTGAGCCGACAAGTTCAGCACACGCTGGCCGAGTTCTTGCTCGGGAAAGCCAAGCACTACCAGTTATCGGCCGAAGAAGTGGAGCGGTTGAAAGCCCTTCTGGAAGAGGAGGCCGAAGCCCCTGAAGACGAAACCGACCGCAGTGCTGGCCACAGTGCTGTCGTGCTCTCACAGGAGCGCTTCATGCCGAGCGAGGGGGTGGCGCTGGACACCCCTTGAAGCTCAGGTGAAGATGCGGCGCAACAGGTCCTTGAACTTCAGCCAATAGAAGCGGGCCCCGCTGGGTGGCTGGACGGCGATCATGCGCAGGGGCACCGTGCCGGTGTTGCGCACCCCCTGAATGTGCCCGCGCGGGACGATGATGCGGTCGCCGGGACCGACGTCCGTCTCCTCGTGCTCCACGGTGAAGCGCCCGTAGCCCTCGATGACGAAGAAGACTTCGGCACCGTGGGCGTGCAGCATGATACGCCCCCCGGGGGCCACTTCCACGTAGAGCATTTTGACGCCATCGGTGGCCCCTTCAGTGCCCAAGTCCTTGAAGCGGGTGGCAATGTGGTGAGGGGAGGTGCCCCACGACAGTTCGTCAGAGTAGACGTTGACGATTTCCATTTCCGTCTCCTCGGGCTATCCAGTGGGCTCCAGCAGCTCAGTCGTTTTAGGAGCAGCTTGCTCTTCCCCACGGACGGCCAGGTAGATGCCGGTGAGAATGAAGGCTCCTCCCACTACTTTGGCCCACGTGAGGCGTTCACCGAACAGGATGTAGGCCAGAATGGTGCTGCCGATGGGCTCACCCAGGAGCCCCACGGCCACCATGCTCGCGCTCACCCATTCCAGCGCCCAGTTATAACTGCTGTGACCGATGATTTGGGGAACCAGCGCCATCCCCAGGAACATGGTGTAGGTGAAGGGGCTGTATCCCGTGATGGGCTGGCCGGTCACCAGCACGATGATCCACAGGATGATGGCTGCCGAGCCGTAACAGACCATCACGTAGGCCAGCAGGGAAACCTGGCGGCGCACGTTGCGCCCCAAGAGGATGTAAAAGGCCGCACAGATGCTTCCCAAGATAGCAAGGAAGTCGCCAAACAGGGCTTGGCCGCTGATGGCCAGGTCCCCCATGCCGATAATCACCCCGCCAACGACGCTCACGCCAATGCCCAAGGCCATCAACCGGGTAATGCGGTCCTTGCTCACAAACGGGGCCAGCAGCCCCACCCAGAGAGGGTTCGTGTTGACCAGCACCACACTGCTGGCCACAGAAGTGTAGTAGAGCGAGGAAACCCAGGTGGCGAAGTGGAGGGCAAGAAAGAAGCCAGCCAGCACGGCCAGCACGTAGTCGCGGGCCGAAAGGCGGCGCAACTCGTGGCGGGCTCGCCACCACGCGATGGGAGCCAGCAGGAGGGAGGCCAGCCCCACCCGGTAGGCCGCCACCACGAGGGGAGGCGCCTCGCTGGCCAGCCGCACGAAAATGGCGCCCGTGGAAACGGCGAAAATGCCACTGACGAGTGCCAGCACGGGTGGAAAGGGGGGGCGCTTTGGACGGTTACGCCGTTCACTCATGGCAGCCACACTCCTCGGAGTGGTACTTTATCGCGCGAGCGCGTCCAGAGCCCGCCAGGCCGCGTCGAGCGCGCCGGCGGCCGCAAAGGGGTCGGTTTCCAGCATGTCCAGCGCCTCGTCCAGCAGGGTGACAACACTGGCAAGCTGCTCCCGTTCCTCCCCTTCGGCTTGGTCGGCAAGAAGGGCCACGGTGTTCCGCGTGCGCTCCAGGTACTCGGTTGCCAGGCCGAAGTTGCGGTGGAGGAACTCGCGTTGGGCGTTGAGCAGATTGGCCTCAGCCTGCAAGAGTTGCGCAGTGTGCTGTAGGCGGGCTACCTGGCCTCCCGGAGCCAGCACCGCTTGCTGGAGGTCGGCGATGTCGCTGCTCATGGCGTTGAGTTCCACGGCGTGCTGGTCGAGCACAGCCTGGAGCGATTCAACTTGCTCGCCGAGGTCGGCCAGGTCGGCTTCCACGCGGGCCAGGTCGGCTTGGAGGTTCCGCACGTGTCCCTGGGTGCGCTCGGCTTCCCGGCGCAACGTGGCCACACGGCTCTGGAGTTGTTCCAAGCTTTCTTGGACCTGGGACAACTCCGCCGTCAGTTGCTCCTCCAGGGCAACCAGGTCCTTTTGCGTTGTTTGCATCTCGCCAGCCAGTTGGTCAATGCGGGCTTGCTGGTTTACCAGCGATGTTTCTACCTCGGCCAGGCGAGCGTCACGGCGGGTAAACTCCCGCGTCACGTTGTCCCGCTCGGCCTGGAGCGCACGGTCCAGCGTTGCGATAGCCTGGGTGTTGCTTTGAAGGGGTAAGATGATCGTGGTGTAGATTCCCCAATAGAGCACGAGACCCAAAACCACTCCCAACATCACAGCCACCACCGTGAGCACCAGTTTCACGAACGCACGCACCAGGCGCCCGAGGAACGACGGCGTTTGGGGCGAAGCGACCATCTGTCGCTGTGCCGTTGCCATTGGAAGACTCCTTTCCACCTCTTGCTCACCACGGTTGGTACTACTACGCGACCACGCAGATTTTTATGTAAATCTGCGTGGTCGTTTATCAGCTAAAAAGGGGAATATATCTTCCAATTGCGCGCTTTGCGCGCAATTGGAAGATATATCGTTAGACTTTTTCGGTGCAATAGAGAATTTTCTCTGTCGGCGTTTTACCCAAAATTCACTGTGGTCGAGTACCACACGACCACGCAGATTTCTGTGTAAACCTGCGTGGTCGTTTATCAGCTAAAAAGGGAATATTTCTTCCAATGGCGCGCTTCGCGCGCCATTGGAAGAAATGTTGTTAGGTTTTTTCGGTGCAACGTGGAATCTTCTCTGTCGGCGTTTTGCTCAAAATTCACTGTGGTCGAGTAGTACTTGACTCCAGCGAACGTCGAACTTAGCGTGTCGGCGTCCCCGTGGGAGTTAGCGTGACGCGAGGCGTCGGGGTCACCGTGGGCGTTCGGGCCGGTGTGCGCGTTGGGCGAGGTGTACGGGTGGGCGTGCGCGAGCGCGTTGGCGAGACGCTTGGTGTCCGTGTGCGAGTTGGGGTTCTGGTCACTGTGGGCGTTCGCGTGGGCGTCGTCGTCGGCAACGGTTTGACGGTCAACAACACGTCGCGCATGTCGAGGAGAAACCCGTCGAACGTCCCCACCCGCGTCGCCACGAGTTCCAGGCGTTCCTCCGCTGCCTTTACATCGGCCTGGACGGCCGACATTTGGGCTTCCACTGTGGACATGGCGTTGTTCAGCCTAGAAACACGTTCCTGGAAAGCGGCCTGTTCAGCCTCCAGAGTGGCTATCTGGTCGGACAGGCGTTCCAAACGGCGCACGTCTGAATCCAAGGCGTCGGTGCGGGCTTGCACGGCTTCAAGCCGACTCCCGATGTCGCTGGCTTGCCGTTCGAGTTGTGTCGTGCGGGATTGGAGGTCACGCACAGGTGGGCTGGTCGTGAAGGCCAGGGTGCCGTTCAGTTGGAACAGAATTCCCAGCACCAGAGCCGCCGTCACGACTGCGCTGGCAATCAAAGTCATCGCAGCCCAGAGGCACCCCTGTTGCCACGTGCTCCCGATAGCTGCTGGAGGAGCGGCTGCACCTTCCATGGAAGGCGCCACACGTGATTGTTCTGGCGTAACAGCGGCCTCTGCGGCCCCTGAAGCGGCCTGCGGGTCAGGGGCCTCTTCCGTCGGGCGCCAGGCTTCCGGCGGAACCACAACGGACGCATGAGAGGCTGCCTCGGGTTCCTGTTCGGGTGGTGGGGGGGCTTCCTGCTGAGGTGGCTCCTGTTCTTGCTGGGGAGGGTGCTGTTCTCCCTGCGATTGCATCAGTTGCCGGGCTTGTTCGGGCCAAGAGGTGGGGTCAACCAAGTTGTAGCCGTGGCCGGCGTGGGCCAGCAGGTCACGTAACCACTCCACGTCGGCGTTGGCCAGGGCCTCGTAAGTAGTGATGCCGGCTTCCCGGAGCAATTTGGCAATTTTGGGGCCAATCCCCTTGATGTGCGTTAGGTCGTCGCCGTTGTTTGTGGCGGTTTGGTGGGGCACGTGCTCGTCAGGCATACTCCTCCTCCTGTGCGTAGAACGAAGCTTGCTTGCTAAGGGCGGCACCCTCTTGCCGTTACTGGCCCTGGCAGTAGGCTTTGCCAGCCAGAGCTGGCTCCGAATTTGGGTTCACGGCCAGTGCGCGGTCCAACCACGGGATAGCCTTGTCACACCTGTCAACAAAGGCATACGCCAGACCGAGCATGTAAAAGACATCTTCCGAGCTCATGCCCAGCGAAACAGCCTCCTCGAGCGACTCGATGGCCGCTTCATAGTTCCGGCGCACGTAGTACATCGTGCCCAAGTGGGCATATGTGCGCGGATACCGGGGATCAGTTTGGATGGCTTCTTCAAAGTAGCGAGCAGCCTGCTCGTACTCCTGGCGCAGGAAATACGTCCATCCCAACTCGTCCAGCGGCTCGGCACTCTGCGGGTCAACTTCAGCCGCCATTTGAAAGGCTGTGACGGCCTCTTCGAACCGATTGAGCACTCGATAATTGCGCCCCAAGCTTATATAAAGATACCGCAGGGGGCGAACTTCGATAGCCTGCTGATAATACCTAACGGCTTCCTCGTACCGGCCCATCACTTCGTACACGTATCCAACGTTGCGCAACACGTCAACGTCGGCAGGGGCCAAGTCGAGCGCTTGCTGAGCTACCTCAAGGGCGCGCTCCAGGCGACCCGAATCGGCGTAGGCTTCGGCGAGGAAGGCATATGCTGGTGCATAGTTGGGGTCGAGGTCAATGGCCCGCAGAGCTTGCTCGATGGCCGCTTCATACTGGCTGTTCCAATCCAGTACCATAGCATAAACGGCTACGACTTCTGGGTCGTCTGGCGCCAGGGCGACGGCCTGCTCGGCGCGAATGAGGGCCTCTTCCTCTCGCCCTGTAAGCGCCAGTAACTTTGCCCAGCGGGCATAGGCTACCGCATTGTCAGGGTCCTCGGCCACAGCGGCCCGGTAGGCCTCCAGGGCTTGGCTCACGTTTCCAGCGTCAAGGGCCGCGTCTCCTTGGGCGACATATTGCTGCGAGGTGAGGGTACCACTGGCGCTGGCTGCTGTGGACACGTTGTCCGGTGCAAACAGGTGGGGATACCGCTTTTGAAGGTAGAGAATACCTGTTAAAACATACGCCAGCACCAGCAAAAGCCAGATCACTCGCCGCCGATTTGGCTTGGGTCGGCCACGCGACCGCAAGTACAAAGAATCACATCCTCCCTCAAAGTCTTTGCTGGTCGTGTCCCCATGCTCCTGCTACTCGACCACAGCGAATTCCGGGTGAAATGCCGACAGAGAAGATTCCACGTTGCACCGAAAAAGTTTATTCTGTTTGCAAAGTGGTGGTCTCCCCCATTTGTGTTGATACTCGGAGTCCTCCAACGGCGACCACTCCTTTGCCGTCGAGGGTGGGAAGAGTTACCCCGCTCGTGCACTCCCGTTGGCTACCGAGCAGGACTGATTCACCACCGTTGAGTTAAGCTACTATACTGGAATTTCTAGCGCGTGTCAAACAAGGGAACAACAGTGATGCTTGATTCACACCTTAGTCCAATTGAGACGGCGTTGGCCTGCACATGTTCCGACAGTTTGTGGGATTTGTTTTTATAGCTAAACTCTCAGTATCAGCAAGGAGGAAAAGGAGGAAAAAGGCGGCAAGCGTAAAAGATGTGGGAAACGAGGGAACATTCCTCTTCACTTGCCTCCGCACGTAAGATAGATACGTGCTCGAGTTCCGGGGGAGAACAAGAACAGGGGAGCCCGCTTTTCGGCCACTGTTGGCAGCGTTGAGAAGGCAATTCAGTTGCACACGTGGTGATTTCGATGAGCCTGAAAAAACCTTTGATTCTGGTTGCCGAACGGGACCCCTTTATGCGTGTTTCGCTTGTGCGCGTTTTGGGTGACCACTACCGGCTCACCTTTGCGGAAAGTGGACGAGATGTTCTGCGCCTGGCCCGCGAGTACCGTCCTGCCGTCATTATTATGGAGGCGCTTCTTCCGGAATTGGACGGATTTCAGACCTGCCGCCAACTCAAACGGATGGCCGAAACGCGCCACATCCCGGTAATCTTTTTTACCGTACTCTTAGCAAAAGAGCGAGCCCTTCAAGCCGGCGCCGACGCTTTTCTCTTGAAGCCCTTGCGCCCGGAAGAAATGCAGCAGACAATCGAACACCTGTTACGCTGAAATGATGGACTTTACGCTATGAAAAGGACTATCTTATGGATCGCATACCGACAGGTATACCCAATTTCGATCACGTTCTAGATGGCGGGATTCCCCGTAATACGATTATGCTTATCGGTGGCATCCCGGGAAGCGGGAAGACGATTCTGGTGAATCAAATCGCCCATCACAACGCTTCCCCTGAGCGGCGAGCCTTGGTGATCACTACCATGTCCGAGCCGCTGACCCGCTTCGTGCGCTTTGCGCAGCAGTTTTCGTTCTTCGACGTCGACCAAGTGGGCACGGCTGTGCTGTACGAGGATGTTGGCCCCATTCTGCTTCACCAGAACGGCGAAAACGTTCTCCAGGTTATCGAAAATCTGGTGATTACGTACCAGCCGGAGTTGCTCGTCATTGATAGCTTCAAGGCCATCCGTGACCTCAGCGAATCAAAGGCGGAATTGCGACGCGCCCTTTACCAGCTTGCTGCTAGCCTGGCAACCATTGAGTGCACAGCGCTGCTGGTTGGGGAGTATGCCGACGAGGAACTCATCTCCACGCCTGAGAGCACGATTGTGGACGGCATTGTCCAGTTGAAGGGAAAGCCGGCGACAACTATTCCCGGCCGGCGCTTGCAGGTCCACAAACTGCGGGGCAGTGCCTACTTGAACGGGGAACACTCGTACCGCATTGATTCCGACGGCATTCACGTCTTTCCCCGCTTTGTCACGCCCCCTACTCCTGAGGTGTATGTACCCTCAGACGAACGTGCTCCCACCCACATCTCTGGGTTGGACGACCTGCTCCACGGGGGCCTCCGGCGCGGAACAACGGCTCTGGTTGTGGGCGATCCAGGCGTCGGGAAAACAGTGATTGCGCTTCATTTCCTGCTCAACGGCGCCGTGCGCGGAGAGCCGGGGGTTTATGTCTCCTTTCAGGAAGATCCCAATCAACTCCAGCACATCGCTTCTCGCTTCGGCTTTGATATGGAGCACCTAAAAGCACAAGGGCTGGTTGAAATTCTGTACACGTCGCCAGTCGAATTGGATATTGACGAACATGCCCTTAAAATGATACACACAATTGAGCGCACGAAGGCTCGCCGGGTGGTCATTGACAGCGTTGACGATTTGGGAGTTCATGCGCATGACGAGCATGACCGCTACTTCGAGTACGTCTACTCGCTTGTTCAGTGGTTCAAGAACAACGGTATTACGGGAATGCTCACAGCTCACATGAGCCGCTTGTTCGGCCTCCAACTCGAACTTACCACACGGGGCGTCTCGTACATCACCGACGCGCTGCTGGTATTGCGCTATGCACAGGTGGGTTCCGAAATCCACCGCGTTATTACCGTTCTCAGTATGCGCGGAAGCAGCCACAGCCCGCTGGTCTGCCGATTTCTCATTCAAGAACCAGACGGCCCCTCTGTCAGAGGGCCGATTGCTGGCTCCTTATCATTACTGGAAACCACAGTTGAAGAGTAATCACAGCTTTGATTCCAATGACGGAAGTGCAGCACTTGAAGCAGCTCTACAAGTTGAGCCTCGAAGTGGGCTCTACGCTCGAACTCGAGCGGGAAACAGAAGCATTCTTGAAGTGGTTGGCCAGCACTATTCGGCCAGTGCTGGCCGCCTTGTTTGTGCTCGATCAGGAACACCGCCGCCTCACCCTTGTTGGAGCCCACGGGTTCGACCCCCCGCCCTCCCCTTCTCTCGACATCGGCATTGACGTTTGGCGCTGGCTGGTCGAGCACGGCATTCTCGTCCCCACAGGAGAGGCCCCCTACCGCTACGCCGTTCCCATCGCCGTCGAACAGCAGCTTCTGGGCATCCTCTGCATTGTGAGCCGTGCCCCCAATGACAAACTCGCCGAAGAACGGCAACTGGTGAGCACAGCCACCAGTTTTCTGGCTCCCATTTTGCGCAATATTTTCATGTATCAACAACTGGAACACCTGGTGACCGAACGAACTTTGGAACTGGAAGAGGCCAACCGCGCCCTGCGAGCCGAAATCGCTGAGCGGCGACAAATCGAACAGGCGCTCCGCAAGCGAGAGGAGCAGTACCGCAGCCTCTTCGAAGGGGCTCCAGTGGGCCTGTACCGCACGGACCCCACAGGCCAAATTTTGGAGGTCAACCAAGCACTGGTCAACATGTTGAAGTATCCCAGCCGGGAACTTCTCCTGGAGGCCAACTTACAGGACTTATGTGTCACTTCCCAAGACAGAAACCGCTGGTTCTCCCAGCTCACCCTGCAAACACAAGTACAAGAAGTGGAGCTTCAGTTGCAGTGCTGGGACGGCAGCACCATCTGGGTGGTGAACACAGGCCATCCCATCTGTGACGTTGACGGGTCAATCCTGTACTACGAAGGAAGCCTGCTAAACATAACGGACAGAAAGCAGGCCGAAGAGGCCCTCCACCGTCAGATTCAAGAGCTTTCCATCCTTCACGCCCTGGCAACGCTTTGCGCCCAAGCCACGGACGAAGACCGCTTGATCGAAGCGGCCACCCGACTCATCGGGGAAAATCTCTATTTGGACAACTTTGGCGTGCTTCTGCTGGACGAGGAAGCCAACGTCTTGCGGCCACACCCGTCCTACCGAACTGTCAAGAACGTTGTCCACTTCACAGTGCCGTTGGGGCAAGGGGTTACCGGCACGGTAGCGCGCACGGGTCGCCCCCGCCGTATAGCCGATGTGGACCAGGAGCCCAATTACATTCGCATTGATCCGAACATGCGGTCCGAACTTTGTGTGCCCCTCAAAGCAGGAAATCGCGTCTTGGGAGTCATCAATGCTGAAAGTGCCGAGGTGGCGGCTTTTACGGAGGACGATGAACGCCTGCTGACCACCTTTGCCGGCCAACTGGCCATTGCCATCGAACGCCTGCGAAGCCAGGCAGCCGAACGCCGGCGCGCGCAACAACTGGCCACCATTTACGAAGTAGGACGTCAGATTACTTCTATTCTCCTGCCCGAAGAGCTTCTGCCGGAAATCGTGCAGCGCATCGGGACGGCTCTGCACTTGCGGAACGTGGAAATCTGGCTGGTGCAAAACGAACAACTTGTCCGTGCAGCAGCCTACGAAGCCGGAATCGGCGTTCTGAAAGAAGAAGTTTCGCCCCTCCCACTCGCCCATGAACCTATTGGTCGGGTCGCTGCTTCCGGGGAGGCGTTCATTCAGGCAGACCCTTCAAAGAAGTCCGTGCGTTTCGTGATGCCCTTGCGCGCCAAACGGCAAGTGATCGGTGTGTTGAACATTCGCACCGATTCGGAGCGCACCTCCCGGTCGAAGGACTTGGCCCTTTTCGAGACGCTGGCCGACCAAATCGCGGTGGCCATTCAGAACGCCCACTTGTTCGCGGAGACGGAACGCCGCCTCCAACGGCTTACCGCTTTGCGCTACATTGACATGACGATTGCTTCCAACGCCGACTTGCAGCTCACCCTGCGCACGTTGCTCGACCAAGCTGTGGCTCACTTGAAAGTGGACGCCGCCGATATTCTGCTGTTTCATCCCCACATGCGCCACCTCGAATATGCTGTGGGGCATGGCTTCCACGCCGAACACATTCGGCCCTTCACCCTCCGCATCTACGAGGACGTCGTCGGTGAGGCCATATTAAGGCGTCAACGGATTGTGCTCACCGACTTCGATTCACTCCGCTCTTTTCCACGCCGCCCCTTGCTGGCAAAGGAGGGGTTCGCCTTCTACTGTGCTGTGCCACTCATTGCCAAGGGCGAAGTGGAAGGTGTGTTGGAAGTCTTCCACCGGACGCCCCTTCAGCCAGATGCGGAGTGGTTCGAGTTCCTGGAGATGTTGGCATCACAAACCGCCATTGCCATTGACAACGCTCGCCTCTTCGACAGCCTGCAACAGGCCAACTTGGAGTTGACCATCGCTTACGAGGCTACCCTGGAAGGATGGGTTCGTGCGCTGGACATGCGCGATCGGGAAACGGAAGGACATACCCAGCGCGTCACCGAATTGACCGTGCGCTTGGCAGAGCGGATGGGCATCAGGGGCGAGGCGCTGGTCCACATCCGGCGCGGTGCCCTGCTCCACGACATCGGCAAGATCGCCATTCCCGACAGCATTCTGCTCAAGCCGGAGCCGCTAACAGATGAGGAATGGGAGATCATGCGGCGTCATCCGGTCTACGCCTACGAACTGCTGTCGCCCATCGAATTCTTGCGTCCCGCCTTAGACATTCCCTACTGCCACCACGAGCGTTGGAATGGCACTGGCTATCCACGGGGCCTCAAGGGGGAGCAGATTCCCCTGGCCGCGCGCATCTTCGCCGTGGTGGACGTGTGGGACGCTCTGCGATCGGACCGTCCCTACCGGCCGGCTTGGTCGGAGGAAGAAGCGTTGGCCTACATCCGCCAGCAGGCTGGCAAACACTTCGACCCCCACGTGGTTGAAGTCTTTTTACAAATGTTGGAGGATGAGCGCCAGAAGCGCCGCTGACGCCTGCTTTACCCGCTGTTTCCCGCGTGTTGGGCGCGCTGGGCGGACAGGTGGCGCAGCAGCAACGCCGTGAGTCGGCGCCCTTCGTCGTAGGTTCCCTCGTCAATGCTGTGGCCAAAGTGCTCGAAGAAGAGCTCCTCCACGCGCTCACGGGGGTTCTCTTCGTCCGGGTGGATTTCGGCGTACAGCTCGGCGAGCTTCTGGCGCTGGAACGGGCTCACCGGGCGGAACCGCCGGCGTGGCCGGTAGGGGGGCCGCAGGGAAGTTGCTTCAACCCCTTCCCTTTCTTCCGCGGCTTCAGCCTCCCGCGCTCGCACCACGTCTTCCGCACTGGCCAGGCCGCTGCCGGGCAACACGCCGTAGCCCATGGCACTCAACGCGCGGCCAATGGCGCTGGTCTCGGCGACTTCCCACGGGTGGCGCCGCTCGATCTCGCTGCCCCCGATCTTGCGGCTGGTGGCAATGCCGTGCCGTCGCCCGTAGATTTCGCTGTTCACTGCCACCAGCAGCGTGAGTTGTTCGTCGTTGTCCACCAGCACCACCGGGTCCTCGAAGTCCAGCCGCTTGCCCTGTCGGCGGTGGTCCTCGTTGGCCATGGCCACCTTGCCGTCCACGCTCATGTAGGCCACTTCTGTGCGCTCCACCCGGCCATCTGGCAGGCGGCGCACCTGTTCGAGGACGACAATGTAATCAACGAACTCCTCGTGCTTGACGGCCCCCACGTCGGGCGCCTTGCGGCACAGTTCCAGAATCTCTTCCCGCGTCATGCTCTCCCTCCCCTTGAACGGTTCAAGTGGCGTTCTGTTTCACTTGCTCCTGAACTCCTCGCACGTTCATTATACCATCCAGGCGCGACAACTTTTGCAATAGTTAGGGGGCGTCGCTGATGGACAAGAAGCGGTGGCTGAAGTATAATACGACCAACACAGCACCTGTGGCCCTCACGGGACAGCCGGTTCACATCTCACATAGACCCTGAAGGAGTGTTCATGGCACGCTATCAGGCACCGCGAGGCACTCAGGACGTTCTGCCAGAAGACCAGGCGTACTGGCAATGGGTTTTGGGGCTGGCGCGAGAGATTGCTGGCCGCTACGGCTTTCAACCCATAGACGTGCCCGTCTTCGAGGACACGGAGGTCTTCGCGCGGGGCGTTGGCACAGGGACCGACATCGTGGAGAAGGAAATGTACACGTTCAAGGACCGGGGTGGGCGTTCCCTCACCCTGCGCCCCGAGTTCACCGCCGGCATCGTGCGGGCTTACATCGAGCACGGTATGCGCGTGCGGCCCCAGCCGGTCAAGCTCTACGCCATTGGTCCTGTCTTTCGGTACGAGGCCCCCCAGGCCGGACGGTACCGCCAGCACACTCAGTTCTCGTGCGAGTGCATCGGCGAGGCCGACGCCCTGGCCGACTTCGAGATCATGTCCATCGCGTGGGACCTCTACGCGGCGCTGGGCTTCCAGGAGGTGCAGTTCCAACTCAACAGCATTGGCTGTCAGCACTGTCGCCCACCGTACATCCGAGATGTACTGGTTCCTTATCTCCAATCCCGCATCAATGAACTCAGCAAAATTGACGTGGAGCGGCTCCAGAAGAACCCCCTGCGCGTGTTGGACACGAAGGAGCCCGAAAGCCAACCGGTGGTGGCCGAAGCGCCGCCCATCACCGAGCACCTGTGTGCGGAGTGCCGCGACCACTTCGCGCAACTGCGCTTCTACTTGGACATGCTGGAGCGCCCCTACGAACTGAACCCGCGCCTGGTGCGCGGCCTGGACTACTACACCAAGACCGTGTTCGAGGTGACGGCCGCTGGCTTGGGCGCTCAAAACGCCGTGGGAGGCGGTGGGCGCTACGACGGTTTGGTGGAAGTGTTGGGTGGGCCGCCCACGCCGGGCGTGGGCTTTGCGGCTGGCATCGAGCGCATTGTGCTGGTTCTCAAGGCCCAGGGTACAACACCACCCCCGCTGCCGGCGCCGCGGGTCTACTTCGTCCACCACGGGAGCCCGGCCAAGGACGCCGCCGTCGCTTTGGCCGACCAACTGCGCCACAGCGGTATCGGCGCGCTGGTGGCCTTCGGGAACCGCAGCATGAAGTCCCAAATGCGCCAAGCGTCCAAGTCGAGCGCCCGCTACGTGGTCATCATCGGAGAGGAGGAGTTGTCGCGTGGCGAAGTGCAGGTGAAGGACCTGCAAACCGGCCAGCAGGTGGCCGTTCGCCAAGCAGAACTCGTGCAATGGTTTCAGAATCTGTTCGCTCAGCACCCACCACAATGACAACTTTCAAGCGCGTTGGCCTGCTTTACCACCCGTACATCCCCGATTCCCGGGAGTTGGCCCAGAAGCTGGCCACCTTCCTGCAGGCCCACGGCGTACACACGTGGATGGAATCCTCGCGGGAGTCGGAGCCCCTTCTGGCGCAGGCCCGCAACAGCGACTTGCTCATCACCCTGGGGGGCGACGGCACCATCTTGCGGGCTGCGCGGGCGGCTCTGCCCGTTTCCCCTCCCATCCTGGCCATCAACTTCGGACAACTGGGCTTTATGACAGAACTGCTGCCCGAAGAGGCCACGGAGGCGCTCCCCAAAGTGCTGGCAGGCCAGTTCTGGATCGAAGAGCGCCCCCTGTTGGACGTGGCCCTGGTGCGCAACGGGCGCGAGCGCGCCCGTCAGGTGGCTGTGAACGACGTGGTGCTGGCTCGCGGCGATGGGCCTCACGCCCTCAAGCTGGACGTGTGGGTCAACGGCGCTTATGTGACCCGGTACGTGGCCGACGGCCTTATCGTGGCCACGCCGACGGGTTCCACCGCCTACGCGCTGGCTGCCGGCGGTCCAGTGGTAGCCCCGTCCGTGGATGGGCTTCTCATCGTGCCGATTGCGCCCCACTTGGCCCACTTGCGCAGCCTGGTGGTGCCAACAGACGCCGTCGTCGAGGCCGCCACGACAACGCCATATTATGAAACGGTAGTCGTGGTTGACGGGCAGGTGGAAATACCTTGGGAACCAGAGGACCAACTGCGCGCCACCGGGAGCCGTCACGTGTTGCGTTTCGTGCGCCTGGGATCGCGCGAGTACTACTACGAGAGGCTGGTCGAGCGCTTGGACCGACATGGACACCGGGACCCCTGAGGAAACAACCCGCCAGTTGAGCCGACGACTCCTCCGCGATGGCATCGCCGCCGCGCGAGCTGGCGACGTGGAAACGGCTCGCCGCCTGCTCCGCCAAGCCACCGAACTGGACGAGTCCAACGTGGAAGCGTGGCTCTGGCGCAGCACTCTCACCGACAGTCTGGCCGACAAGAAGGCCTACTTGGAGCAAGCCCTGGCCCTCGACCCCGATAACGAGGAAGCCAGGGCGGCCCTGGAAAAGGTGCTGGAGCGGGAGGGAGCCCTGGCCGAACGCGCGGCGGAAACGCCGCTTTATTGCACCGTCCACCCGGACCGCGAGACTGTGTTGCGCTGCAACCGGTGTGGACGCCCCATGTGCGTCGAGTGTGCTGTGCGCCACCCGGTGGGCCTGCGTTGCCGGGAATGTGTGCGCGAAACGCGCTCGCCGGTTTACAACGTCTCGCCCGCTCAAGTGGCCCTGGCGCTGCTGGTGAGCACCTTGGCGGGCGCGGTGGGTGCACTGGTGGCCCTCTTCGTGAGCGGGGTCTTTTGGTTTCTGCTCCTCTTCGTCAGCCCGGCCATTGGGGGAGGCGTTGCGGCTGCCGTCGAGCGGGCCGTCCCCCGCAAGCGGGGTCGCGCCCTTCAGGCCGCCACAGTGGTGGGGATTGTGCTCGGATTGGTGCTCCTTGGCCTGGGAGTGGGGGTGGTCAACGGGCAGCCGGGGCGCGGCCTCCTGGCCGTGTTGCTCAACCTGTTTCTTTGGCTCTACGTGGTGCTGGCCGCCACGACGGCCGCGGCCCGCTTGCGGTAGCCAGGAAACGTTGCGCGTTTGGGCCGTGAGCACTACAATCTACAGGAACAATCACCGGCACGCAAACGGTGTCGCACACGAAGACACGCACCCATGCTCCTCGAACTGACGGTCGAAAACTTCGCCATCATTGATCGCGTTCACCTTCGCTTTCAGCCCGGCCTGAACGTCCTGACCGGCGAGACGGGCGCCGGCAAGTCCATCTTGGTGGACGCGCTGGGGTTGCTCCTCGGCGGGCGCGCCCTGAGCGAGTACGTGCGGGCGGGCAGCCGCATGGCCCGCGTTGAGGGGCTGTTCCAACTGGACGAACGGCTGGCCGAAAAGATGCGTCCTCTGCTGGAGGAGCACGGCCTGGTGGAACTGGATGAGCCCCTGGAAGCTCTCATTTTGACCCGCGAGATTCGGGCCCAAGGCGCCAACGTTTGCCGGGTGAACGGGCGGGCCGTCCCCCTGCGGTTGCTCCAGGAACTGGGCACCCGACTGGTTGACGTTCACGGCCAGGGCGAACACCTCTCGTTGCGCCGCCCTCGCGTGCAACTCGACCTGCTGGACCGCTACGCTGGCACGCAGGAACTGCGCGCCCAACTGGCTGCGCGTGTGGGGGAACTGCGCAAGGTGCGCGCGGCCATTCGCAAACTCTCGACAGACAGGAGTGGGCTGGCCGACCGCGCTGAGCGCCTGCGCTTCGTGATCCAGGAGATCGAGGGGGCCGGCGTCCAGCCGGGCGAAGATGAAGCGCTCCAGGAGGAGCGCCGCCTGCTGGCCAACGCCGAGCGACTGGCCGAGTTGGCCCGCGAGGCTTATGCCTTGCTTTACGAGGGGGACGGTGACCAGATGGCCGCGCTGGACCAGCTCGGTGAGGTGTTCCGGCTTCTCCAGCAGCTCAGCAAGCTGGACGGGCGCGCCCAGCCCCACGCTGCCTCTGTGGAGCAGGCCATTGCCCTCTTGGAAGACGTGGCCCGCTTCCTCGGTGCCTACCTGGAGGAAATCGAGTACGACCCGGTCCGCCTTCAGGAAATCGAGCGCCGGCTGGACCTCCTCTTTCGCCTGAAGCGCAAGTACGGCCCCACCCTCGACGACGTGCTGGAGACCGCCGCCCGTGCGCGGGTCGAACTGGAGCGCACAATCCGGGCTGAGGAACGCCTGAAGCAACTGCGCGCCCTGGAAGAGCGCCTGCTTTGCCAAATCGGTGAACTGGGCACCGAGCTCAGCGCGGCCCGCCGTCAGGCCGCTGAGCGCTTGAGCGCGGCCCTCATGCGCGAACTGGCTGACCTGCGCCTGGAGCACGCCCGCTTCACCGTGGCCTTCGCGTGGCAGCCGGACTCCAACGGCGTGCCCGTCACTGAGGCTTTTGGGGAGGACCCGTCTGCCCGCTACGCTTTCGACGCCACCGGCCTGGACCGGGTGGAGTTTCTGGTCACCACCAACCCCGGCGAACCGCCCAAGCCCCTGGCGCGCGTGGCCTCGGGCGGCGAGATGGCCCGCTTTATGCTGGCGCTCAAAACGGTGTTGGGAGAGGCCGACGAAACTCCCGTGCTCATCTTCGACGAGGTGGACACCGGCATCGGCGGGCGACTGGGGGCCACCGTGGGCCATAAGCTGCACAGCTTGGGGCGCCAGCACCAGGTGCTCTGTGTGACCCACCTGCCCCAATTAGCCGCCTTTGGCGACGCCCACTTCCGCGTCTACAAGCTCGTGGTGGAGGGGCGCACGGTGACCCGCGTTGAACACTTGGACGAGGAAGGCCGCCTTCGAGAGTTGGCCGGAATGCTGGGCACGGGCGAGTCCGCGTGGGAAGCGGCCCGCGAGTTACGGCGGCAGGCGGGCGAACTGGAAGCGGAGGAGAAAGGAGTTCAAATAAAATGATAGAACAGCTTGTTCTGAAAAATTTCACCATCTTGCCGGATGGGGTGTGGCATTTTGGCAGTGGCCTCAACGTGATCATCGGCGAAAACGGGGTTGGGAAAACCCATTTGCTCAAATTGCTCTACACTTTACTCAAAGTTCAAGCAGACACAAAAGTGCTCAACAAGACGACGCTTGAAAGGGCCTATGGACAAAAACTCATAGGTGTTTTTCGACCGGAACGGTTGGGGCGTCTTGTCACGCGCAAGCGTGGACGCGAGCGATGTGAAATCACCTTGGAGATGAAGAGCGAAGAATGGAACACCCAAATTGCCTTCACAACCAATGCGAAGTCTCAAGTTGAGGTCCTGCGCGTTCCGGCCTATCCCTTGCCCGCTTCCCCGGTCTATTTTCCTCCACGCGAGTTGATGACCTTTTATCCCTGGTTCATTTCCATTTACCAGGGTTTCGAGACCGCCTTTGAAGAAACGTGGTACGATACGCTCATCTTACTTGGAGCCCCGCTCTTGAGAGGGCGCAGGGCAGAAAAAGTGGCGACCATGCTTGAGCCTTTGGAGGAGGCTTTAGGAGGGAAGGTGGAAAGTGACCAACAGACTGGACGCTTTTACTTGAAAAGCCCCGGTGAAGGCCGTATGGAAATGCCTTTGGTCGCCGAAGGGTGGTGCAAATTGGCCCAACTGGTTCGTCTTATTAGCACTGGGACGTTGCTTGAACAAGGGTATCTCTTTTGGGACGAACCTGAAGCCAATCTTAATCCTCGTCTCATCAAAGTGGTAGCCAGGAGCATTGTGACCTTGGCCGCCTCTGGCGTGCAAGTTTTCCTAGCAACCCATTCGCTTTTCCTTTTGCGCGAATTGGAGATTCTCCTGCAATCCCCTTCATACCATGACGTCGGGTCTCGTTGGATGGCTCTGGCTAGACGTGACGGAACCGTTGTGCTCGAGCAAAGTGATCACGTTGACGGGATTCAAACCATCGTCGCGTTGGAAGAAATGCTGGAACAATCCGACCGTTTCCTGTCCGCCACGGAAGAACTGGTCGTGGAGGAATGAGAGGTGCCGAACATACAAGTGGGGAATTTGACTTTTCAGTTTGATCCCTCAGCGTGGGCAGGCCAGTATGATCAGTGGGCATTTTACCGTAACCAGTTTCAAAACAAGTGTGGTAGGAGCAACAAAGCGGTGGACATTGTGTGTGTGTACAACCAAACGACTTGGTTGATCGAGGTAAAAGATTATCGTCGTCATTCTCCTCAAAAGCCCAGTGAACTGCCCGAGGATGTGGCCTCCAAAGTGCGTGATACGTTGGCTGGTCTCGTTGCCGCGCGGTTCAACGCGAACGATCGCCAGGAGAGACAACTCGCCGATCTTTGTTTGCGGAGTAGGCGAATACGGGTTGTATTTCATCTGGAACAACCTCAGAGGCATAGTAAGCTTTTCCCCCGCAAATTGGATGAGGCCAATGTGCAGGACAAACTGCGGAGTTTGTTGAAAGCGGTAGATCCACATCCCCGTGTTGTAAATCGCCATTCTCTGTCTGCTGCGCTTCCTTGGATAGTCACCTGATACTTGACCATGGTGTCTTTCTAATGGGCGGCCAAGAACAATGCTGTTTATTTCGTGCACAGCGGAAAGATGGAATTACACACTTGAAAAAGCCAAACCATGGACACGATCGTTTCACTTGGTTATACCTTCATCCAAATGGTACAAACGTTCCGTCATCCTGCCCTGGACGCCTTCTTTCTTTTCTTCACCTTCGTGGGCAGCGAGGCCTTCCTGCTGGTGCTGGTTCCTGTGCTTATGTGGGCCTATGATCTGCGGCTGGGCCTTTACACGGCACTCCTCTACATTCTCTCCGGCTTCGTGAACCTGAGTCTGAAGGCCGTGTTTCACCAGCCCCGCCCTTCGCCGGAAGTGGTGGCCCGTCTCGTGCAAGCCGGCGGCTACGGCTTTCCCAGCGGCCACGCCCAAAACGCGGTGGTGGTGTGGGGTTGGCTGGCCCACATGACGAGACAGCGTGCGGCGCTGTGGGGGGCTGCCGTGCTCAGCCTCCTCATCGGCTTCTCGCGCATTTACTTGGGCGTTCACTTTCCCCACGACGTGCTGGCGGGGTGGGGCATTGGCCTCGTGTTGCTCGGCGTCGTCGTGCGCTGGGGCCCGCAGGTGGAGCGCTGGCTGACCCGGCAGCCGTTGCAGGCCCAACTGACTGTGGCCCTGCTCCCCTTGCTGACCGTGATCGTGGTGCCGGACGAACTCGTTGCGCGTGCGGCTGGCGCGCTGGTGGGGGCAGCCGTCGGAACGGTGGTGGAGCGTTCTTCAGTCGGGTTCGTGCCCGACGGCTCCCCCTTCCAGCGACTGGCTTGCCTGACCGTCGGCTTCCTGGGCTTGGGCCTGGTGTGGGGCGGGAGCAAGGCAGTGGCCCCTTCCACTCTGCCTAGCCTGCTGGCTCGCTACGCTCTCATCGGCACGTGGATTACGTTGGGCGCGCCCTTCGCCTTCGTGCGCTTGGGCTTGACCCGTTCCCGTGCAGGTTCCTAAAAAGCCATCCGGGGAGGCAAAATCTATGTCCCACTTGTTGCCCGTCATGCTAATCCACGGTTTTGGCAGCACGCCGGAAGGGTGGATTACAAGCGGCTTCCGGGACATGCTCGTGCAGCAGGCCCACCTCGACCCCGACTTGATCCACTTGTTCCACTATGGCTGGGATGCAGAAGGCCAGTACAACAAGTACGGCGACATCCGCCAGATTGCTAGCCGGTTGAGCACGCGCCCTGCGGAACGGCCCGAAGATCTGAACAGCCAAGTGAGACGTCTCTCCGAGAAAAGCGTGGCCCGGGGAGGCCCAGCCGAGGTGGTCATTATCGCCTTCAGCATGGGAGGATTGGTCGCCCGCTACTGGATGAGTCGCCGGCACCCCGATGAGTTCGGCACTGTGTTCGACGCCCCTGTCGCCGCCTTGGTTACCGTCGGAACCCCCCACCTGGGGGTTAACCTAGCCGAATTGGTTTCCCTGTTGCCCGACGACCATCCCATGTGGCACGTGTTGAACGCCCTAGAACGCCTTCCCTTTTTGCGCGGGCGTCCTGCTACTGCTCTGCGCGCCTGGCAGGCTCGCCTCGACACCATGCAGCAACAGGCCCGCGCCCTTGCGCTTCCCGAAACAACCACTCGCGGCATTTTGGACAGCCCAGCCCTGCGCCAATTTCAGCCGGACAGCGAGTTCCTCCGTCAGCTCAACCGTCCTGAGAACTGGCCCACTAATGTTCAGGCCGTGTTGATTTGGGGGGACATCCGTTTCGGCGTGTGTATTCGGTGTGGGCGGGTCACGCTGTGGGAACATGTGATTAGCTTTGGAGACCTGGTTGTGTCGGCCAAGAGTGCGTCCACTTTAGTAGGAGGGGAGACTTCTTCCAAGCGTTATCCCGTGGTGAACGAAACTATTGCCGAAATTCACGTGAACGAGCCTGAACCGCCACCGGTTGCCACACGAAGTCTTGAGGACTGGCTACCGTCCGAGTATCACACCAATTTGCTTGACCACCCGAGAGTACGTCAAGCCGTTATCGAGAACGTCCGAGCACATGCCATGCCCCGTTGATGTGGCCGTCAATTGGCCGGTTGAATTCCCGCCCGGTCGAGTAAATCCTTGCGGATGTGGCACGTAGCCTCCAGCACCTGCATGATGTCCCGGTCCCTGATGTCGAGCACCAAGTTGAGGGGGCGCCCCCGTGCCACCGTGTACTCCACCAGCAGCCGCAGCACGTTGTTCAGGTCGATTTCGCCGCTTTCCGCGTACACGCCGGGCGATTCGCGCAGCTTCAGCAGGTGCTCGAAAGGGTTCTGCTGGG
>WFWG01000133.1 GCA_015491235.1 Ardenticatenaceae bacterium
CACCCCTACCCGCGCCCTTCCCGGTCGAGTACGGCGAATTCGTCGGAGTAGTACGTGGCTCCTGCCTCCACCAGCGCTTTGACGAGCACCGTCTTGCCGCTCATGCTGCGGCCGGGAAGCAGGATGGCCCCGCCTTGCCAGCCCACCACGCCCGCGTGGACGAAGAGGCCGTCGCGTGCCCAGATGGCCGTCAACTGCTCGGCGTGGTGTGCTAGCACCTCATAGAGCACAGCCGGTTCCAGCGTGCGGGCCAACAAAGCGGGGCCGCAGTAGAGCAGGTGGTAATTGCGCTGGCCCCGGCGCTTGCTGGGCGGGGCCCACCAGAGCGAGTAGAGGAAGTCCACTTCGCCGTTGGGCACCGGCTGCCAGCCTGGCGGCACGCGGGCTACCGCCTGCTCCAGCGCCTCCGGAGCGTTGCTGCGCATTCCCACGCGCAGGCCGTAGGCCTCGAAGGTTCTCCCAACCGTCCACCCGAGACGGTCCACTTTGGCCTGTCAGACGGTGACACGCCGCAGCGTGGGCAAAGGAGCCTGCATGTTCATCTCCGGCGGTAGAACCAAAGGGTTAAGGCCCATGTCCCGACGGTGCGCAGAAACACAGTCGGGACATGAGGTCGCTTTGCGAACGAAAGCCGTAATGCTCGCTCACGTCGTTACAACGGGATCATAAGCGATACAGAGCAAGTGGGCGTTTTCCACATTGCAGGGTTGAGTCTCACAGTTGATCCACGACGCGTCGGTCGCATCGGCGCAGCCGTAGTCTCCAAAAGCGGATGAGGTAACGACCATCCACTCCTGACACGTGTTCGCCGTGACACTCCCGTCCGAAGACGAGCCGCTCCACCAGGTGCTTCCCGCCGGAATGACGCCGGCGGCGGATAGGCTCTTCTGGATGTTGCCGTCCAGCAAGTCGGCCCAGTTGTTGGCAATGGTGGTGCCGTTGGGGCTGGTGATGGGCACGTTGGTGGGCACGTCGTAGTTGGTCGGCATGTCGCGGATTTCGTCGTTCGCGTTCACGCTGATGAAGGCCCGGTACGCCCCGTAGCCGGCGGGCTTGTTGCTCACTTGCTGACAGATCGAGTCAGCGCCGCTTCGGCCGCCCAGTTCAGCAACCTGAACACCGGCGCTGTAAAGGACGATTCCTCGGGGTGCTGGGGTAGGCGTTGCCGTCGCCGCAGGTGTCGCCGTCGCCGTAGCAGTAGCCGTCGCCGTGGGGGTCGGCGGTGGTGGCGCTTCAGTGGGAACCGGCGTGGCCGTCGGCGGAACGGGTGATTGGGCTTGAATGGGCGAGGGGGCCACGATGGAATGCACCGTTGGCAGGGCCAGAGCCACCGCTCCCAGTGTGGCCAGCATCTCGCGGCGGGTCAGCACCCGCCGCCCCGAGGCTTTGACCACTGACGCCTGGAGCAGCCCGGCCCGCTCCAGCTTCTTCAACGTGAGCCAGACGACTTCTTCGGCCTGAGCGGGCGTCAAGCCCTCCGTGCGGCGCGCCAGTTCGGCGGCCATCTCGGAGGGGCTGGTCTGGCCGTCACACATGTTCCAGACGGTGGCCGCGGTGGCGTTGAGGGTGTGGACCTTTTTCTGCTGCCAATCGTACACGCACAACTCGTCGCCCAAGGACTCCACGTGTACCGTGTCAATGCGCCTGGGGAAGGGGTGAGCGCTCATCAAAACCTCCTCCTTCTGTGTTTGTTCGCCCGGTCACGGAACGACTTGGAGAAATCGCGGTGCAGAACCGTTGTTTCTAAGGCGGATTTAGGCTGTTAGTATATCAGCCTTCACACATTTTGCAAAAGCGACACCCTTTATGTCGGCGCTTGACTCGCACTCGGTCACACGAATTCTCGCCGAAATAAACTTTACGCCCACACCCGAATGACCTCGTAGGTGGTGGTGCGCTCGGCGGGGATGCGCCCCATGTCCCGAATCAGCCGCTGGAACGTCTCCGGCGACGTGTACTTGCCGGCCGTTTGACCGGCCGCGCTGGAAATGCGCTCGTCGTGCAGTGTGCCCCCGAAGTCGTTGGCGCCCGCCGAAAGGCACATTTGAGCCATTTTGTACCCCAGCTTGACCCACGAGACCTGCACGTTGGGGATGTCGTTGTTGAGCATCAGGCGGGCTACCGCGTGCATCTTCAGGTCTTCCATGCCGGTGGGGCCGGGGCGGGCGCCGTCTTCCAGGAAGAGGAGCGTCTTCTCGTGGATGAAGCCCAGCGGGATGAACTCCGTGAACCCGCCCGTCTCCCGCTGGATGCGGCGGATGAGGTCCAGGTGGTGCGCCCAGTGGACCGGCGTGTCGATGTGGCCGTACATGATGGTGGCCGTGCTGGGCAAGCCAATGCGGTGAGCCGTCTTGATGATTTCGACCCACGCCTCGGCGCTCAACTTGTTGCGCGTCAGGCGCTGGCGCACGCTGGTGTCGAGGATTTCGGCCGCTGTGCCGGGAATGCTCCCCAGCCCCAGATCCTTGAGCCGGCGCAAGAATTCCTCGTGGGAAATGCCCAGGCGAGCGCTGCCGTACTGGATCTCGAAGGGGGAGAAGGCGTGGATGTGCAGCTCCGGCACCGCCGACTTAATTGCTTCCACAATCTCGAAGTAAATGGTAGCCGGCAACTTGGGGTTGAGTCCACCCTGCAAACAGACTTCCGTGCACCCCCAAGAGCGCGCTTCCCGCGCCCGTTCGACCACTTCCTCGAGCGAAAAGGTGTACGCATCGGGGTCGTTCAGCGGCTTGCCAAAGGCGCAGAAGCGACACCCCGTGTAACAGACGTTGGTAAAGTTGATGTTGCGCGTTTGCACGTAGGTGATGACTTCGCCCACTGTGCGGCGCCGCAGTTCGTCGGCCGTGGCCACCAGCGCCCACAGCTCGGTGCCTTGAAGGCTGAAGAGGTGAACGCCCTCCTCGACAGTAATTTCGCCGCCGCAGAGGGCTTTGTCCAGAATGCGGGCTGTCTCAGGGCGAACGGCGCTCAAAAGGTGGTCAAGAGCCGTTGAGTCCACCAGACTGGGCATGGACATGGTTTTCCTCCCTTGCTGTTAAAGCGATTGCTCACACAGGCGCAGCAGTTGGGCAATCCGGGGGCGCAGGGCCGGGTCCACGAACTCAGGGCGCTCAGCGAACTCCGGGTAGATGGCAAGGCGCTCCCGCAGCGTGAAGCCAAACGCGCGTGTCGTGTCGGCCAACTCGCGCAAGTGGGGCCATGGCGCCTCCGGGTTGATGTGGTCGCGCGTGACGGGCGAAACGCCGCCCCAGTCGTTGATGCCCGCCAGCAAGTACATGCCGTAGGCGTCCGGCGTCAGGTTGGGCGGAGCCTGAATGTTCATCTCACCCCCCAGAATGAGCCGGGCCACGGCGATGGTGCGCATCATGTCGAGCGCGGACGGTTCCGGCCAGTGGCGGAAGCGGATGTCAGGCTTGGCGCGAAAGTTCTGGATGATGACTTCTTGAATGTGGCCGTATTCGGCGTGAATTTCGGCAATGGCGAAGAGCGAATCCACCCGCTCGGCAGGCGTCTCGCCGATGCCGATGAGAATGCCGGTGGTGAAGGGAATGCGCAACCGGCCAGCCTCCCGCAGCATGTGCAGGCGCACGGCGGGCACCTTGTCGGGGCAGCCGTAGTGGGCCTGGCCGGGCTCCAGCAGGCGCTCGCTGACCGACTCGAGCATGAGGCCCATGCTGGCGCTTACCGGGCGCAGGGCGGCCATCTGATCGGCCGAGAGGATGCCAGCGTTGATGTGGGGCAACAAGCCCGTTTCCTCCAGCACGAGGCGGCTCATGGCCAGCAGGTAGTCGAAGGTGCTGGCGTAGCCCAGGGCGGCCAGTTCCTGGCGGGCGCGGGCGTGCACCAGTTCCGGCTTGTCCCCCAGGCTGAAGAGGGCCTCTTTGCAGCCGTGGCGCCGGCCCTCCTCCGCCACGGCGAGCACCTCGTCGGGCGTCATGGTGTGCGCCCGGGGGTCGCTGGGCGGGCGGGCGAAGGTGCAGTAGGCGCACTTGTCGCGGCAGAGGTTGGTCAGGGGAATGAAGACTTTGCGGGAGTAGGTGACCACAGTCCCCTTGGCGCGCGTGCGAAGCGCCGCAGCGGCCGAGAAGAGGGCCAGCAACTCGTCCCCCTCGGCTTGGATAAGGCGATAGGCAGCCTCGCGCGGGAGTGGCTCACCCGCCAGCCGGGCCTCCAGAATTTCCTCAATTGGGGTTGTCAAACGCTGCGCGAAGGACATGGCGTTAATCGTTCCAGTGAAATTCGCCGCCGCTGGCCGCGTTGAGGCGGGCCATTTCTTCCGGCGTCAGGCGCAGGCCGGCCGCGCCCAGCAACTCGCGCAGTTGCTCCACCGAGTTGGCCCCGATGATGGGAGCCGTAATGACCGGCTGGGTGAGCAACCAGGCCAAAGCAATCTGGGCCGGCGTTTTGCCCCGCTCCTGGGCAATCTGCTGCACGGCCTCCAGCGCGTTCCAGGCCGTTTCGCTCTCGAAGTATCGGCGCCGAATACTCTCGGCCCGCACGCTGGGCGGCGGTGGCGCGTCGCGCCGGTACTTGCCCGTCAGGAAGCCGCCCGCCAGTGGGCTGTAGGGGATGACGCCCAGGCCGTGGTGCTCGCAGAGGGGCTTGAGTTCCCGCTCGAATTCGCCCCGGTGGACCAGGTTATAGTGGGGTTGCAGCGACTCGTAGCGGGCCCAGCCGTGGCGCTCGCTTACGGCCAGGGCCTCGGCCAGGCGCCAGGCGGGGTAGTTGGAGGCGCCCACGTAGAGCACCTTGCCCTGCCGGACCAGGTCCTCGAAAGCGCGCATGGTCTCCTCGATGGGCGTCGTGGGGTCGAAAGCGTGGGCCTGGTAGAGGTCAATGTAGTCCGTTTGCAGGCGGCGCAGGCTGTCCTCCACGGCCTCGACGATGTGCTTGCGGCTCAGCCCCTCGCCGTTGGGACCTTCCCACATGCGGCCGCGCACCTTGGTGGCCAGCACCACCTGTCGTCGGTTGCCGCGCGCCTTCATCCAGCGCCCGATGATCGTCTCGGAGACGCCGCCGGGATTGCCCGGTGCCCAGAAGGAGTACACGTCGGCGGTGTCAACGAAGTTGCCACCTGCCTCGAAGAAGGCGTCCAGGATGGCGAAGGATGTCGCCTCGTCGGCTGTCCAGCCGAACTGCATGGTTCCGAGGCACAACTCCGAAACTTTGAGTCCAGTACGGCCCAGTGGGCGGTATTCCATTTCGGTTTCCTCCTTCACGTGCGATATTCGGCGTTGATGGTTACGTACTCGTAGGAGAAGTCACACGTCCACACGGTCGCATGACCGGGTTCTCCTCCTAAGTCGAGCGTGATGAACACGTCTGGCTCGGAGAGGATGCGCAGGGCCTCGTCTTCGTCGAAGGGGATTGGCTGGCCGTCCCGTAATACCTGCAATTCCCCGAACCAGAGGCTGGTTTTGTCCGGGTCGAAGGGCACACCGGCCCGGCCGGCGGCCGCCAGCACGCGCCCCCAGTTGGCATCGCGCCCGAACAACGCCGTCTTGACGAGGGGCGAGGTGGCGATGGTGCGCCCCACCTGCCGGGCGGCCTCAAAGCTGCCCGCGTTGTGCACGTCAATGGTCACCCGTTTGGTGGCTCCCTCACCGTCAAAGGCAATCTGGCGGGCCAGATCCTGGCACACGGCGGTGAGGGCGTCTCGAAAGGCCACGAATGCCTCCCCTGCTGTTTGTTCAATTACCGGGTTTCCGGCGAGGCCGTTGGCCAGCACTAAGCAGGTGTCGTTCGTGCTGGTGTCGCCGTCCACCGAAATGCAGTTGAAGGAGCGTTCCACCGCGTAGTGGAGCGCGGCGTCGAGCGCCTCCGGGGTGATGGCCGCGTCCGTGACGACGATGGCGAGCATGGTGGCCATGTCAGGGTGAATCATGCCCGCTCCCTTGGCGATGCCGGCAACCGCCACTTCTGTTCCAGTCACGTCAGCCGTCAGGCCAGCCTGCTTGGGGCGGGTGTCCGTGGTCATAATGGCGCGAGCGGCGTTGGCTCCCCCATCGTGCGAGAGGTGGTGAACGGCCCGGTGGATGCCCTCTTCGACCTTCTCCATGGGCAGGGGCACACCAATCACGCCAGTGCTCATCACGCAGACGCCCGCACCGGGAGGCAGGGCCAGCGCTTGGGCAGTGATCTGGGCCATGCGTTCAGCGTCGCGCAGCCCCTGGGGACCGGTGACGGCGTTGGCGTTGCCGCTGTTCACCACCACGGCCCAAATAGCCGTGCGGTTGCGGGCCAGCAGATCCTGGTCGTAGAGGACAGGCGCCGCCTTGACGAGGTTGCGGGTGAACGTAGCGGCCGCCACGCAAGGTTTCTGGCTGACGATGAGCGCCAAGTCAAGCGCACCGTGGGGCTTGATGCCCGCGTGCACGCCGGCGGCGCGGAAGCCGGCCACGTCGGTAATCGTGTTGGTCATGTGTTGCCCCTCCTGCTGGTTTCGGCCTAACAGGTTTTCTTCAGGCTTAATCCCGCTTGAACTTGCTGTAGTCCGGAGAGCGCCACTTGTTGGGTGCGCCGCCCTCCATGTCCACCAGCGCCTCCACCTTCATCGGCAGGCCGAAGAGGTTGATGAAGCCGGTGGCGTCCGTCTGGTCGTACACGTCCATCTTGCCGAAGGAGGCGTAGTCCTCGCGGTAGAGGCTGCGCGGGGCCTTGCGGCCGGCCACGATGATGTTGCCCTTGTAGAGCTTCAGCCGCACGGTTCCGGTCACGTTTTCCTGCGTCTTGCGCACGAAGGCGTCCAGCGCCTCCCGCAGCGGGGTGAACCACTGGCCGTTGTAGACCAGGTCGGCGTACTTGACGGCAATCATGTCCTTGAAGTGCATGGTCTCGCGGTCGAGGGTGAGGGATTCCAGTTCCCGGTGGGCCGCGTAGAGAATCGTGCCGCCGGGCGTCTCGTAGACGCCGCGCGACTTCATGCCCACCAGCCGGTTCTCCACCAGGTCCACCCGGCCAATGCCGTGGCGCCGGCCGATCTCGTTGAGCTCCTTCAGGAGTTCCACTGGCCCGCGCGCGCGCCCGTTGATTTTCTTGGGCACGCCTTGTACGAAGTCAATCTCGATGTACTCCGGCTCGTCGGGGGCCGCTTCGGGCGAAACGGTGAGCTGGTACATCTCCTCGTCGGGCTCGTTCCAGGGGTCCTCCAGCGGGCCGCCCTCGTGGCTCAGGTGCCAGATGTTGCGGTCGCGGCTGTAGATGCTCTTCTCCGTGTGGGGCACGGGGATGCCCCGCTCGCGGGCGTAGGCCAGGGCATCCTCGCGGCTGCGGATGGGCCAGCGCGGGTCGCGCCAGGGCGCAATCACGCGCAGTTTGGGGTTGAGGGCCATGTAGGTGAGCTCGAAGCGCACCTGGTCGTTGCCCTTGCCGGTGGCCCCGTGGGCCACGGCGTCGGCCCCCTCCATTTCGGCAATCTCCACCTGCCGCTTGGCAATCAGGGGGCGGGCGGCCGAGGTCCCCAGCAGGTACTTGCGCTCGTAGATGGCGCCGGCCTGCATCATGGGAAAGAGATACTGGGTGATGAACTCCTCGCGCAGGTCCTCGATGTAGACTTTGCTGGCGCCGCTGGCCAGGGCCTTCTCCTCCAGCCCTTCCAACTCCTCTTCCTGGCCCAAGTCGGCGCAAAAGCAAATCACTTCGCAATCGAAGGTCTCCTTCAACCAGGGCACGATAACGCTGGTGTCCAGCCCGCCGGAGTAGGCGAGTACGACTTTTTTAACGTTCTCGTGGTGGGTCATTTCTACCTCCCCGTTGTCAGTGGTCAGTTATCAGTAATCAGTGATCTAGCTACCTGACACAAATTTCCAAGGTTTCCAAGGGCCGGATAGCAAGCAAGCCTCCTGCTATGGTATCCTTAAACAGGACGAGAGCCTAACAGCGAGACAGGAGGCAGATGATGAACGTCATGCGCATCTATCACACCTTTCTGGCGAA
>WFWG01000134.1 GCA_015491235.1 Ardenticatenaceae bacterium
CCTCCGAATGTATTATACTCTCTTGCTCCCACGAGGTCCAACCTCTGGAGGAAAACGAGGCCGCCGTAAGGTGCGACGCACTTTTCAAAGTGCGTCGCACCTTACTTACCTTCCCCAACACGGCCCGGTCCCGCGCGGGTTACCGTCGTACCACGGGCAAGAAGATGTAGAGTTTGCCGTCGAAATTCCCCTGGGCCGGCGCGACCACGTCCACCACGACGCCGCCGATGAGCTCGTCGGAGGAGTTGAAGCCCTCCACGGCCACCCGGGGCGTCGTCCCCTGCGCGGTGGGGCTGCCGGGCACGATGGTGACCGTTGCGGTGATCGCCTCACCCGGGCCCAGGGTGACCGATGCCGGCGAGACCGATACGCTCCAGTCCTTCGGAAGGCCCAGCGGTCGCGTCTTCAGGCTGATGGTGTCGGTGACGGTCGCCGGGTTGCCGACCTGGATCGGCACCTGGGTGCGGTAAACCTGAACCAGGTTGTTCGGCGTGGCCGAAACGCCCCTGGTTCTCGGAGTGCTGGGGGTGGCGTAGTTTTGCTCCGCCACTAAGGTGGCCCCGGCCTCGCGCAGGGCCTGGGCCGCTTCCCGCAACTTTTGGAGCAGGTCGCCGGCCAGTTGGGCGGGGTCCTGGGCCAGGATATCCTGACGCAGCGCTTCGATCTGCGCGTCTGTCAGGCCGAATTCATACGCTGTCTGAATTTCCTCCGCCGTCCACCCCTGGGTGCGCAGGCGGTCCTGGTAGGCCTGCACCTCGGCCGCCGTGATGATGAGGGGACTGCCCTCTTCGTTCTCCAACACCTGGGCGAAGTCGTCCACGGCGTCGGCGGCGTCCAGCATCGCCTGGCCCACCTTGCCGCGGTAGTAGATCACGGCCGAGGCCTGCTGCGCGCTCCAGGTCAGGTCGCCGGCCGCGGCCGCGCCGCCGTAGCGGTCCAGGGAGATGAGGGCCGCGTTCCCGTAGGCGATGATGTCGAGGAACGCCTCGGTGAGCGCGTTGACGGCATCGGCCCGGGCCTGGGACAGGCCGGGCCCCGGCGTCGCGGGCGCAATGGTGTACCACTCCGGCATGGCGATGGCCCGGTAGTCCTGGCGAGGCGGGTCGCCACCCATTTGGCGGGAGATCTCCGCGGCCGTATCGAAGTGCCAGCCCAGCCCCCAGTTGACCCCGGCTTTGGGGATAGCCAGGTGGGGCGACGGCGTAAAGAGGCTGAGCCTCTTGGTGGCTATTCGGGCCTTTTCCAGCACCTCTTTGCCGCGCGGCGGCTCCAAGGTGCCGGGGAAGACGCTCAGGTTCCGCTGAATGCGCCGGCCGGAGACCACGGCCTTGGCTTCCGCGCTGCTGCGACTCACGGGCGACCACGAGTAGTCAAAGACCACACAGTACTTTCCGGATATCAGGGGCGCCCACACTACGCTAACGGTGCGCGTGCTCTTGGCCGGAATCTCCACCTCCTGAATGCCTCCCAGGGGGCCGAAGGTGAGGCCGATGCCCAACTGGGCGATGCCGAAGCTGCCGGTGACCTTGATGGGGAAGTCGTTGGGGTTGGTGAGGTTGACGCTGATGGTCGTGGAAATGCCTTGCACGATGGGCAAGGGCGTGATCTCGATGGCGTCGGTGGCGTAGGGGGCGGCCATATCGGCGGCCAGGTCCGGCGCCAGCCCGCTGAGGGGGTCGTAGAAGGTGATGGTCGTGCTGGCGGGCAGGGCGTCGTGGAAGGCGGCGCCGTCCAGGGTGGCGGTCAGTTCGGCCTCGCCGGGCGTGTTGGAGGTGACGTAGGCGAAGGTGCGCCCCGAGGCGTCGGTCAGCCCGCCATCCGTCACCTGGCCGAGGGTGGTCGCGAGATTGACCTGGTAGCCGGGCATGGGGTTGCCCGCGCCGTCCCGCAGGGTGATGGTCACCCAGCCGGGGAAGCCGTCCGCGGGCACATACCAGCGCACGGGCTCGATGGTGATGACGGCGGCCTTTCCTGGTGCAACGGCTGGCGGCTCTTCATCCGCTGCGGTCAGGAAAGGGGAATAGAAGACGTAGGGGTTCACCTTGTCCCCGGCGCCGCTGGGGTTCGTGCTGGCTTCCCAGGGACCGCTGGCGTCTCCCCACCAGTTGTATTCGGCGCGAAGCGGTGGGTTGCTGTAGTGGTTCCAGACGCCGTAGTCCGCGTTGTCCACGATCTGGCTGGCCCGCACTCCCACGGTGCTCCCCAGATCGGCGTAGATGCCATCATCATCACTGTGGCGGATGATGCTGTGGTCCACCCGCACCTGGGCATACAGGACGCGCAGGTTGGCGTAGTTGCGGCCACCGTATTCCAGGGTCACATAGGCCAGCTCGTTGCCCACGTTGCGCTCGTCCGACGTGCCGACGATGCGCAGGCCGTCCCACCAGCCGGGCTGTTTGGTCGTGCCGGTGAAGGTGATGGGCTGGCTGGCCGTGCCCAGGGCCAGGAGGTTGCCGTAGACGAGGAAACTCGTACTCTGGTCGAAACGCACTTCCACCCCGGGCTCCACGGTCAAAGTGGCGCCCTTTTCCAGGATGACATGGCTCACGGCCTGGTAGGGGATGCCGGGGTTTTCCCAGACGTAGTCGCCGGTCATGTCGGTGCTGGCGGAGGCCCACAGGCCCACCGCGTCCTGGCCGTTCCCCGTGGCCTGGAGGCCGGTCAGCACTGGGTCCAGCGCGCCCATGTTCAGCATCAGGGCGTATTCGGTGTTGCTGATGAAGCGGCTGTCCCGCACGTCCACCACGCCCTCGTCCAGGGTGTAGATGCCGTGCTTCCCGCTGTCCCGGATGGTGCTGGCTTCCACCGTGGCGTGGGCGTCGTCCAGCACCAGGTTGGCATAGCCGTTGCCGCCGTAGGCTATGGTCACGTGGGAGAAGCGACTGCCCCGGTTCAGGTTGGCGATGTTCCCTTGCAGGTCGCCCTGAATCCGGATGCCGTCCCACCAGCCGGGGGTCTCGGTGGAGCCGGTGAAGGTGATGGGCTGGGTAATGGTCCCCATCGCCACCAGGTTGCCCTCCACGAGCATGCCGGTGCTCTGCGCGAACCGCACTTCCACGCCGGGCTCCACGGTGAGCGTGGCGCTGGGGGCGACCCTCACCTGAATTTTCTGCACTAGGTAAGGGCTCTGAGCCAGGGTCCAGACGGTGTCGGTGAGGATGTCGTCGGTGATGGGGGTGGTGTGAGGAACGAACGAAGTGTTTCGCCGGGGGACGTCGGAAACGGAAAAGGCGGCGCTTGGGCGGAGCAGGAACAGAAATGCCACAGCCAGGAAAATGCCTGACAAGGCCACACCAAGCGCGCGGAAAACGAACAGGCGCGAGCCGTTGACACGGTACTCTCCCATGGCATCTCTCCTTTCGTGGTTTAACCCAGTTCCGATAGACCGATCGTTGCCGCCAACGGGGGCTGTGGCGCGTTGCTCTGGCAACTGGGGATCAGGCGCCGTGGTGCGGCCATGAAGAAGCTGGCGTCAGCCGCCAGCGACACAGGGACACGCCGAACCCCACGCCAATGCCATCAGCGCCACGTGGGAAGGGCCGGCGCGGTGTTCGCGTGCCACCAGCCTGTTCCAGCCGCCGTGCCTCTTTGCTCATATTGGGGGAGCCGCAAGGAGGGGTTATGGGGGAGCCGTTGTCGCTTGTGCCAATATGAGCGTGGCTGTGCCGAGTCCCTTCAAGGATGACGAGACCTTCAACGCAAGAGAAGAGCCGCCGAAAGCACCCCGCTACTTCATAAACGCTGTTCGCCAACAATTTTGACCAAATAAGGGTCCTCCGTCAAGCCCCGTGAAGGACCCTCATGTGCCGAGCGCAAATGCCTGTTAAGGCGTTATAGCACGCCGACGTTCTCGGACAACCCAGCCTGCAGTTGGCACACGTTCGCGCAGGATGGGGGTAATACCAGTTGGGTCTACAAATGCCATGTATTCACCGGAATGGCCCGGCGCCGCCGTACAAAAAAGAGAAATTGTGGCGTGCAGGGGCGGCGAAGCCGCCCCTGCAC
>WFWG01000135.1 GCA_015491235.1 Ardenticatenaceae bacterium
CCAGCAGGGGGTTCCACCCCCTGCTGGGGGGTGTGGGGGGCCCCCCACATCTCTTTTCGTTTTTTTCGTTTTTTGCCGTTCGTACAACACCTAAACCAATAAACCCAACGGCGCACGTTCTGTCGCCGGGGTGCAGCTCCGCCTGAGGCTGAAGCCTCAGGCTACCGTGAGAACAAGCCTGCTAAAGCAGGCTGCAGGAGCGGGAGCGGGAGCCCCCTTCAGGGGGCTTGACCTTGCGTAGCGGTGGGCTTTAGCCCGGCGCGTTCTGCCGGGGGGCGTGGGGGTATCCCCCCAACCTCCATCTCTCCCCCGGATGCCGCCCTGCACCGCCACCGCGTAAGTCCTGTCAGTAAACAGTGATCAGGAGTCGGTGATCGGTTCGGGGTCGGGGGGTCCGCGCTGAAAGGTGCGGCCCCCGAGCCCCTATTTTTCCCGGAGGTGAGACACACGGTGGCGAACGAAGCTTCCCTGGCCGTGGAAATGCGCAACATCGTCAAGCGCTTTCCCGGCGTGGTGGCCAACGACCACGTCCACTTCGCCGCGCGGTGGGGCGAAGTCCACGCCCTGCTGGGCGAGAACGGGGCCGGCAAGTCCACGTTGATGAGCATCCTCTCCGGCCTCTATCACCCCGACGAGGGGGAGATCTTCATTGACGGCCAGCGCGTCGTTTTCCACTCCCCCCGCGACGCCATCCGGGCCGGTGTGGGCATGGTCCACCAGCACTTCATGCTGGTTCCGTCCCACTCCGTGGCCGAAAATGTCATCCTGGGGCTACAGGAAGTAGGGCTGACGCTGAACCCCCGCCGCATCGAGGAAGAAGTGCGCCGCATTGGCGAACAGTACGGCCTTCCCGTGGACCCCCGGGCCAGGGTGTGGCAACTCTCCGTGGGCGAGCAGCAACGCGTCGAGATCATCAAAATGCTCTACCGGGGCGCCCGCATTCTCATCCTCGACGAGCCGACGGCTGTCTTAACTCCCCAGGAAGTGGAGCAACTCTTTCGCACCTTGCGGGCCATGGCTGAGGCCGGCAAGACGGTCATCTTCATCAGCCACAAGCTCGACGAAGTGCTCTCCATCGCGGACCGCATTACGGTGTTGCGCGACGGGCGCACGGTGGCGACGGTGGAGGCCCAGCAGGTGACCAAGGCCGAGCTGGCCCGCCTGATGGTGGGGCGCGAGGTGCTCTTTCACGTGGAGAAGACCCCCGCTCAGCCCGGCAAGCCCCGCCTGGTGCTCCGCAACGTGCACGCCCTGGACGACAAGGGGCTGCCGGCCCTGCGGGGCCTCTCCCTCACGGTGCGGGAGGGCGAAATTGTGGGCATTGCGGGCGTGGCGGGCAACGGCCAGCGAGAACTGGCCGAGGTGGTATGTGGCCTGCGCCCTGTGCTCTCCGGGGAAATCGAAGTTGATGGCCGGCCGTTGGCCAACGTGTCTCCCATCGTGGCCATCCAAGCGGGCGTGGCCTACATTCCCGAGGACCGCATCGGCGTGGCCTGTGCGCCCAACCTGTCAGTGGCCGAGAACATGGCGCTGAAATCCTACCGCGTGCCGCCCATCGGTGGACGCTTCTTCATGAACCGCTCGGTCATGTACGCTCAGGCACGCGAGTTGGTGGAGCGCTTTCGCATTGCCACCCCCTCGGTCATGGTGCCGGCCCGCAAACTCAGCGGCGGGAACCTTCAGAAGCTCATCCTGGCCCGGGAGGTGGCCAGAACACCCCGCGTGCTCATCGCCGCCTATCCCACCCGTGGGCTCGACGTGGGCGCCACGGAGGCCGTGCGGCAGCTCCTCATTGAGGAGCGGGACGGGGGCGTGGCCGTCCTGCTCATCTCCGAGGACCTGGACGAAATTTTCATGCTCTCGGACCGCATCGCCGTGATGTACGAGGGAGAGATTGTGGGCGAAATGCCCGCCGAGGAGGCTGACCTGGAGACAGTGGGCCTCCTGATGGCCGGAGAACAGGCGAACAGAAGAACGGTCACCCAGGAACAACATGGAAGCTGAACGTGTCACGTCCCGCATCCGGTTTCCCTATCGCCTTCGGGTGGAGCGACGCCTGGAGTCGCCTACCTGGCTGTCGTGGGCGTCGCCGATCATCTTGATCGGACTGGCCCTGCTGGTGGGCGCGCTGCTCCTGCGGCTGGCCGGGGCCGACCCCTGGCTGGTCTACAGCCGCATGGCCCGCGCGGCCTTCGGCTCCCGCTACGGCTGGTCCGACACCACGGTCAAGGCCACGCCCCTCATCCTGGCGGGGCTGGGGGTTTCGGTGGCCTTTCGCATGGGGCTGTGGAACATCGGCGCGGAGGGACAGCTCTTCCTGGGGGCTTTCATGGCCACGGGCGTGGCCCTGCGCTGGCTTCCCCCGGACACGCCGCGCCCCCTCATGCTGACGGCCATGGCCCTGGCCGGGTTTGCCGGGGGCGCCATGTGGGCGCTGATACCGGGCCTCCTGAAGGCGCGCCTCAACGTCAACGAGATCATCACTACCTTGATGCTCAACTACGTGGCGATCTTTTGGAATAATTACTTCATCTACGGCCCCTGGAGCCAGCGGGGCTTCGGCCTGACGGCCCAGTTTCCCAAGACAGCCTGGTTGCCCCGCCTGGCGGACTACGCCCGCGCGGTGCCAGCCTTTCGCGGCCTGACCGCTCACATGGGCATCCTGATAGGCCTGGCTTTCGCTCTTCTCCTCTGGGTCATCTGGCGGCAGAGCAAGTGGGGCTTCGAGGTGCGCGTCATTGGTGATAATCCCAACGCGGCCCGATACGCCGGCATGAACCTGACGCGCAACATCCTGCTGGCTATGGCGTTGAGCGGCGGATTGGCCGGCCTGGCGGGCATGAGCGAGGTGGCTGGCGTGGTCCACCGGCTCCAGGAGCGCTTCTCGCCCGGCTACGGCTTCACCGCCATCATCATCGCCTGGCTGGCCAAGCTGAACCCACTGGCCGTTGTGCTGGTCTCCTACCTCTTCGGCGGCCTGCTGGTGGGCGGCGACGAGATTCAGCCGGCCGGCATTGCCCAGATGTTGCAAGGCGTGATCCTCTTCGTCGTCGTAGGCGGGGAGATGCTATTGCGCTATCGCTTGCGCTTGGAGCGGAAGAGCACCTAAAACGCGGCAAAAGGCTCTTTGGCAACGTGGCAAACAGCACAGTGTTCCTTTCGTAAAAATACAACGCTTTCTCTTGCCGGTTCACGACCAAACCGACCCATCTGCTGCGCGCTGTTTCCGCGTAACCGGGCCACCCAAGCCCTGTCGAAGGTGTAGCCGGCCTGTTGCCCTACTTGGACCAAAATCTCGTCCACAGGGACCATGATCCCCGCATGTCGCACATTCCCGACCACAAAACCACAGACAGCACCTTGCTTCAGGTGTGGGCGGAGCGCCGTTAGCATGAGGTAAAGATCCTCGAAATATCCCCGGAGCATCGGCGCAATTCGTGGGTCGGCATTATCCGGCAGTGCTTCAAGAATATCTTGCAATTTCGGAGGAGGACTATAATCAACCCTCTCATAATTTGGCGGTTTGGCCTCAACATGAGAACGCAGAGAAGTATGACGGAGGCGCTTTACTTCCTCCTCATTCAAACTCAATGAAAGGAGTTCAATGTGGAAAATGCGAGAATAATCATGGCGGTTAGGATAAGGGGGCGATGTCACCACCAAATCAAATGCCCCTTGAAGGCGGTCCAACCGACGAGCATCGTCGCAGATAAGCTGAATCGAAGGATACCGGAAGGCCTCGGTCGGCACGTCTTCCATGTGAACCCTTGCTTGTTCTTCAAACCAGCCGGCAATCAATGTGCTTTGATCTGGTTTGTCCACCCAACGGAACCATCCCCCATCTGGCACGGCACGGCTTATTCGTTGTTGTGTTCGGAGAAGGACGAGGAGAAAAAAGTTGGCGTACAGTTGGGGAAGTTGGGCAATTTGTTGACGCAGGCCGTACAAGTGGGCCAGTTCGTTTGGGGTGAAGGCTTTGCGCATCCGCGCTGGCAAGGTGGGAAGGTCTTGGACTGGCCGATACGCCAGGACAAATCTCAAATATTCTTCAAGAGCAGCCTTCACCAGCGGCGCCACTTTGACCTGGCTGACGAACAAGCTGAGCGGGGAGAGGTCCACACCCGTGGCGGAATACCCCGATTGAGCGGCTCGTAACACAGTAGTGCCAGCACCGACGAAGGGGTCAAGGACCCGTCCGCCGTTGGGTAACGGGAACGCTTGGAGGACCTCATCCACTAATTGAGGCGAAAAACTGTGCGGAAACCAGAACCAGCGATGGACAGGCTGGTCCTTGAGCAGCCTAGGGGTCACATAATGGCGTAGGTCCAGACGGTATTCGAAGCCTTCTGGCAGTGGTGGAAGCTTTTGGTTCTTCATCTCCCCCCTCGCCCCTGCCGGAAAGGTGGTTTCGGGAAGCGAATCTTCACTGGCTGCCGGTAAATGGGATGCGTGAGAATCATCTCGCCCTGTCCGTCACCGCTTGGCCGGTGGCCGGCAGTATCTCGGCGTTCTCCACCAGGGTGCGCAGGGCTTGCTGGAGTGGTTGGAATAGGTTGGGCATGGTTACCTCACCACGGCTTGGGAAGATCTGGGGCCAGATTCTCGACTTTTGGCAAAGTTGGCTGCCCCGGAAACCTTGCTCTGAGCATATTTTGTAAATCGCTCTGCAATTGTTGCCAGTCTGACTCCCCTTGGGGGTTGTGTAATCTGTTTATCACACGCTTGAAGTATCCGTCAAAGGTGATGATCCTTTCGGCCTGCATCACCAGGGCACAGGCATACATCCAACTGTCCACCACGTCCATGAAAATGCGGCTTTGCAAGAATTCGGCCACCTCTGCAATTTGAGAAAAATCCTCTTCGTTCTCCACATATAAAACCGTTATGCCCCCTTTGTCTTCAAGCAGGTTCAAAAAATTATCCCATTCCCCTATGACTTGTCGGTAATCTTGTGACTCCAAATACATGGAGACCAGTTCGCTTAAGACACCCGTGCGTTGGCGCATACGATAAGGCAAGCCTTCACGTGCCATGCGCGCATGAGCCTGTCCTTCAAGCACCCCATAAATCACTTCTGCTTTCGCAAACCGGGATGTATAAATAGCCGCCCCATGTTGATCCACCTGCTGTTGAAGAAAAGCCAGTGTCTTCGCGCCCTGGAGGGGCATATCCGCAATGCTCTTGGGCATATGTTGACGCAAAACGCTGCGTGCCTGTCGAAAGGCTACTCCACCTTGAAACGGCGGCAAGTTTTCCTTTTCTGCCCATCGGAGGTATGAACTCATGTAGTGCAAAGCGTTGGTGTCCAAAAATATCGTAGGACGGAACGCGAGTGGTGTGTTTGCCATGACAGCCTCCTACGATGACGACGCCTCCTGAGCAGGTCGCGGGTAGAGTTCTTCCTGTATCTCTTCCAAGTACTCGGCGGTAAACGGCACAGGGATTTCTTCACTGGCCGCCCGGGCAATGGCAATACTGCACACCTTGACCAGCCGGCGGGGTGAAGAGTAAATGTCTTCTCGCAGGAGTTCCACCAAGTTTTCCGGAAAGGGAAACAAGGAATCGGTTTGAGCGTTCTCCGGTTGTTCAGGGCGCGCTGCGGACAGACGACGAGCAACGAGGTCCTTCGCTTCCTCTGCGTTCAGCGGCGGTATTTGGAAATAGTGTTTACCGTGGCTGATAAACCGTTCCCAAAGGGCCGGCTCGAGTTGCTCCGTAATTTCTGCTGCCTGAGGTGTCATGGCCACGAAAATCCAGAACTGTTCGCGCTCGGTCAGGTTGATCAAGCGTTTCATCGTAGCCAGATACTCGTGGGCCTGACGTTTGGTGAGGCGTTTCTGGAGGGAGACCTCCTCAAACTCGTCAATCAAGAAAGCCACCGACTCGGCGCCCCCCGTCAGCCGCAAGGCGCGCAAGATGGCCGCAAAATACGGAGCCTCCTCTTTCTCGGGAACCAGAGCGCCGCGTCGCCCGGCCACAAAATCTTTGTACTGAAAATAAGGCCGTTCGTAGGTCTCCACGATAAGCCTGGCCAATTTGTGTCGAATTTCCTCGTCATCAGCGATCCTTTTTTCCTGGATTTTTTGGGAAAGTTCGCGAATCGCTTCGCCCTCGCGACGGTACTTTTTGACCGTGCGCAGCCACTCTTGAAAGCTGTTTCCGAATAACGAGGTTTGAAAGTCCGGCAGGCGGGGATCCAGAAACTCCCAAAGGGCTTTGGCGAATTCCTCGCGCCCCAATTGACGCATGAGGGCGTTTGCTAGGTGGTAAAACTGAACGCCAGGATTATCGAAGAAAAATGCCCGTATCCGGCGCTTGGGCAACTCTTCGCGTTCCAACCAGTGCAGGAGGTACGTTTTGCCACTTCCGTATTCGCCGAGGATGGCAAAGGCTTTTGCTCCTTGGGTGCGTTGCATTTCGTCGAGGAATCGTCGAAGCGGAGATGCCCAGCGATCGGGAACCCACAGCCCGTTAACAATGGGCACACCACTGGCGGCAGGTTCAAAAGGGTTGTAGCGCAAGATTAAACGGGCAAAGCCTCCCATACCATGACCTCCTTTAATTTCCGGTGAACGCGCATGTGCGAGATGTATCGCCCTTTCTCGTCTCGGATGTATCCGCGCAAATGATACTTCTCGGCTTGGGGGGATGTGGCCGTGATCGTGGCAAAGGATTCTGATGTGGGGATGAGAACAACATATTGGGGGAACTTGCGATATACCCATTGCAGAGTGCCATATAACCGGTCAAGAGAGACACGATATTTCGGCCCCCAAGTAGCGGCCAATTTTCGCAGGGAAAAGGGTGTCCACTCGTCTTGCGCAGAAATGGCTTCCCGGAGGGCGCTTAAAATACATGGGTCCGGAACCGGACCACCCAGGGAAACGGGGAACATCAGTCCTCCCGTCCCTTCTAAAAAAATTTCTTCAATGAACCCCAATTCGTTGCGTGCCCAATAGCGCACCCCATAGAGAATGGCCTGCCGTTCGTCCTCGGACCGAATCCAGCGTCGCTTCTCCCTCTGCTCCAGATTATAGAGTTCCTCTATACGTATACGCTCCTCCTCTCTCTCCACACGCCGCCAGACGACCGGTTGACCTTTCTCCAGAAAGCCTCCCAGGTCGTAATCCGTGACGCCTTCCGGCATGAAGAGGTCGAAGAAATATTCTCGGCAATCGGGATTCTGGACAACAAAGCGGGCAAAGAGCTCTCGCTCTTGGAGCGAGAGCTCAGGGGTGCCTGGCCGAATGACTTCCAAAAGTTCGGACATCAATGGCTCCTCCCTGGCAACCTGATAACGCCCGTTGACCACGACCAAAATTCCTAAGTGGCGTAAGGTGTTACGGTAATGGTAGACTGTGGTTTTGGAGACCAGTTTGCCGCTTTGCGTGCGAAGACGGGCTTTCTCGCGCGCCCAGGTTTCCATCTCTTTGGGCCGCACACCCTCGGGGTGCTGAGCAATGTAAAAAAACAACTCTCGCAAGGCGACAAAGGAAACGCTCCCTCGCATCCAAAGGGCCATGTTTACCCCCGCAACTCTTCCAAACTCGCCTGAATCTCCCGCAACTCTTCTTCTGTCAGGCCCCACAACCGGGCCACGGCACAGTCAATCTCGGCTTCCACCTGCTTCAGTTCCACCTGCGTGACCTACAAGGGGTCTCTGTCATTGTAACCGAATTGCTCATAATGGAAAACACGGCAAATTGAGCCCTTAGTGGAAATGGCATGAGTCACGCACTCCTTCGGAGA
>WFWG01000136.1 GCA_015491235.1 Ardenticatenaceae bacterium
GAATGAAAAGTACCGTTTTGAACGTCACGCGCCACCCCGGGGATCGCACGTAATCCTCCACGATATAGCGCATGCCGTTCGTCCCGTGCGTCCAGGCAAAGATCAGCAGAAAGAGATCATAGATGCGCCAGAACGGATTTTCCCACCGCTGGGCCACCACCTCAAAGGTGATCTTCTCCACGCCGATGACAAAGTGCATCCAGAAGAGGTGGAACAGCACCATGAGTAGCAGGAGAACACCGCTCACGCGCATGAAGAACCAGGCAAATAGCTCAAAGTTGCCCGTGCGCTCAGCCCTGTAGGCACTTCTGGCAGCCAGTGATTCGAACATGGGGAACCTCCTGCCTGTTTCGTCAGGTCAATATGCTGATGATAATGGCGATCGTAGAAGGCACGAAGAGGAGCAGAAACACGACGACCTGGACCCACACGGCCTGGCGCTGATAGCGCCACATGGAGGGCCAGAAGTCCAGAATCGTCACCCGAATGCCGTTAAGCGCGTGGAAGAGCACGCCGAAGAAGAGGAAAATATGACCAATGCGCGCCCACGGCTGGTGGTAAATGAAGAGCAACTCGTTGAACACTTCCGGGCCAAACACCATGAGAAAAATGTCGAAAATGTGAAGGGCAAGGAAGAGAAAAACTCCGATACCCGTGACGCGGTGCAACAACCAAGCCCACTGACCTTCGCGCCCCTGGTAGCGGAGCATTTCCAGAGGAAGTACCCGCGTGTGTTGAGCCATGGCATCCTCCTTTGGACGCAGTCGGAACAGCTACTTGTGAACCAAGGCGCAAACGGTGCTTGCATTATAACTCCACCGCGAGAAGTTGGCAAAACGGTGACGGTTACGTACAATACTGGCAATCAAATGTGGAAGAGAGCAGAGGACGAAAGGTGATTCACATGAGGCACCATTCTGCACATGGCCGGTGGCCTGCCCCCGAGTTTCCGCCCGGCCTGGAGTGGCTGAACGTGCCGCGGCCACTCACGCTGCGGGAACTGCGGGGCAAAGTCGTGCTGTTGGACTTCTGGACCTACTGTTGAATGAACTGCCTGCACATGCTTCCGCAGTTGCGGGAGTTGGAAACCCAGTTCGCCGACGAGTTGGTCGTGATTGGCGTCCACTCGGCCAAGTTTCCCGAGGAGCGTGTGACGACCAACATCCGGGAGGCCATTCGCCGCCACGAGGTCACGCATCCCGTGGTCAACGATGCCAACATGATAGTGTGGCGCCAGTACAACGTGTACGCCTGGCCCACGCTGGTGTTGATTGACCCCGAGGGCTACTACGTGGGTCATCACGCGGGCGAAATCCCCGCCGAACGCCTGGCCCCGGTCATCGAACGCCTGATCGCCGAGTTCCAGGACCAGATTGACCGGCGGCCGCTGGACCTAACGATCGAGCCGCCGCCGCCCACGCCCTTTGCCTATCCCGGTAAGGTGTTGCCCGACCCGGAGGGCGAGCGCCTCTTCGTGGCCGACACCAACCACCACCGCATCGTGGTGATGCGGCTCGACGCCGGCGGAACGGTCGGCAAGGTGGAGACGGTCATTGGCCGGGGCGTTCCCGGCCTGGACGACGGCTCGTTCGAGGAGGCCACCTTCAACCATCCCCAAGGGCTGGCCTTGCTGGACGACACCCTGTACGTGGCCGACGCGGAAAACCACGCCCTGCGGGCTGTGGACTTCTCAACACGCACGGTTCGCCGGGTGGCCGGCACCGGCGAACTGGGATGGGCGGCCCAGCGAGGACCGGGCACAGGGGTGGCGCTCAACTCGCCCTGGGATGTGGTCGCCGTGCGGGGCATGATCTTCATCGCCATGGCCGGCCGCCACCAAATCTGGGCCTTCGACCCGGCCACAGGCGAAGTGGGGCCTTTTGCGGGCAATGGCCGCGAGGACCTTGTGGACGGACCGCTGGCCCACGCCTGTTTCGCCCAACCCAGTGGGTTGACCACAGACGGACGATTTCTCTACGTGGCCGACAGTGAAACCAGCAGCGTGCGGCGCGTTGACCTGGACGGCGGGCGAGTGGAGACGCTGGTTGGCACGGGCCTCTTCGACTTCGGCGACGTGGACGGCCGAGGGCGCATGGCGCGCCTGCAACATCCCCTTGGCGTGGCGTGGGCCGACGGCCTGCTCTATGTGGCCGACACCTACAACCACAAGGTCAAAGTGCTCGACCTAAATACACTGGAGGTGCGGAGCTGGCTCGGCAGCGGCCAGCCCGGCTGGCAGGACGGGAGCAGACAGGCAGCCCGCTTCTACGAACCTGGCGACATGAAGGTGGCCGGTGACCGCCTCTACGTCGCCGACACCAACAACCATGCTGTGCGCGTGGTGGACCGGCGTACCGGCGAGGTGCACACCCTGCGCTTGCGGGGACTGGAGCGGCTGGTTCCGCCCGATGTCGTGGCCGAAGTCCGCCTGCCCCCCTTCACCTTGGCCGCCGGAACGGCTCGCTTTGCCGTGCGGGTCGAGTTGCCTGCGGGCTTTGTGCTTTCGGCCGACATGTTCTCCCGGTTGGAGGTCCAGAGCGAAAGCGGAGATGTCGTGCGGCCACGCAACGCCAGAGTGCTTCTTTCAACCGAAGGCCCAACCCCTGTGGAAGTGGAGACCCGGCCGGGCACGGCTTTCCTCGTGCTCGACCTGCACATCTTCGCCTGTCGCAAAGGGGCCGAGGCCCTCTGCCTCTTCCACCGGGCGCGCCTGCGTGTGCCGGTCCACGTCGTGGTCGGGGGAGGCGAGGACACCGCTACGGTGGTGTACCAGGTGCCGCTGAAGAGCTGAAGGCGCTTTATAAGGAGGGGATCCTTTATGGAAGCCATTCGATCCGAGCAAGCCTTTGCACGCGCCCAACGGGTGCTTCCCGGCGGCGTTAACTCGCCCGTGCGGGCCTTCAGGGCTGTGGGCGGGGTGCCCCGCTTCATAGAGCGGGGCGAAGGCCCGTATATCTGGGACCTCGACGGTAACCGATACATTGACTACGTGCTCTCGTGGGGACCGCTCATTCTGGGCCACGCTCACCCCGAGGTGGTGCAGGCCCTGTGCGAGCAGGCCCGGCGCGGCACCAGCTACGGCGCCCCCACGGAACTGGAAACGGCGCTGGCCGAACTGGTCGTCGAAATGGTGCCGTCCATTGAGGTCGTGCGCTTCGTCAACAGCGGCACAGAGGCCACCATGAGCGCCCTGCGGCTGGCCCGGGCCTACACCGGACGCCCCAAGATCGTCAAGATGCAGGGCCACTACCACGGCCACGCCGATTACCTGCTGGTGGCGGCTGGCAGTGGGGTGGCTACCTTCGGACTGCCGGACAGCCCCGGCGTGCCGCCCGCCGTGGCGCAGGACACGCTCGTCATTCCTTTCAACGACCTGGAAGCCGCCCGCGCCGTCTTCAAGCAGGCTGGCGACCAGATTGCGGCCATCATCCTGGAGCCGGTGGCGGGCAACATGGGCGTGGTGCCACCACAGCCCGGCTACTTGGAGGGACTCCGCGAACTGACCCGCGCCCACGGCGCGCTGCTCATTTTCGACGAGGTGATGACCGGCTTCCGTGTCCACTTGGGGGGCGCCCAAGCCCTCTACGGCGTGGAGCCGGATCTGACCACACTGGGGAAAGTCATTGGCGGGGGACTGCCGGTGGGCGCCTACGGCGGACGACGGGAGATTATGGAACTGGTGGCACCCGCCGGACCGGTCTACCAGGCCGGCACGCTCAGCGGCAACCCGCTGGCTATGACCGCCGGGCTGGTGACGCTTCGCCTCATCCGGCAGCCAGGCACGTTCGAGGCGCTGGTGGAGCGCACGGCTCATCTGGCCCGCGAGGCCCTGCGCCTGGTGCGCGAGGCCGGCCTGCCCGCCACAGGCCACCAGGTGGGCACCATGTTTAGCCTCTTCTTCACGGAAGGCCCCGTGACCGACTACGCCAGCGCCAAGCGGAGCGACACGGCCCGCTACGCCCGCTTCTTCCACGCCATGCTGGCAGAGGGCGTCTACCTGGCTCCCAGCCAGTTCGAGGCCGCCTTCCTCTCCGCTGCCCACACGGATGACATCGTAGACCAGACGCTGGAGGCCGTCGCCCGCGCCGTCCGGCGGGTGGGGTAGGCATGTTGTGAAAAAATTGGTGTGAGCTGTCACGTGTGCTATACTTTATGACAACCCTGCCAGCAGCCCACAATACATTGTTGCGGAGAACCGAGGGTCTGACGGGTAAAATGTCGCCTTAGATGTGACGGAACAAATTACGTCAAGTGAATGGAAACGAGGCGTATCATGCCCAAGATGACTACCTTGCACATCCCCCGGGATATTCTGGACTCAGCACGCCTCACCCTTCAGGATTTGAAGGTGGAGATAGCCGTCCACCTTTACGAAGAAGGCCGTCTTCCTATCGGCAAAGCCCGCGAGTTGGCCGGTATGTCCTTGTGGGAATTCCGCCAAGTGCTGGCCGCCCGGCGCATTTCTCCCCATTATGACGTAGAAGATTTAGAAGAAGATATAGCCACCTTGCGCTCGTTGGGGCATATATGATTGTGGTAAGCAACACCTCTCCGCTTACTAATCTTGCAGCTATCGGCAAATTCCACTTGCTCCGCGACTTATACGGCTATATTCACATTCCCGTAGCCGTCTGGAATGAACTCAACGCATTTGGCCGCGCATGGCCTGGCCGGGATGAGGTCCTTGCCGCTGAGTGGGTTACACGTAGAAGCATTCAAAATGTTCCTCTTGCAACTGCACTACAAAGAGACTTGGATACAGGAGAAGCGGAAACGATTGCTTTAGCGCTGGAAATGAAGGCCGATTTGGTGCTTATGGATGAGCGAGAGGGACGCCACATTGCTCAACGCCTTGGCCTGAACGTAGTCGGAGTTGTAGGTATTTTGATTGCAGCAAAAGCGCATAGCCTTGTGGACACTATCCAACCGCTGCTGGACGACTTGAGGCACAAAGCGGGATTCTACTTGAATGACGCTGTTTACCGCAAAGCCTTGGAGATAGCTGGAGAAATTCCCTCCTCTGAATGACTCCGCTGATGTGCCTTGCGAGGACACAGAAGAGTGAGAAGGAAAGGTGAACTTTTACACAACTCTCCGGCCTCCTTCACACTTTCTTTACATCTTTGGCTTAGACTATAAACGCAAGGCCATAAACTGAAGGGTAAAATCCAACGTACGAAGGAGGTCGGAAATGGGGAAATATGTGTGGAAAGTCCTTGGTGGACTTGTCGTGGTGGCTATCTTGAGCCTTGCAGTCAGTGGGGTGGCTGCCCTCCAAGCCTCGTCCGCCGCCGCCGCGCCATCCGAAACGGCCACGGTACCCTCGACCCTGACGGGCATTGCGCCGGCCAAAGGCAAAGGTGGCGGCAGGGGCATCTGCCCGCCTCCCATTGACCGTGCTGCCCTGCTGGCACAGGAACTGGGCATCTCCGTGGACGAACTGCGGGCTGCCCAGGAGCGGGCCGAGATTGCCGCCGTGCAACAGGCTGTCGAGTTGGGCCTGGTAGACGAGGAACGGGCCGATTTCCGCATTGCGACAATCAAGCTGCGCAACTCCATTGACCGGGAGGCTTTGGCCGCCGAGGCGTTGGGCATGACAGTCGAAGAGCTACTGGCTGCTTGTAACGAGGGACAGAAGCTGCGCGACTTGCTGGAGGAGCGCGGCATGAAGCCCGCCGACTTTGGCCGTGCGCTCCGGTCTGCCTTCGAGGCCGCCGTCCAGCAAGCCGTTGACGACGGCGTGATTACCCAAGAGCAGGCCGACCAGATCCTCGAAGCCGCCAAGAAACGGCGTCCACACCCTCGCCGAGGTGGTCCCCGCCGAGGTGGTCCGCATGATGGCGGTCATCCCCCTCGCCAAGGCGGCCCTGGTGGACCATAACTGGAGCAAGCAACCCAATACAGGGGAAAGAAATTGTGGCGTGCAGGGGCGACGAAGCCGCCCCTGCACGCCACAATTTCTCTTTTCGTACGGAGGAGCTACGGCACAGGGAATTCGTCCCCGAAGAAAAGCTCCCACCACTGTTGCCAGTACGGCTTTTCGGGCAATTCAGCGGGGCGAAAGATGGGGTCGGCGTTGGCCTCCTCCTCCAGCAACGCCGGGGGGGCAACGAGAAGGATTCGGCGCTCGTCGGGCGCGTAGAGGCCCAACTCGTGGGCTAGTCGGGCCTGGTATTCAGGGCTGGACACGTACTCTTTTCGGGCTTGGAGGCGCTCGTACTCGGCCTGCTCGGCGGCAATCAGCGCCCGCAACACTTGGGCCCGGTGGCGCAGGCGGTAGTTATCAATTGCTGTGCGGGCAAAGTTTACCAGCGACAGAACCAGAACTGTCAGCAGAATGAGCGTCACGAATTGGGAAAGAGGTTGGAAAACGCGCTGGTTGGAAGCCACGAATGACGCCTCTTCAACGCTTTTGTGTCCGTCTCTAGGACTGTTTCGCTTTTTTGGCAGTGTGTGTTATTCATAGTAACCGAATCTGGGATATCTGTCAATTGACGTTCTCCCCACTCGCTGCTACAATCCGGCAGCGGTGAAATGCGCGTCCGCTGTTTGGAGGTCTTTGTGCACACTCCCGACGAGGTCGAAATTGCCCAATTGAGCACGCAGTTCGGACGCCCTCATCGTCATCATGCCACCCTCACGGTGAGCGAACATTTTCTCCGGCGGTGGGGAGAAAAGCTTCGCACGCGGCGCGGCGAAGTTCTCTTCCTGCTTCCCAGGCCGGGGGGCGTGTTGGTTCACCGCAAGACTCACTATCCGCCGGGCGTGTGGCGACTGCTCACTGGCGGCGTCGAATTAGGAGAAGCCGTGCTCGACGCTCTGCGCCGAGAAGTGCAAGAGGAAGTTGGCTACACGCCGCCCCCACGCCGCTTCGTTGCTGTCGTCACCTACGAGTTCGTTCATGGGCCTTCTGCGCTTCCCTTCGTCACCTACATGTTCCTGATGGCCTACAGCCAACACCCTCTGATGCTCAGCACCGACGGCGAAGTGGCTGAGACCCGGGAGGTTTCCCTTGACGAGCTGGCCCACATTGCCAGCACGCTGGGCGCTTTGCCGGGCGCGTGGGGGGACTGGGGCCGCTTTCGGGCCGTGGCCCACGACGTAACAACCAGGCTGGTCAGCCCGGACGAACTGGCACCTCCGGAAAACAGAGCCGAGTAAATTTCCGTCACTCCTTCAAGGCTGGCGCCACCTTTCTCCAAAAGCCCTCATCAAGCACCGTGCTCCGAAACCACTTGGCCGCATGTGGGTCGGCCACGCTAAGGCGCTGCTGGTCAATCATCATCCAGGCCAGTCCTTCGGCAAAAAGGGCCGAGGAATCGGAAGTGTTCAGCCATTCGGCCAGGTACCCCAGTTCCACGACGCGCTGCCAGCGCCTGGCGGCCTCGATAAGCAGAGGAGGAGCCCCAGCCAGCGAGATGCCCTCGCTGAAGCGGGTCCCGTTCAGTGCGGCACCACTTCCCAGCCAATGGTCCACCCACTCGCCAACCGGCCGCCAAAAGGACAGCGAGGGCTCCAGCACGTCACGCGCGTGAACGAACACCACCGCACGCGCTTGCATGTCCCGCCACATCACCCACCCGGGCTCGTACCGCGATGGCTCCAGCGCAATGACGATGTGCCCCGTGGAAAGCGTGGCCCATGCTTCCAGAAGTGTGTCTGGCAGGCGGGAGAGGTGCCTCCAGGCCCGCTCGGCCAGCACCCACGGCGCTTGGACTATCACCTCAGACATGACACGCGGGTCCACGCGCAGGTGGTGGGCAAACATGGCCAAGTCCGCCATCAGGTCCCCTCCTCATTGGTTTAGCCCGAAAAACGATGGCCACAGGTAGGCCACGACAAACTGGTTGGCATTTATGGTCCAGTGCACCCCCAGCACGAACCACAGACTTCCCGTCCACACGAACATGGCGCCCAAGAGCGCTCCCATGAGTCCCGTAGCAATGACGCCCCACGTTCCCTGTGCCAAGTGCATCACCCCAAAAAGGGCGGCGCTCACTGCGATCAGCAGAAGAGGAGGTAGCCACGCGGAGAACCCACCTACCCAGATGCCCCGAAACAGCACTTCCTCCAGCAGGGCAGCAGGCACTGCCACCAGACAAACGCCCACTAACTCCTGTGGGGAGCGCGGACGCACGCTTTGCAGGGCGTTCTTCGAGTAGAAACCGGAGGGGGCCTCCGGCAGAATGAGACGCGAGACAGCGTTCAGGGACCAGGCAATGCCCAGTCCAACCAACACAGCCGTGGCAACATCACGGCGGAAGGAAAAGGAAACGAGGCCAAACTGTTCCAGCGGTAACCCACTGACCCCCACCAGCAGCAGACACACCCCCAGCAGTAGCAGGCGAAAGGCATTCTCCAGAGGATGGAGCAGCGGGTTGAAGGGCAACGGCCCCCGTTGCAAGACAGCCGCTGTAACCGCGGTCAAGTACATGAGCGCGGTTGTCAGCACCAACGTTCCGCCAACGAAAAGAACCGTGCTCATGGTGCTGAAGTGAAAGTTGCCCGGTAAGCATAAGAGGCCGGCACGCTCGTCACTGGCGTCGTCCCGCTGACAGCCAGCACTACCCGCCGCACCTCGCGGCCAAAACCGGGGATGGTTAGATTTCCTCGCCGTTCGCTGTCCAAGGAGACACGCACCACCCGGTGTCGTCCACCCTGCTCGAAGAGCACGGCCTGGACAAGATATTGCTGCGGCAACACGGTGTTCACCCGCACCCATCCTTCGGCCTTCCAACCACCGTCATCGGCCTCAAAATCTTCGGCATAGCCCAGTTCAGGGATTGAGATGTCGTCGAGCAAGAAGCCGTCTCGGTTAAGGGCGTCGTCGGTGACATACTCGAAGCGCACCAGTACGCGCTTGCCGGTGAAGGGTGTCAGGTCAGCGGTGTGCTCGACCCAGCGTGGTTCACAGGGCTCCTCAGCCTCTTCCGGGCACCCGCTGACACCCGTGTACCCCGGCCCCAGCGCGTTGCCGTTGGGGTTCGCCGTAGTGGTTCCCGTAGCGGCCAAGGGTTGCCACGTGCGCCCGCCGTCGTCGGAGACCAACACGTAAGCATAGTCGTAATCGCGCTCGATGTCGTACCAGGCCCAGAAACGCAGTGTGGCCTGCGAAACGCCCGTGAGGTCGAAAGCGCGGGTCAGGCGGGTGTCAACCTCGTCTCCTCGGTGGCTCCAAAAGGCGAACTGGCCGCTGTGGGGCGCAGAGGGAACCAGTGGCACCGTCTGCCGCCCGCGGAAAGTGACCTCCAGCGTGCCAGTTTTCCCTGCTGGCGGCTCGAAAACGATGTAGTCGGCACCAAACTGATGAACCTGAGCTTCTTCGACTACCACCGGGTACACGCGGTGGTGAGCGGACGGAGCCGCCCTTGTTGCCGTGCGGCTTGCCAGGCGGCTACCGTGCCCCTCGGGTTCATCGCCCAGGACGTTAGCCACCACCCAGTCGGCGAACAGCGCCTCGAACGTCAGCCCTGCCCTGGCAGCCACGGCCTCGATGCCAGCCAGGCCGTCGGCCGGCTGTGCTACAATCTGGCGCACAGCCTCGCGGCCCAAACGGTCGGCCACGTACTCGAAAAAGGAGAGGGAAGCGCCGTAAGCAGCAACAGTGGGCTCCGTCCAGTTGGTCAACGGAATGTCCGGATCGTTCAAAAAGGCCAGCACAACGCCAGAGCGGTCCACCGGGATGTCGTTCAGCCGGACGGCCAACTCCGACAGCCCTTCGTTCACCCACGTGGCTTCGTTGCGGTCCACACGCCAGTGAATCATGTGTTGAAACTCGTGGGCCAGCACGGCGTCGAAGGCAGGCTCGCCCGGCCACACACTCTCCAGGTTTATGTAAACTATCTCTTTCTGGTTCGAGAAGGGGTTGACGGCCTGGGGAAACTCATCAGCGCTGGAAAAATATCCGCCCACGCCCGGCACACGTCCCATGAAAACGTGCAGACGAGGGTCACCGTCCACTCCTGGCGACCACTCGGGGCCGAAGAACGTTCGGTTCGTGGGGTAAATGCGCTCCTCGAACACCTCAGCCGACTGCTCGATGTCGGCCAGCGGCACCTCGTATGTCTCCTCCACCCACCAGTACGCGTGTTCGGTCTTCAAGCGCAGGACAGCCGTCGTGGTGAAGACTCTGTTGTACTCAATGTTGCCTATCCAGAACGTCTCCCGATCCCCCTCCTCGTAAGGACCAGAAGGTTGCACGCGGGACATGGTAGAAGAGACACGGCCAAACCGCACCGCAAGGTCGAACAAATCTCGCACGGGAAGCACAGCCTGCTCCACAGTTCGCAGCGTTTCGTGTGGAACCGGGGTTTCACGTGGTGTTGGCGTTTCGTCGGGCGGAGGAGTGGCAGTAGACCGAGTGAGTCCTGAAAAGACAAGGGTCCGGGCAGGAGTCGAAGTGGCTACACGAAGTTCAGGGATAGGCGTCACTCGCTGGGCCGATACGAACGGGTTATGCTCTGAGCGCCACACGCGCCACACGCCGACAAGCCCGCTCGCAACCAAGAGCAGGCCCACCACAGCCACAAACCACACACGCGGATGCTTCAACACTCGTCGCGCCTATTCACCACTCAAAGCATTGGATCACGATGACCCCTTCTTAGCCCGCCATTTTACCACTAACTCCCCTCACTACCAAACGCTCCGAGTACCCCCTGCACAGCCGGTCAGTGTCACACAGGGCCCTTACTTCCCCAAACTTTCCCAAAAGTTGTCAACTTATCCGCATTCGGCTAGAATAAGGGCAAGCGAAGTTGGACACTGGTAGTTCTACTGGCTTACCCTCCGTAAGCCGGCAGAGGAGAAACACATGAGCGACCAACAGCCACCCCGTTCGCTGATTTCGCGGAAGACGTCGTCCGAAGTGCGCATCTATCTCTCCCCGGAAGTGGAGCACAACATTGATGTCAGGCTCGCTCGCATCGAAGGTCACGTGCGCTCCATTCGTCGCATGTTGGCAGAACACACGGACTGCGAAACGCTGCTTATTCAAATGAGTGCCGTCAAGGCGGCCATGAACCAGGTGATCATCAAAACGTTGGAAGGACACATTGAAACCTGTGTGAGCGCTTGTGTGGAGGACGAAGAGGCCATCCAGGCTCTGGAACGTTTGAAGAAAGCCCTCGCATTGGTGCTCAAGAATGCCTGACAGTCCCTTGACCCCCGCTGACCTCCAGGCCTACATTCAAGCCCACGGCATTCGAGCCGAGCTCTTTCGACCAGCAGGGGACACACCGACCGTCGAGGCGGCCGCTCAGGCAATCGGCTGTGCGCCTGAACAGGTCATCAAGTCCGTTCTCTTCCTGGTCAAGCGAGGAACCGAGCGCGAGCCAGCACTGATTCTGGTCGCTGGCACAGCCAAGATCGCGTACCAAGCACTGGGACGCTTGTTCGGCGTCGGCCGCAAGAAGGTGCGCATGGCCACGCCGCAGGAGGTGTTAGCGGTGACGGGCTACGCGGTGGGCGGCGTGCCCCCTTTTGGCCACTTGCGCCCCCTGCCCACGTATGCCGACCGCACTGTGCTGGCTCAAGACGTGCTTTACGCGGGAGGCGGCGACGACCGCACCATGCTCAAAATCACGCGCGACGAGTTGCTGCGCGTGACGCAGGCCCGTGTTGTCGAACTTACAGTCGAAAGCTGAGGTGAACCATGCCCCGCACGCTTCTCACTCATGCTGTCGTCGTCGTAGACCCGTCCGATCCTGATGCTCCAATCCTTCAGGACCACGCCGTGCTGGTGGAGGACGACACCATCAGCGCCCTGATGCCCACCGACGAGGCTCCCAGCAAAGCCGACGAGGTGATTGACGTGGGTGGCCGCCTCGTGATGCCCGGCAATATCTGCGCCCACACCCACTTCTACGGGGCTTTTGCGCGTGGACTTGCCATTCCCGGCCCGGCCCCCCGTTCCTTTCCCGAAATTCTGCGACGGCTCTGGTGGGCGCTGGACAAGGCCCTGACCCTGGAAGACGTGAAACTCAGCGCGCTCGTTTACCTGGTAGACGCCATCCGCCACGGCACCACCACGCTGATTGACCACCACGCCAGCCCCAACGCCATTGACGGCAGCCTGAGCGTCATCGCGGAGGCTGTCAAGCAGGCTGGCCTGCGGGCTTGTCTCTGCTATGAGGTGAGCGACCGGGACGGGCTGGAGCGCGCCCAGGCTGGCATCGCCGAAAATGTGCGCTGGATCAAGGAGTGCCAGGCCACCCAGGACCCCCAACTGGCCGGCATCTTTGGCCTCCACGCCTCCATGACACTGAGCGACGCCACGCTGGAGCAGGCCGTGGCCGAGGCCGAGGCACTCGGCGTCTGGTTCCACATCCACGCGGCCGAAGGTCCCGCCGACCAGGAGCACTGCCTGGCTACCTTTGGGGAGCGGGTCATGGAGCGCCTTTACCGTATGAGCGTGCTGGGCCCCAAGACGATCGTGGCCCACGCCATCACGGTGGACGCCTGGGAGATGAGCTTGCTGCGTGAGACGGGCACCTGGGTGAGCCACCAGCCCCGCTCCAACATGAACAACGCCGTGGGCGTGGCCGACATTCCCACCATGTTGCGCGGCGACGTGCGGGTCGTCCTGGGGAACGATGGTTTTCCGCCGGACATGTTCGAGGAGATGAAAACGGCCTACCTGCTCCACAAAGTTCACCGCAACGACCCGCGCGTCATGAACGGCTACGAGATCATGCAGGTGGCCTACGCCAACAACGCCCAACTGGCCGGACTATTCTTTCCTCGCCCCTTGGGGCGGGTCGAAGTGGGCGCCTTCGCAGACCTCATTGTCCTCGATTATCGGCCCCACACGCCGCTTACACCGGCTAACGTGCCTTGGCACATCCTCTTCGGCGTGCGAGGGAGCCACGTCACCCACACCATGGTGGGAGGGCGCCTGCTGATGGCGGAACGCCAATTGCTCACACTGGACGAGGAGGCCATCACCGCTCGCGCCCGTGAGCGCGCCCCCGTCGTGTGGAGCCGCTTCGAGGAATACAGCCGGAATGCCTGAAAACGCCGTGCCGCCCGGCTCTGGGGGAGAACCAGGCGGCACGGCGGAGGGGAAAAGCAGCGGAGATGGAGGCAATCTCCATAAAATTAAACGTACTCCCCCCCGTTTTTGAGCCAGCGATCTGGGTTGAAAATCCTTGTGGCTCATACCAATTGGGCGTGGAAATGGCATGAGGTCACGATACTCCTTCGGAGACCTCGGAGGCGAGCGCATGAACA
>WFWG01000137.1 GCA_015491235.1 Ardenticatenaceae bacterium
ACTGGCTCGGCCATGACCACGTTGACCCCCTCAGCCATGAGTTCTTCCAGGACTCTTTGCAAGGTTCCCTGTTGGCCGGTTGCATCAAAGATCGCCACTCGCGCCTGCTCTGTCAGCATTGCTTGCCGCAAGGCGTCTCGGTCAGGTGTGGGTGTTGGTGGCGGTATGGTAGGAACTGGCCGCACGGATTCCAAGGCTTCGGGGCCCAAGGTCTCAACCAAAAGCTGACGGATGGCTGGCCAGCGAGGGACCAGCACCTCCATCTCGTTGATGGTGCGTGGGATGACATAGTTGGCATCAATGACGGCCCTTGAAATGTTGGACTCCTCTATTTCTGTGCCCAACCGTGCAAGGGCCAGAATTTCCTCCAACGTCAAGTCAGTTTCGACCGAGTTTCCCAAGGTGTTGATCATGTTCAGCACGTTTTTAGGTGTCAGGCTGGGCAAAATGTTCAGGCTGAGCACTTTGTCACGCACAGCCATAATGACCTGTTGCTGGCGCCTAGCGCGGTCAAAGTCGCTGGTGCTCTTGCGGGTACGAGCATACTGGAGTGCTCGCTCACCGTCCATGTGCTGCAACCCGGCGTTGAAGTGAACGGTCATGTAGCCGTAGTCTTCGGTGGGGTAGCGGTAGTCTGTGATCGGTCGGGGAACGTTGATCTCGATGCCGCCGATCATGTCAATGATCTTCCGGAAGCCGTCGAAGTCAACTATGACATAGCGATCAACTTGAATGCCGAAGTTTCGGTAAATGGTGCGCTTGGCCAGTGCTGGGCCACCACCCGGATAGTCGAACAATTCGCCATACACGTTGGCCGCGTTGATGCGCTCGAAGTGTTCTCCTCGCCCGTAGTCTGGAATGAGCACGTACAGGTCGCGCGGGATGGAGACCAGCGCGGCCCGCTTGGAAGCCGGGTCCACGTAGGCCAAGATCATGGTGTCCGTTCGCCACGGTCCTTTTTCTCCCTTGCGCTTGTCCACCCCCATGATGAGAATTGTCATGGGGCGATCAAGAAGAGGCGGGCTGATGACAGGCGCGGCTACTTCCGGTGTGGGTTCGGGTTCCGTGTCCGTTGGCTGAGCAGGCTCCTGGACGATGAGTTGAGGCGATGTAAGGGAGACTCGTGGGAACGTGCGCAACGCCGGGAAGATGGGCAACTGGCTGGTAGCGACGAAGCGGCGGACCGTCTGGTAGAAGAGAAAATCGGTGACAAGTCCCGCCACGAGAAAGGTGAAGAGCAAAAACGCCATAAACAGGTCAAACCAGGGAATTTGTCTGCTATGCCTTTGAAGTTGCTGCATAACCCACACCAGTTCTGCCTTCCACCGCGCGCTTCAGCGCGATGGAGGATATATCGCTGATCTTTTCAGCAGAGTGGACTTTTCGCCGTTTTTCAGGTCAGCAGCGGAGTATAGCACAACCGCCTTCTGGTGGCAAAGCCTGTACCTCAAAGCGCTGGAATCCACTTGACATTCCTCACGCCCTCTTTATACTTCTTGATAGGTGGCGGCCCACACAAAGCGGGCCGCCATAATCTTGCCTGTGAAACGCGTGTGACTTCTGTTCTTGGAGGCTTTATGACGACAGTTGGCGAGCGTCTGCGCGCGGCGCGGGAGGCCCGCGGATTAACCCTGGAAGACGTGGAGGCGGCCACGAAGATTCGCGCTGAGTACTTGGACGCCCTCGAGCACAACAACGTGGCTGCTTTGCCGAATCCTGTTGTGGCGCGCGGGTTCCTGCGGAACTATGCCCGCTTTCTTGACTTGGATCCCGAGCCGCTTGTGGCCGAATTGCTGGGAGATGCGAGCCCAACTGCTCCTGTTCCGCCGATTCGAGCGTTGAACGAGCCGCTGCGCCGTTCGCCAGTGCCGCTCAACTCGGTCCTTTCTGCGCTTTTCGTCATCTTCCTCATTGCTGGGCTTAGCCTAGCAGCCTGGTATATAATTCCCAGGCGTCAGACGCTGTTCAACCAACTGGAGGAAATGGGACTGGTTGGGCGTGTGGAACCCGAAATTACGGTTTCGCCCACGCCGGTGTTGGCCGTGCAATACACGCCGCAAGCCACGCCTTCGCCCTCGGGAACTCCCCGTCCTACGGCCACGCCCACCGCAACGCCAGTTCCCACAGCCACCCGTCCGCCGCGCACGCCTACGCCTGGCGAAAGTGTGCCAGTCGCACCGGGCGAACTGCGCATGACACTGCAAATTGTGGCTCCGGCTTGGCTGTTGATTGTTGTGGACGGCGAGGAGGCATTCATGGGCACTTTGGAAGCTGGGGAGACGCGCGAGTGGGTGGGGCGCCGGGAGATTTTCGTGCGCACTGGCAACGCGGGCGGTGTGCGACTTATCGTCAACGGCCAGGACATGGGACTGATGGGAGGGGCCGGCCAAGTGCTCAACCGCCTGATTGTGCTCGACGACCAGACGGGACAGCCAGTCGTGGTGGAACCGACCCCCACGCCTGTTCCTACCACGACCGGATAGGGGCAAACGGTGAAGGGGGGGCTATGAGCCTGAAATATTACCTTGTTACCCTGGGGTGTGCCAAGAACGTGGCCGACAGTGAGGGCATCGGCACGATTTTGCAACAGCAAGGCTACGTGCCAACCCAGGCCGTCGAAGAGGCCGATGTGCTCATCGTGAACACGTGTGGCTTTTTACAGGCCGCCCGTGAGGAGAGCCTGGCCACCTTGAACGAACTCGGGCGGCACAAGCAGCCCGGCCAGCTCCTCATCGCGGCCGGCTGCCTGAGCGAGCGCTATGGCCAGCAACTGGCCCACGATGTGCCCGCGCTGGACGGCATCATTGGCACCCAGCAGTGGACCCGCATTGCGGAGTTCCTCGAGCGCCTGCGGGAGCGCCACCGGGAGGCGCGGTGGCGAGCTTACGTCATGCCGCCAGACGAGCGCAACCACGTGGCTGACAGCGTTGTCCGCCGTGCCGAGAGCCACACGGCTTACCTGAAGATTGCTGACGGCTGCTCGGCTCCCTGCGCGTTCTGCACTATTCCCAGCTTCAAGGGACCCCAGCGCTCCAAGCGCCCAGGTGCCGTCATCCGTGAAGCGCAAGAACTGGTTGCCCAAGGCGTACAGGAAATCGTCTTGGTAGCCCAGGACCTCACGGCCTATGGACGCGACTGGGGTGACCCAGATGGCTTGCCCACGCTACTGGAAATGCTGGTTCAGGAAGTTTCCAACCTGCCCTGGATTCGGCTCATGTACGCCTACCCTGGCCACGTCAGCGATCGGCTCATTGAAGTGATGGCCAAACACGAGGCCATTTTGCACTACCTCGACATTCCCCTTCAACACGGGCACCCGGCCGTGCTCAAGCGCATGAGGCGCCCCCACAAGCTCGAGCGCATCTACGCTCTCTTCGAGAAGTTGCGCGCGGCCATGCCCGACATCTGCCTGCGCACCACCTTCATCGTGGGATATCCCGGTGAGACGGAAGCGGAATTCCAGGCGCTCCTCGACTTCATGAGCGCTGTTCAGTTCGACAAGGTGGGCATCTTCACCTATTCCCGCGAACCCGGCACGCCAGCATCTGACCTGCCCGACCAAATTCCCGAGGCGGTCAAACAAGAGCGCTGGGAGCGGGCGATGGCTCACCAGCAGGCTATCGCCCTCGCCCGGCAGGAGGCACAACTGGGACGGGTGCTGGAGGTGCTGGTGGACGGGTATGATGCGGCTAACCGGCGCACGCTGGCACGCTCTTACCGCGAGGCGCCCGAAGTGGACGGCTACGTGCTGGTGCGCGGCCAGTACGAGCCTGGTGAGCGCTTGCAAGTGCGCATTACCGGGGCCATGCCGTATGACCTGGAAGGGCGTGTAGTGCGGCGGAAACCCCGCCGACAACCTGTCCCAACTCCGGATGTGATTGGGCTTGACGCCATACCGGTGCGGCCTGACAGAACCACATGAAGA
>WFWG01000138.1 GCA_015491235.1 Ardenticatenaceae bacterium
CAAGTGACCGGCGGAAACATGCAGCCGGGTCGGGGGCGCATGGACTTCGAGTTCGAGCGAATGCAGAAGGAGTTGGTGCAGGAGATCGAGGAGAAAATCAACGCCGAGGTGGAGGCCGCCCGCCCCGTGCGCGTGCGCATTTTGCCGCGCGAGGAAGCTTTCCAGATCCCCGACCTCATTCGCACCAAGATCAACCTGCTGCCGCCCCACATCCAGGAAGTGCGGGTGGTGGAAATCGTGGGGCTCGACTTGCAGGCTGACGGTGGCACCCATGTGGCCAACACGCGCGAAGTGGGGCGCATTCGCATCGTGGACTACAAGAGCAAGGGGCGCATCAACAAGCGCCTCGTCGTTGCCCTGGACGAGGAGTGAGAGCATGGCCTCCATTCACCCGCCTCGTCCAGGGGAGCATCCACGGGCCACAGGCCAATATCACATCGTTGGCCCAAAGGTTGATGCGCTCGAAGAGTGGGAGCTGTACGTGGGGTCGGACGGCAGCTCGGTTCTGCGAGCAGACCAGCAGGGCGTGGAGTTTGGCCAGGAAGTGCGCCGGCTGGGGCACGTCGTCGTTGTCGGGGAGCGCGTGGAGCGGCTCCAGCTTCACCAGCGCACGCCGGCCGGCGTTCACCGCCAGACTTACACGGTGTACGAGGACGGCGTGTTGGTGACGGACAACCGCACGCCCGGGCGTCGAATGGTGGACGCCCCAAGCGAAGCCCTGGTCGTGGGGCCGCTTATCAGCCTGCCCCTCTGGCTCCGCGAAGAAAGGGGCAGGCGGCCCGTTCTCTGGGTGTATGCGGCCCCCACTGGCCTGCTGGCCAGCGCCGTGGGCCATGTGGAATGGACCCTGGCGGGGTACGAGGAGTTGTCCAGCCCAATGGGCACGCAACACTGTGCCCGCTGGGATCTCCTGGACCCGTGGGGAAACCGCCACGCCGTGTGGACGACCGACCAGGGGCGCGTCGTGCGGTGGGAGCAGGCCAACTGGACGGCTTCCCTGGTGGCGTGGCGCGAGGAATAGCCCATGATCGAGCGGCCAAAGGACGTGCACTACTTGATCATTTTCGACGGGGGCAGCAAGGGCAACCCTGGCCGCGGATATGGCAGCTACGCCCTCGTCCGGTGTGATACCGGCGAACAGAAGATTCGGCGCCTGGAATTAGGTGACAACGTGACCAACAACGAGGCCGAGTACCGCACCTTGATCGAGGCGCTTCGTGCCTTAATCGGCATCATCCGAGCTCACGGAAAAGACCCACGGCGCTACCGCGTGGAGGTGCGCGGCGACAGCCAACTCGTCGTCAACCAGCTTACGGGAGCCTGGAAGGCCCGGGATAAGCGTATGCGTGTTCTGCGCGACGAGGCCCTGAGCCTGTTGCAGCAGTTCGGGGAATATCGAGTGGTGCACCAGGATCGCCACGAAACCGTGCGAGTCCTGGGACATTAAATCGCCTGCAGGAGGGATTGTCATGACCGTTTTCCGCCCTGTGTCCACCAGGCCTGACTGGCAAACCGAGGAGGAACGCATCCTGGAATTTTGGAAGCAAAACCGCATCTTCGAGCGCAGTGTCGAGCAACGCCGGGGCGCCGAGCCGTGGGTCTTCTACGAGGGGCCGCCCACGGCCAACGGGTTGCCCCACATCGGCCACGTGCTCACGCGCGTTTACAAGGACATTTTCCCGCGCTACCACACCATGAAAGGCCGCTACGTGCTGCGCAAGGCCGGCTGGGACACCCACGGCCTGCCGGTCGAAATCGAGGTCGAGAAGGAGTTGGGCCTCTCGGGCAAGAAGCAGATCGAGGAGTTCGGCGTGGCCGAGTTCAACCGCCTCTGCCGGGAATCGGTCTTCCGGTACGTGGAGAAGTGGCGCGAACTGACCGACCGCATCGGCTTCTGGATTGACATGGACCACCCCTACATTACGATGGACAACGCCTACATCGAGACCGTCTGGTGGATTCTGAAGACCTACTGGGACCGAGAGTTGCTCTACCAGGACTACAAAGTGGTGCCCTACTGCCCGCGCTGCGGCACTCCCCTCTCCGACCACGAAGTGGCCCTGGGCTACGCCGAAACCGAGGACCCGTCCGTCTACGTCAAGTTCCCGCTGGCGGACGAGCCCAACGTCTACTTCTTGGTCTGGACCACCACGCCCTGGACGCTGCCCGGCAACGTGGCCCTGGCCGTGGGCGAGGAGATTGAGTACGTCAAGGTACGCCAGGGGGACGACGTTTACATCCTCGCCAGGGAGCGCTTGGAGGTGCTGGACGGGGAGCATGAAGTGCTGGAGACGATGAAAGGCAAGGCCCTGGTGGGCAAGCACTACCAGCCCCTCTTCCGCTTCCTGCCCGTGGAACAGGACTACGCCTACGTGGTGGCTGGCGACTTCGTCAGCGTGGAAGAGGGAACCGGCATTGTGCACATTGCTCCGGCCTTCGGCGCGGAGGACCTGGAGGTGGCCCGGGAGTACAACCTGCCGATCCTGATGACCGTGAAGGAAGACGGCACCTTCATCGCGGACGTCAAACCGTGGGCTGGCCTCTTCGTCAAGGACGCCGACCCGCTCATCACCGAAGAGTTGCGGCGACGGGGCCTGCTCTACAAGGCCGAAACCTACGTCCACACCTACCCCTTCTGCTGGCGCTGCAAGACACCGCTCCTCTACTACGCCCGCACCACCTGGTACATCCGCACCACCCGCCACAAGGAGGACCTCTTGCGCACCAACCAGGAGATCAACTGGGTGCCCGAACACATCCGCGACGGGCGCTTCGGCAACTGGCTGGAGAACAACGTGGACTGGGCGCTGGGCCGCGAGCGCTACTGGGGCACGCCCTTGCCCGTGTGGCGGTGCGAGTCGTGTGGCACGCACGTCTGCATCGGTTCCGTGCGGGAACTGGAGGAGCGCTCCGGGCAAGACCTCTCGGACCTGGACTTGCACCGCCCCTACATTGACGAAGTCACGTTTCCGTGCGACTCGTGTGGCGGCACCACGCGCCGCGTGCCCGAGGTGATTGACGTCTGGTTCGACTCCGGCGCCATGCCCTACGCCCAGTGGCACTATCCCTTCGAGAACCAGGACATCTTTGAGGGGCAATACCCCGCTGACTTCGTCTGCGAGGCCGTGGACCAGACGCGCGGCTGGTTCTACTCCCTGCACGCCATCAGCACGTTGCTCTTCAACAAGCCCGCCTTCAAGAATTGTGTGGTACTGGGACTCATCCTGGACGAGCAGGGACGCAAGATGTCCAAGAGCTTGGGCAACGTGGTGGACCCGTGGGACGTGCTCAACCAGCACGGGGCCGACGCCGTGCGCTGGTATCTCTTCACCGCCGCGCCGCCCTGGGCCGAGCGCCGCTTCAGCGCCAACCTGGTGGGCGAAGTGGTGCGCCGGTTCATGCTCACGCTCTGGAACACCTATGCCTTCTTCGTGACCTACGCCAACATCGAAGGGTGGAAACCAGGGACGTCGGCCGCGCCCCCCGTGAGCGAGCGCCCGCCCATTGACCGCTGGCTCCTGAGCGAGCTTAACCTGCTGGTGGAGAAGGTGGACGCTGGCCTCGCCAAGTTCGACGCCACCGGCTCCGGGCGCGCCATCGCGGCCTTCGTGGACCAGCTTTCCAACTGGTACGTGCGCCGCACTCGCCGCCGCTTTTGGGAGGGCGACCCGGCCGCCTTTGCTACCCTCTACGAGGCGCTGGTAACCTTGACGCAACTTTTAGCGCCGTACATGCCCTTCTTGGCCGAGAGCATGTGGCAGAACCTGGTGCGCTCGGTGCAGCCCGAAGCGGCCGAGAGCGTTCACCTCACCGACTTTCCGGTGGCCGACCGCTCGCTGGTGGACGAAGAGCTCAACGCCAGCATGGCGCTGGTGCAGAAGGTTGCCAGCCTGGGCCTGGCGGCCCGCAACAGGGCGGGCATCAAAGTGCGTCAGCCCCTCCAGGAGTTGGTCGTCAGCCTGCCGGCTGAAGAGGCGCCGCGCCTCCAGGCCCTGGCCGATTTGGTGCTGGACGAGCTGAACGTCAAGGGCCTGCGCGTGGCCCCGGCCGAGGAGGTGGTCTCCTACCGCGTGAGCCTGAACCCGGCCAAACTCGGCCCCCGCCTGGGCGCCAAGTTGAAGGCGGCCCAAGCAGCCCTCCAGGAGGCAGACCAGACCAAACTGGCGAAGAAACTGCTGGCCGGTGAACCCATCACCCTTCCGGCGGACGGCGAAACCGTCACCGTGGCCCCCGACGAGGCCAGCGTGGAGACGGAGGACCGGCCAGGATACGCCTCGGTCAGCGAAGGCCCGTACACCGTGGCCGTGAACACCACCATCACCGAAGAGTTGCGCCGTGAGGGCCTCGCGCGTGAGCTGGCCCGCCACCTCAACCAGTTGCGCAAGGAGGCCGACCTGGAGCTCACCGACCGCATCGAGGTGTGGCTGGCTGGCGTGCCGGAGGAGGTGCTGGCCGAATACGCCGATTACCTGAAGGGCGAGGCCCTGGCCGTGCGCCTGGAAGCAGGCGAGGGGCCGGAGGACGTAACGGCCCGCAAGCGCCTGCACGTCAACGGGCTGGAGGTCACTGTGGCGATCCGTCGGGCGGAAGCGTAATGTTGTGCCCCCAATGGGCACAAGGTTTTGCCCAGCAGGGGCGACCCGGCGCTGCGCTCTTATACCAATTGGGCGTGGAAATGGCATGAGGTCACGTACTCCTTCGGAGA
>WFWG01000139.1 GCA_015491235.1 Ardenticatenaceae bacterium
CAGGTCGCGCGGGTCGGTGGTGGCGGCGAAGAGGTAGGAAAAGACGACCACGGTCAGCACGCGCAGGCCCAAGGTGGTGCCCACCCGCAGGCTGGTGGGCGTCACGCGCAGGGGGCCCCACTGCCAGAGGGGGTTGGCCGCGTCGCGGGGGAAGAAGATGTTGATCCAGGCCAGCCCCACGGCCAGCCCCAGGAAGGGGAGCACGCTGCGCACCATGCGGGCGGGCGGAATGCGGGCCAGCCCCACCACCAGGCCCACGGCCACCGCCAGCATGAACGCCGTGGGCAGCGGGTCGAAAAAGAGCATCAGGAGCAGGACGGCCAGCAGGATGGCCGCAAACTTGACCACCGGGTTCAAGCTGTGCATGAAGGAGCGGCGCTCCACGTGCTGGAAGAGCATTTCCCCTCCTCACCGGCACGCCAGTTGGGACGCCAGCGCCCGCCACTCCGCCACGGAGAGGAGCACGGGAAAATCGGGGCGGCGCTCCTGGACCTGCCAGCTCAGGGCCACGGCGGGCGGCGGTGTCAGGGCGGCCGCCTCCAGCACATCGGGGCGGGCGAAGAGGTCGCGCACGGGCCCGTGGAAGCGCACCCGCCCATCGGCCATCACCACGGCTGTACGGGCGTGCTCGGCCACCAGCGCCATGTCGTGGGTGATCAGCACCACGGTGGTGCCCGCCCGGTTGAGGGCCCGCAGGTGCTCCATGAGGGCCTGGGCCGTGGGCCGGTCGAGGCCCAGGGTGGGCTCGTCCAGGATGAGCACGCGCGGTTCCACGATGAGCATGGCGGCCACGCTGAGGAGCCGTTTCTCGCTGCGACTCAACTCGAAGGGGTGCGCGGCCGCCCGCTCCCGCAGACCGAAACGCTCCAGCAGCTCGCGCACCCGCGCGCGCACGGTAGCCTCGTCGGCGCCGCGCGCGCGCAGGCCGTAGGCCAGTTCGTCGAAGACGGTGTCGGCCACGAACTGGTGCTCGGGGTTCTGGAAGACGTAGCCCACCCGCCCGACGATTTCCCGCAGCGCCAGGCCGGCCAGGTCCTGTCCCTCGAGGAAGACCGTGCCGGGCGGTACCGGCAACAAGCCCGTCAGGCAGCGGGCCAGGGTGGTCTTGCCGGCCCCGTTCTGCCCCACCACGGCGCAGAAATCCCCTTCGGCAACTTCAAGGGTCACGTCCCGCAGCGCCAGCGTGCCGTCGGGGTAGCGGAAGGAGAGCCCCTGCACGCGCAGCAGGGGAGGCCCCGGGGCGGGAGCGGGTGGCGCGGGCACGGCGACGGGCGCGCACCCGTTCAAGCGCTCCGCCAGCCGGCGGCTCACCTCGCCCAGCGTGAGAGGTGTGCTCCCCCCAGAGACGCCCGTCGCCTCGGCCAGCTCCCACACGTGGGGCACCCACACGCCCAACTCGGCCAGGCCGGCAACGCCCAATTTGGCAGCCACCTGCACGGGCGGCCCGTCGGCCACCACCCGGCCATCCCGGCCCAGCAGGACGAGGCGGTCGGCCACGTCCAGCAAAGCGTCCACGCGCTGCTCCACCACCACGAAGGTGTGCTGGCCACCGGCCTTCAACTGGCGGACCAGTTCCCAGAACTCGGCGGCGGAGCGGGGGTCCAGGTTGGCCGTGGGCGCGTCGAGGGCCAGCACGTTCGGCTCCATCGCCAGCACCGAGGCCAGGGCCACCTTCTGCTTCTCGCCGCCCGAAAGACGGTCGAGGCGTGCGCCCAGCTTGTGGCTCAGCCCTACCTGGTCCAGGGACCGGCGCACCCGCTGCCACATGACCTCGCGGGGGTAGCGCAGGTTCTCGAGACCAAAGGCCACCTCGTCCTCCACGTAGAGCATGACGAACTGGGCCTCGGGGTCCTGGAAGACCAGCCCCACCCGCTCGGCCATGTGGGCCACGTCAGAAGTAGCCACGTCACGGCCGGCCACCACCACGCGCCCCCGATACTGGCCAGGGATGCGGTGGGGGATGAGGCCGTTGAGGCAGAGGAGCAGCGTGCTCTTGCCACACCCGGCCGGCCCGATCAGCAGGACCAGTTCGCCGGACGCCACGTCCAGGGAAACGCCCCGCAGGACGGGCGTTCCGGCGCCTTCGTAGGCAAAGGTCAAGTCACGAACGCGAATCACGGCTCACTCCAAGTTCGGCACGGAACGGCGGCGCATTTCCTTGCCCAGCGGGAAAACGTCTAGCAACCCGGTGCGGGCTACGGCGTCGGAAACGTACTTGGCCAGGGCTCCACCTAACACAGCCCCGCTGCCGAAGTAGCCCACCAGGAGCACGAGCTGCAAGGGCAGGGCCAGTTGCAGGTATCCGTAGAGGAAGGTGTCCATCGCCAGTGCGGGCACCGCAGCCGCCGCCCCGGCCAGCATCATGGTCTTGAGGTCCCAGCGGCGATACCGGGTAAGGGCGAAGATGAGCTCACAGGCCAGCCCTTGTGTTGCGCCGTAGTAGGTGAGCAAAGGGCCGTAGGGGCTGCCCGTGAGAAGTTCCACATGGGCGGCGATGAACTCTCCCAGGAAGGCCACGCCGGGCTTGCGGACGATGTAGGGGGGGATCAGGCCGCCGAGGAACCACGCGCCGTAGAGGAAGGTGGCGCCGACGGGACCAAGGGCCGCCGTGGCGGCTGGGTAGACGACCGCAGACCAGAAGCCAAACCAGACGCCAATCACAACGGCCAGACCGGCCGTCAACACCAGGTCGGCGGCTGTGAGACGAGCGAAGAGACCGCGCTGTCGTTCCATGTTTGCCCTCCTTTCAATTCGTGAAGCAACTGCTCTCAGGCCGTGAAAAGCGCCTACGGGGCACACAGAGAACACGGGGGAACGGGCATCGTTTCTTTCAAGTCAGCCCCCGTGCGCCCTGTGGCCTCCGCGTGAGCGCATTGGTGCCGCCGTGAGGAAGAAGTCCTGGTTGGCGGGGAGGGCGGAGGCCAGAGAGGGAAGCGGTGGTGCAGGGCAACAAAAATGCCGCCCAGCAAAGGGGCGGCACCCGTAGCCATGAACGGCGCTGGGCTCCGTTTCCCTACGCTGGCATGACCCAGATCAGGTTCGCAGGGTCGGTGGCGGATTCGGCCACCCTCTCAGCCCGGCTCCCCGGACTCCCCTAACGGAGACACCCTTCGCGCACGCCTGGCACACAGCGGTGCTGTGTGTCACACACGCGCCACTTCGGTTGTGAAAGGTGCGGTCGTATTTGTTCACGCTTCAAGTTTGAATTATATTCAACTCACCTGCAAACAGCAAACATGACGCTTGAGCGCCGGGCTAAAGCTCAGCGCTC
>WFWG01000140.1 GCA_015491235.1 Ardenticatenaceae bacterium
GCCATGACCTTGGTGCCCATCAACAGCACACTGAACCGCATCATGATCAAGGAGATGGGCTTCGCGGCGGTCGTGGTGGCCGCGCTGGCTTCACTGCCATACCTGGCCTCGCCTGTTCAGGTCTTCATCGGCGGATATGCGGATCAGCATCCCATCTGGGGCTTTCGCCGCACGCCCTACATTCTGGCTGGGTTGGCGCTGTGTGCGCTGGGCATGGCGCTCACACCCCACGCCGCGGCGTTGATGCAGGAGCGTGGCGTGTGGGGGGCACCCATCGCCGTCGTCATGTTTGGGCTGTGGGGAATGGGGTACAACCTGGCCACAGTCTCCTATTTCTCCCTGCTGAGCGAACGCTTTCCTGCCCCCACGCGGGGACGGGCCGTGGCCGTGATGATGGTGATGATGATCGTGGGCATCATCGCCACCTCGGTGGCCTTGAGCCGAATGTTGGAGCCGTACACTTTCGACGCCCTCATCACGGCCTTCCGGCGCATTGGATGGGTGGCGCTGGTACTGGGGGGAATTGGCCTCCTGGGGCTGGAGCCGAAGCTTCCCCCCACTCGCCAAGCTGGTGGTAACGCCAGTGGGGAAGCACGCCGCTGGAAGGAGACGGCCGCGATGCTGGCCCAAGATCCGCTGGTCAGGCGCTTCTTCCTGTACCTGCTCTTGCTGCTTACGGCCTTGCTGGCTCAGGACGTGCTGTTGGAACCCTTCGCGGCCGAGGCGTTTCACATGCCCGTCCACGTGACCACGCGCATCACCGCGATTTGGGGGCTGTGTTTCCTCATCACCCTGCTGGTGGGAGGGTGGCTGGAGACCCGCGTTGCCAAAGGGGTGCTGGCTCAAACGGGAAACGGGATGGCGCTGGCCGGGTTCCTGCTCATCATTGTCGCTGGCGTGCTGGCGCGCCAGCCGCTGTTTTACCTGGGCCTTGTCGTGCTGGGCAGCGGCAGCGGGCTCTCCACCGTTTCCAACATGTCGTTGATGTTCGACTTCACGCCCACCGGCAAAGTGGGCCTATACATGGGCGTGTGGGGCATGGCCAGCGCCCTCTCCCGCTGGATGGGCTCCATCGGCGGTGGGCTGATTCGAGACGTCGTCTCCCAAGTGCTTGCGGCCCCTGTCTACGGTTACCTTTTCGTTTTCGGCTTGGAGGCCGCGTTGTTGGGGCTGGCCATTTACTTGTTGCCCCGCGTGCCTGTGCGCCAGGAGGCAGGTGAACTCGTCCTCAACGTTTGGGAGCGGGCCGCCGTCCAGGAATAACAACTTGTTGTTCGCCGACCTTCGCTTTACTCACCCTTGGCGCAGCAAATCGGCTACCTCAATTGGCAAATTCTCGTCAATCTTGAAATTCATCGCGTTTTCTATGTCGGGAGAGCTACAACTCGCTCACGTGTCAACTCGGCAGCGTATGCAATAGCAGCCTGTATCGCTTCCCTATTCAGTGAGAGGGGCTAACGACCAAGCTCAGCCACCCGCCGCAGTGCCAGCGGAGGCGGGTCGGCTGCAGCGGAAGTTGGGCAGCTTCTTTGGGTTATATCCGGCACTTTACGCTTTTACAGAGGCCCTCTCACTCAGGATCAGATGAGCAATGGGAAGCGCTCTCAACTCCAATCGTGACAGATCAATTATCTTGCTGGCATCCTCAATCTCAATCCCAATAACACGATCGTGCTCATCAAAGTCCAGCACAACTCCTGGTGCGATCTCCTCTGACTCGGTACTTACTCCTTCTATCAATTTGATATACAGCATATCGGTCTCAGGATAGTATTCGAAAATCATCGTCTCTCTCCATCAAGGCTTAAAGCGGCGGTCGAAAAAAGCGTTATGCACAGTCTCCCCATCCGGTTCCGTCACAACCCGCAAATACTTGTTCATCTCGGCCACATATCCCCAATAACGGATGCGTCCGTTGGGCTGCACTTCGGTGCGAATGGGATTCTTTAGAACGTGCTCAATCCATTCCATCTTGAGGTAGGGCCGACGAGCCATAACGCTTCTTCTGAAGTAAGCCGTCGTTTTCATCTGTCATTGCCAGCCATGGTCTGAATGTAGTATAGCCGCCTAACGACCAAGCTCAGCCGCCCGCCGAAGCACCAGCGGAGACGAGTCGGCTGCAGCGGGGGTTAGGTGGTGCCTTCCTCCAGCGCCATCAACGCTTGCTTGGCCTCCTCGGGCAGCTCCACGGGTACAAACATAGACGCCGGATAGAGATACCCATCACGCTCCGATAGGTCCTCATCCACCACACGAATCATGCCACGTGCCTCTGCTTCGGGGTCCGGCAGCTTCCGATACACTTTACCCACAATTAGGCTTGCCGGATTGCTCTCATTATTGATGCAGATCACAAATTCGCTCATCGTATCACCCGTTTGATCTTGAAATCCTTACGGCCTATGCCGTGTGCTTCATACCAGTGTATCTCAGCCTCGCAGATTGTGCCATCGGGAAATTCCACGGTGGCGATGCCCTTCATCTTCCGCCAACGTCCTCGACCATAGGTGCGCTCCAGGTAGCGTCGGATGTACACGCCTCGGCCTGAGGCAATAGTTTCAATGTCTCTGATCTCGCCGAGGATTTTGAAGCTTGAGTTCATCTATAGCCATGTGTCAGTTGCCGAGTTCGTGCAGGATGAGGGGCAAAGGTGCGACGCACTTGCCAAAGTGCGTCGCACCTTAACGCCTGCTTGAGCGGCGGGCGGGGTGAGAGACTCCTTTCGGATTCACCAAAGACTTGAAAGTGTCCCGATCTCGCCCGCGCGCTCCAAGCCATGTTAGCAAGAGTGTTTCTAGCGTGTATCAAAAGTGCTGACTCTAGCAAGTATAAATGTGAGGATTAGCGAAATCAATCCCACGATAGAAATATGTATTCCTAAGCTAAACATAAACAAGACACCAGTAATAATTAGGCCAACGCATCCAGCCCACAAGAAAGAAAACCGCCCTTTTACGAAACCTACTACCTTGACATTGTTAAATTCCAACTCTGAGCGGGTCCGTGTCCCGCTATTTCCGGCTGAAGAACCCCGTTGGCGTGTCAAACATGCCGGTTGCGGACCGGTTACGAGCTAGAAACGTGGCGTCTTATGTTAATCTAACAATGTCAAGCTACGACAACCAGAGAAAAGACGAGCGGAATGATGGCTATAAAAACCGGCTCTCGCATAGTGGTAGGGACGGATATAATGCTTGCAGGTGCAGCTTCTTGTACCGTAATATTTCCTCCTTGGGTAAGCAACAATACCGATTTTATAAGCACAGGAAAAACGATAACCACTCCAAATGTGCGTAGAACAACTTTCCAAGTAGCCATAATTGAGTCAATAGCCACCTTGAAGGTTGTATCCCCAAGGACCTAGCACATAGTGGCCAATCGCCGAACGTGTACAGAAGATTATGCAGATTGCGCATAATCCTCTTCCACGTCCACTTTTGCGGCTTTGTAGCGTAAAATCATTTTGAGTTTAGCCAGAAGGAGAACCAACGTCAAACTTGCATTGGCGAAAGGCTCTTCGCCCCCTGCCGTCTCCTAAACCTCGACCACGTCCGTCTGCCGGGCGGGGCGCGACGAGGGTTCCTCTTATCGCGCTGAACGAGCTTCCGCCTACCGCATCAAGCGCTCTCTCCTCATCTCACAATAGTTGAGGTCTTCCTCGCCCTCTTTGCCGAGGCGTGTCAACCTTCCTGGCCCCTCACCTCGATTTCCTGCACCAGGACGGCGGCCGATTCTTGGGCCCGGCTCAGGGAACCGCTGCGAAAGCCCGCCAGGTCGAGGGTTACGAAGCGGTAGCCGGCAGCCCGGACCCCCTCCACGATTTCGGCCCGGTGCTCCAGGGCTTTGGGGAAGTCCTCCACCGGAATTTCGATGCGGGCGATCTCCCCGTGGTGGCGCACCCGAAACTGGCGGAAGCCCAGCGCCACCAGCACGTCCTCGGCGGCTTCGATCTGGCGCAACAGTTCCGGCGTGATGGGCGTGCCGTGGGGCACGCGGGAGGAAAGGCAGGCCATGGCCGGCTTGTCCCACACCGGCAGCCCCAGGTGGCGGGCCAGTTCCCGCACCTCGGCCTTGGTCAGCCCGGCTTCGGCCAGGGGCGAGCGCACGCCCCGCTCGCGGGCCGCCAGGATGCCCGGTCGGTCGTCGCCCAGGTCGCTGGCATTGGTGCCGTCCACAACGGCTTGCCACCCCTCGGCGCGGGCAATTGCCAGCAGGCGGTCGTGTAGCTCCGACTTGCAGAAGTAGCACCTGTTGGCCGGGTTGGCCGCGTAGTTGGGGTCCAGGTGCTCCTGGGTGTTGACCAGCCGGTAGGGTACTCCCAGTTCCTCCGCCAGTTCGACGGCCTGGCGCATCTCGCGAACCGGGTAGCTGGGCGACACGCCGATGCAGGCCAACATGCGGCCGCCCAGCTCCTGGTGGGCCACGAGCATGACCAGCGCGCTGTCCACGCCCCCCGAGTAAGCTACCAGCACGGAACCGCACTCCCGCAGGATCTCGCGCAGGCGGCGGTGTTTTCGTTCAAGCTCAGGCGTCATGGTGAGCCTCCTTTTCCTTCGGCATTGGTTCGGCTGCGTTGGCGCAGCGTTCGTTGATGATGGCCGCCAGGTAGCCGGCGCCAAACCCGTTGTCAATGTTGACGACGGCTACCCCGGTGGCGCAACTGTTGAGCATGGCCAGCAGGGGAGCCAGCCCCCCGAAGTGGGCGCCGTACCCCACCGACGTGGGCACCGCGATGACGGGCGCGCTCACCAGGCCGGCGACCACGCTGGGCAACGCCCCCTCCATGCCAGCGACGACCACGATGACGTTGGCCCGGCGCAGCGCGGTCAGGTGGGGCACCAGGCGGTGGAGCCCGGCCACCCCCACGTCGTAGATGCGGCGGGGACGGTGGCCCATGAGCTCCAGCGTCAGGGCGGCCTCCTCGGCCACCGGCAGGTCGCTGGTACCGGCGGCCACGACGACCACGCCCGCCTGACGCGGTCGGTCTGGTTCGCGGTCCAGCCAGATGGCCCGTGCGGTTTCGTGGTAGGCCAGGTCGGCCACGCGGGCGGCGGCCGCCTCGTACTGCTCACGGGTGGCCCGCGTGCCCAGCAGGCGGGGGTGGCGGGCGGCCAGGCGGGCCATGATCTCGGCCACCTGCTGGGGCGTCTTGCCCTCGCAGTAAACCACTTCCGGGAAGCCCCACCGCAGCGCCCGGTGGTGGTCAACCGTGGCAAAGCCCAGGGCCTCGTAGGGCAACACGTTCAGGCGCTCCAGGGCCTCCTCGACGGAGAGTTCTCCAGCGGCCACGCGCTTCAGCACAAGCCGGATGTCTTCTTCGTTCATTGTTTCACTCCACCTCTATGAGGAAAAGGGCGACGCACTTTCAAAATGCGGTCGCCCCTTTCCATTTCGGTTGCTCCGTGCCCTTCTCACGCTGTCCCGCGCAGGGCGGCCAGCACGCGGGAGGGCGTCATGGGCAACTCGGTGATGCGGGCACCCGTGGCGTCCGCCACGGCGTTGGCCACAGCCGCTGCCGTCGCAATTACAGGCGGCTCGCCCACCCCGCGGACGCCGAACGGGCCGTGCTCGGCCGGCACCTCCACGATGACGGTCTCGAATTGCCGGGGCGCGTGGGACACGTGGGGGACTGTGTAGTCCATCCACGAGGCGGTGACCAGTTGGCCTTGTTCGTCGTACACCAGCGCCTCACAGAGCGCCCAGCCGATGCCCTGCACGGCGCCGCCCATCATCTGCCCCTCGACGAGCAGCGGGTTGATGGCGCGCCCCACGTCCTGAACCACTACCAGCCGCTCGACGCGCACCTGGCCGGTCTCCTCGTCCACAGTGACTTCGGCCAGTTGGGCGCAGAAGCCGGGGGCGTTGACGGGCGGAGCGTGACGCCCGTGGCCGAAGACAGGGGCGTACCGGCCGCCAAAGGCCATCGTCTTGGCTGCAATCTCGGCCAGGGGGATGGCGCGGTCGGGGGCGCCCCGCACGCGCACAGCCCCGTCGGCGATCTCCAGGTCGGCCGGGTCGGCTTCCAGTTCCTCGGCGGCGATGGCCAGCACCTGTTCCCGCGCCTCCCGGGCCGCCTGCACGATGGCAGGGCCCACGCTGTAGGTGATTTTGCTGCCACCGGTGGCACCCGCGTAAGGGGCCGTGGCCGTGTCGCCGGTCACCACGCGCACCTGGTCAGGTGAAGTGCCAAAGGCCTCGGCGGCCAGGGCGACAAAGGCCGTGGTCGTGCCCGTCAGGTCCACAGAGCCCACGTGCACGCGCAGCGTGCCGTCCCGCTCCAAGAGGCAGGCGGCCGCGGCCGGCTCCGTGCCGCCGGGCCAGCCGCCAATGGCCACGCCCACGCCGCGCCCGGCGCGGCGGGCCTCCTCGTGCTGTTGCCAGGCCGGGTGGTCGCGCAAAGCTTCCAGCACTGCTTTCATGCCGATGCTGGGCCACGGTCGGCCGTGAATCATGGGATCGCCCGTGCCCGAGGCGTGGCGCAGGCGCAACTCCAGCGGGTCGAGACCCAGTTGGCGGGCGACGTCGTCGAGGGCCGATTCGAGGGCAAAGGTGGCTTGCGGGGCCCCTGGCGCCCGATAAGCCCCTGTGGAGGGCTTGAAGGTGAGCACTTCCACGCCCCGCACGTCCACGTTGGGAATCTGGTACACGCTCCCCAGCAGCACGGCAGCAATGCCCACGGGTGAGCTGGGGAAACAGCCGCCGTCGAAGACCAGCTCGGCCTCCAGGGCCGTGAGCGTGCCGTCCTGTCGGGCGCCCAGGCGCACGCGGATACGGCTGAAGGGGGCCGGGTTGGCGGCCAGCATTTCCTCGGTGCGGGTCATGACGAACTTTACCGGCCGGTTCAGGTGTCGGGCGGCCAGCGCGATGAGCGGCTCGTAAAGGAGGAACTTGCCCCCGAAGCCACCACCGACCGGTGTCGCCACCACGCGCACCTCGGACTCGGGGACGCCCAGCACGGCGGCCACCTCCTCGCGCACGTAGAAGGGGGCCTGGGTACACGACCAGATGGTTACGCCGCCGGTCAGGGGGTCTGGCTGGGCGATTACCGCGTGGGGTTCCAGGTAGCTCTGGTGGACCATCGGCGTCGTGAAGGTGCGCTCCACGACCACGTCGGCTTCGCGGAACCCTTGGGCCACGTCTCCGCGCGAGAAGTGGACCTGATTGGTCACGTTGGGATGTCGCCGCCCATCTTCCTCTCCGCCCTCCACGTCGGCGCCGTGGGCGGCGGCTTCCTCGGACGCGCCGGGCAGCCCGTCTGGCCACACGGCGGGTGCATCGTCGGCCAGGGCCTCGTCCACGGTGACGGCCGCGGGCAGGGGGGCGTAGTCCACGATGACCCGCTCGGTTCCATCTTCGGCGGCCACCTCGTCGGTGGCGAGCACCAGGGCAACCGGATGGCCCACGAAGAGCACCCGGTCGCGGGCCAGGAGCAACGTGTGCCGGTTGCGCGGCGGAATGTCGGGCAGGTCGTCGGCCGTGAGCACGGCCACGACGCCCGGCACGGCCAGCGCGGCAGACGTGTCAATCCGCCGGACGCGGGCGTGCGGGTAGGGGCTCATCACCAGGCGGGCGTGCACCATGCCGGACACTGCCAGGTCGGGCGCGTAGCGGAGCGCGCCCGTGACTTTCTGGCGACCGTCGCGCAGGGGTTCACGGCGTCCAATCACGTGGGTCGAATTCATGTTGCTCCTCCGATGCTTTGGTCTTTCAAGCCAAACTGACTTCGCACACTTTCCCTTGCTAATTATACCCAGGACCAGTGAAGGGGCGAGAGCAGACTCCGAGAACTTCGGGCGTCTGCATCGGCATTACAGCAACAACCACGAACCCAAACTCAGGAAGAAGAAGAAGCCGCACACGTCGGTCACCGTCGTCACGAAAATGCTGGAGGCCAGGGCCGGGTCCACGCGCACCATTTTCAACACCAGGGGCACGACGACGCCGGCGACGGCAGCCGCCAGCATGTTGCCGATCATCGCCAGCGCGATGACCACGCCCAGCATGGGGTTGGCCTTCCACACCCACGCCACCAGGCCGACCAGCAGACCGATGGCCAGCCCGTTCAACAGCCCCACGAGCACCTCGTAGCGCAAAGCCCGCCACATGTCCTGCACGTCCAACTCACCCAAGGCCAGCGAGCGCACCATGATGGTCATGGTTTGCGTGCCCGCGTTGCCCCCCTGACCGGCCACGATGGGCATGAAGGTGGCCAGCACGGCCGCGCGGGCAATGGTGCTTTCAAAGAGTGACACCACAGCCGAAGCCAAAAAGGCGGTGAACAGGTTGACCACCAGCCAGGGCAGCCGGTTGGCCAGCGCCTGCCGGATAGGGCTGAAGATTTCCGAGTGCTCGCTCATCTGGGCCAGGCGGTAGATGTCCTCGGTGGCCTCTTCCTCCAGCACGTCAATGACGTCATCCACTGTCACGATGCCCAGCAGGTGGTTTTCCTCGTCTACCACCGGCAGGGCCAGGAAGTCGTAGCGGGCCAGCAGGCGGGCCACTTCCTCCTGGTCCATGTCGGCCGGCACAGTGATGACTTCCGGGTTCATGATTTCTTCGATTTTCTGGTGCGGGTCGGCCAGGATGAGGCTGCGCAGGCTCACCACGCCCACCAGCCGGCCGTGTCGGTCCAGCACGTAGAGGTAGTAGAGCTCGCGCTCGTCCTTGTAGTGGCGGCGCAGGAACTCCAGGGCCTCGGCCACGGTCATGTGGCGGCGCAGCATGGGGCCCACGCGGTTCATGATGCCGCCGGCCGTATCGGGCGGGTATTCCAGCAGCGGCGCCACCTCGCCCGCGTCGGCCATTTCGGCCAGCAAGGTGGCCTTTTCCACGTCCGGCATCTCGCCCAGCAGGTCGGCGGCGGCGTCGGGCTCCATGCGCTCCAGCACGTGGACCAACCGCTCGTGCTGCATCTGCCGGGCGATGGCGGCCATGTCGTCCTCGTCCATGCGCTCGACGATGTCTGCCAACTCCTCGGACGAGAGGCGGCGAATAATCGGCAGGCGCTCCTCCGGCTCCAGGCGCGCCAGCACCTCGGCCGCGTCGGAAGGGTGCAAGCCTCGAATGTAGTCAACGGCCTCCTCAATCTGCTCCTGCTCCAGGAAGAGGCGCACAACCTTCAAGGCATCTTCCAGCACAATGGCGTCAACCATGTCTCACCTCCTTCGCGTGGTCGTGTGGAGGGAGCAGGAAGCCCCGGGCGGAGGACCTGGCGGCGTCATGTGCGCGTGCGGGCACACAGGCGTCCAGCATCGCCCTCCTGGAGCAGTGGAGGGAGGCTGAACAAACGGCGCCCAAGCAGGCGCGGCGGTCAGGCACGTTGTGACACGTCAATCGCACGGGAGGAAACGCGGGGACAGGCGGATGATGTTACGAACTGGCCAGGAGAGGAGACGAGGGGGACGACCACACGGCAGCCGGACCGAAGTCCGGCTACCTCACCTGCTCAGCGAGCACCGGACCTCAGACCGGCTGCCCTGGGCCACCCCGCTACCCACGCTTCCGTCCCGGACGCTGCCGGCGCTCCTGGGTGCCCACAGGGCTTCCTGCCGACCGACCTGTATCCGGTTGTTTGACGTTCTATAAGTTCTCTGACTGCTCTCGTCCATCGTGTGTGGTGACAGAATTGACACCGGCAGAACACCGTTCAGCGTTTCAATTTCTGCATTAACGTAGTGCCGGCTCACCAACCAAACGCTGAACGCCAAAAGAGCCGGGGAAAGGTAGCACAAGGCGTGAAAATTGTCAAACAGTGGGCCATTCTCGGCAACAGAATTTTGCTCAATTTTCCGTCGAACCAGTTGACAGTGAGAATGTTATGTGTTACGATGAAACTGACTTTGCACCCGGCCCTCCTACGGCACAAGCCCTCTTCGTGGACGTTTGCCTCACACCTCACAATTCTGCGTTCTTGTAAACGGAGCGATTTCTTGTTTGCCAGTCGCCCTACAAACTTCTGACAAACAGGATGTACGCCGTTGGGTGTTGTGCGAACGGCAAAAGGGTGTAGGGGCGCAGCGTTGGCTGCGCCCCAGGGACACCCCCCACGCTCCCCGGCAGGGGGTGGAATCCCCTGCACCCTCGGAATATGGCTGGCAAAACCTTTTGTCCAAAGGAGCCGCGCAACTCCTGTAACAAAAGCTAAGCAGTTTGTTGGGAGTATTGGAGACATGGACGAGGGGATCGGCGTTTCTCTTCATTCCGATGTGGCACAATGCAGCGTGGAGGAACTACAGGCACTCCGCAAGGCAGCGAGACAGTTGCACAGTTGCTTCTCCGTGGAACTCGTTCTCCGCGCACTGGTGACCGCAGCAGTGAATGTCGGGAGGGCTGAGAGGAGTTGGCTCCTCCTCTGGGAAGACCAACGGAAAGAGGATGACTTCCCTCCCCTTGGCCGCTTGAATCCGCTGTCAAGGACTTGCTCGGCTGCACACACCACTCTTTTCCAACCAAGCTCGGTTGCCTGGGAAAGCACCTCCTTTTCTTCCCTCCTTGTTTCCATCCCTATCGAGGAGATGGACGGGCACATCATTGGAATACTGTGTGTCGAGTATCGCGCTTCTGCTCTCTCAGCCCAGAAGAAGCTCTGGTTTTTCCACGAACTGGTCAAAGAGGCAGCCTTGGCCCTTCGAAATGCTCGTCTCTTCGAAGAGGTCCGGCGGACAGCTCAACAGGAAGCTCGCCAGAGGTTGATGTGGGACTTGCACGATTTCGTAGTCCCACCCTTGCACACGTTGATGCTCGTTGCCGAGGCGGCCAGACGGGCTGCACCCCCTGAAAACGGCGCTGTCGAGCACCACCTGTCGCAGGTGATAGAAATGGCGCAGGGTGTGTTTCAACAAGTGCGGCGCATTCTCTACCAGCAGCCCCCTTGTGAACTGGAAGCCAGGAACTTCGTAGAGGCTGTGCGCCAGCGACTGGACGCCTTTGAACGGGAGAGTGGCGTAAAGACACGCTTCGTTGTAAGCGGGGAACTCCACCTTCCCTCACAGGTAGAAAACGAACTGTTTTGTATTCTCCACGAGGCGTTGAACAACATCTTCAACCACGCGGAAGCGACAGCCGTCACAGTCAACCTTTGTGCTGAAGGCACGCGCTTCGCACTTCAAGTACGGGACAATGGAAGGGGATTTCGTCTCCGTGAACAGCGTTTCCCGACAGGCCTTGGGCTAAGGATTATGCAACGACGAGCCGAACGGATAGGAGGGGTGTTCAACATTTCATCACGCCCAGGACAAGGGACTGAGGTTAAAGTCACTCTGGACGTTCCGTGCTATGGGAGGAACGGTGAACGAGGTTATTCGCATTCTGGTCGCTGACGATCACGCCATTGTGCTGGAAGGGTTGAACAGCCTTATCAACACCCAGGCGGACATGGAAATTGTGGGTCATGCCAGGGACGGCGTTGAGGTGGTGCTCAAGGCTTCTACCCTCAAGCCTGATGTGATCCTGCTCGACCTGGTTATGCCTGGGAAAGATGGCATTCAGGTCATCAGTGAGCTTCGGCGAGAAGCCCCCAGGGCGCGGGTACTTGTCTTGACCGGCTTTGCCGAAAATTACCGAGTCTTTCAGGCCATTCGGGCTGGGGCGACGGGATACCTGCTCAAGGAGACCGCTCCCAACGCCATCCTTGAAGCCATTCGGACAGTGTACGAAGGGAAAGCAGTGTTGGACCCTACGGTGGCGTTCCGAGTCGTTAGAAACTTGAACGACAGGTGGAACGATCAGTGGCCGGCCGGAGAAGCTCTGACTGAACGGGAACTGGAAGTGGTCAAACTGGTGGCACAAGGGTTGTCCAACCAAGAAATTGCCGAGGTGCTAGAGGTAAGCGAACGAACAATTGGATCCCACGTTAGCCACATTCTCGACAAGCTCCACCTCACGAATCGTACTCAGTTGGCCCTCTACGCCCTGCGGGAAGGGCTGGCAAGCCTGGACATGGCTTGATCTTTCTTGGCCCGGTTTGTGAAAGGCCGCGAGGAGACATCACGCCCTCCAGGACCAAATGGACTACCCCCAAATGGTGCCAGGATGGAATCGGCGTCCTCTCTCAAGAAAAGTCGCATTTTCTCCTCAGCTTTCTCTCAGATGGAATCAAATTTTTGCAGATGTGATTTAGGAAAAGGTGTGGTATGCTAATGTCAGTACGCATAAAGGGGCGCGATGTTTCTGTTGTTAGATAGCACTTGCATAATCGTTAAACGAATAGAAGGCGGTCTCTGATATCCGATTGCTGCACTGTCGTGGGGCGGGTTGTCGTTCTTCCCCAACGTTCTCGGATTTTTCCTCACTCACGATTTGCCCGTTGTAGTTCGTGCCCTTCAGACCATCTTCGTCCGTCCACAATCGGATATCTGCCTCTTTAAGTCGGTTCCTGGGCTCAAGCGGCCCCTTCTCTTGTGCGTGAAGGCAGCCAGCCTGCTCGGGAACTCTGCAACCACGCATCCAACGCTCTTTCAAATCGAATACTCACAGGGGCGTCCAGATGGTCTCGTGATGCTTTTCTACCCGCGCCCATGTTTAGGATGCACGGCACCCTAGCCTCGTCACCTCTTTCCCTTTGAAGAGGGCAGCCAGAATGCCAGGCCATTGGCGCAAGGTGGGCTATTGGATTTGCGACTTCAGCATAAGTGCAAGCTGTTGGTAAATGGGCTATTTGATGCTAAGGAAGGAGACCGAGGATCATGATCGAATGGCTTATTCAGTCAAGCTTAAAACTTCGCTTTCTCGTCATTGTAATCGCCATTGCCATTATCGGACTGGGGCTTTCCGACCTGCGCAAGATGCCGGTGGACGTTTACCCTGAGTTCGATCCTCCCCTTGTGGAAGTGCAAACAGAAGCCTTGGGCCTCTCAGCCGCAGAAGTCGAAGCGCTGATCACAGTTCCGTTGGAGGCAGACTTGCTCAACGGAGTGGCGTGGGTGGACCAGATTTACTCCGAGTCGGTGGACGGGATGTCGTCTATTCTGCTTGTCTTTGAACCTGGTACAGACCCCATTCGGGCGCGCCAGATGGTTCAGGAGCGCCTCACTCAGGCGTTTGCCCTGCCGAATGTGTCCAGCCCGCCCACGATGCTCCAACCCCTTTCCACGAGCAGCCGCGTCATGATGGTGGGCCTTTCATCCGACGAGGTCTCGCTGATGGAAATAGGCGTACTGGCCCGCTGGGTGATTAAGCCGCGCCTGATGGGCGTTCCTGGCGTGGCCAACGTGGCCATTTGGGGACACCGGGACCGGCAACTCCAAGTGCTGGTTGATCCGCGACGGCTCGAAGCCCACGGCGTTTCACTTCGACAGGTGATCAAAACAGCCGGTGAGGCTCTTTGGGTGTCGCCACTCAGTTACCTGGAATCCTCCACGCCGGGAACGGCCGGGTGGATTGACACGCCGAACCAGCGGCTCAGCATTCGCCACGACTTGCCGGTTTCCTCCGCTGGCGACTTGGCCAAGGTGGCCGTGGCTGGTAGACCGGAATTGCTGCTCGGTCAGGTAGCCGAGGTTGTAGAAAATCACCAGCCCCTCATTGGCGATGCCATGCTCGGCGACAAACAGGGTTTGCTGCTGGTGATCGAGAAATTCCCAGGAGCCAACACGCTGGAGGTCACACGAGGCGTCGAGCAAGCCTTGGAAGTCATGCGGCCAGGCCTCGAAGGGATTGATGTTGATCCCACGGTTTTTCGACCAGCCAGCTACATTGAACAGGGCGCCACCAACGTGGGGAGCGCAATGCTTGTGGGACTTGGCCTGATGCTTCTGGTCTTTGGCCTCTTCTACGCTCACTGGCGTCCTACGCTAGTGAGCTTCGTAGTTGTGCCATTCTCGCTCATGGTGGCTGTTTTGCTGCTTTACCTGCAAGGGGCCACGTTCAACGCCATGACACTGGCGGGATTTGCCATCGCGCTCGGTGTTCTCATAGACGAGGCCATCGTGGATGTGGAGAACATCGTGCGACGTCTGCACCAAAACGCCCAGAAAGAGTCCCAGGAGTCGCTTTCTCAAGTGATTTTGAAGGGAGCGTCCGAAGTGCGTAACCCGCTCGTGTTTGCCCTTTTGATGCTTCTGTTCATTGCAGCCCCTCTCTTCTCCCTCCCTGGACTGCGGGGCACCTTCTTCCGCCCCCTTGCCATTTCGTATGTGCTCACTTTGATCGTCTCATTGCTCGTAGCCCTTGTGATCACGCCTGCCCTCAGCCGAACACTCTTGACTGCCCCGTCCTTGCAACACAGGGAGTCCCCGTTTGGGCGGAAGTTACGACAGGCTTACCAGCGGATGCTCTCTCGCCTCATCAACCGCCCCGCTGTCGTGATGGTCGGTGCGATTCCTCTCATTCTCGTCGGGCTGTTCGGCTTTCTAGCCTTCGATGTGTCGCTCATGCCCCCCTTTAAGCAAACCGATGTGCTTATCGAATGGGAGGCAGCACCGGGAACGTCCCGGCTGGAAATGAACCGAATTATTGCCCGGGTGAACCGGGAACTCCGTTCCATTCCAGGCGTGCGCAACGTGGGCTCCCACGTGGGGCGGGCCATTACCGGAGACGCGATCGTGAGCATCAACACCGGCCAGATTTGGGTGAACATTGACCCGCGGGCCGATTACCAGTCCACCACGGCTGCCATCAACGAAGTGGTCCGCGGATATCCAGGTGTTTTCCGTCGTCTGGGGCCTTACCGGCCCAAAAGAACTGCTGAGGCGCTGCTGGGGACCCGTTACGACCTGACAGTGCGCGTTTACGGTCATGACTTTGACACGCTGTACGAGAAGACCGAGGAAATCAGACAACTCGTGGCAGATGTCCCAGGCGTTGTGGCTGCTGAGACCAACACGTTGCAGGAAGAACCCCAAATCGAAATCGAGGTAGACCTCCCCACAGCAGAGCGTTATCACATCAAGCCAGGTGACGTCCGTCGGCAGGCCACCACACTGCTCTCCGGGTTGCGGGTGGGCAACCTCTACGAAGAAAATAAGGTCTTTGACGTGGTGGTGTGGGGAGTTCCTGAACTTCGCGACAGCCTAACCGACATTCGGGACCTGCCCATCGAAACCCCTGTTGGCCTCGTCCCCCTGGGAGAATTGGCCGACGTTCGGGTCGTTCCGGCACCAGTGGTGATCAGGCGTGATGTGGTTTCGCGCTTCGCCGACGTGGGGCTTCAGGTGGCAGGACGGGACGTGAATGCCGTCGCGGCAGACGTAAAAAGCCGCCTTCGAGGTGTCGAGTTTCCGCTGGAATACCGCGCTGAAGTGTTGGGAATATCATCAGAACATCGAGCCGCCCAACAACGCCTGATTGCCCTGCTCGTGGCGGCTGTTATCGGCATTCTCCTGCTCTGGCAGGCGTTGACAGGTAGTTTTCGGGTGGCATTTGCCGTCTTGGCTGTGCTCCCGGCGGTTCTCGCTGGAGGCGTGCTGGCTGCCCTGCTGAGTGGCGCCCTGTCGCTCGGCGTGCTCTTCGGCCTTCTGGCCGTGTTGGGGATTGCCATTCGCCAGAACGTGGTGCTGGTCAGCCGCTTTCGACACCTGGAAGAAGAGGAAGGAGTTCCGTTTGGACCAGAGCTTGTCATGCGCGGGGCTGGCGAACGCCTCGTGCCCATGCTCATGACGATTCTGGCGACGGCAGCGGCGTTGGTGCCGTTTGCCGTTCTTGGCGACGTGGCCGGCAATGAAATCCTGTGGCCGATGAGCATCGTTGTCTTGGGAGGACTTGCTTCAATGCTCTTTCTGAACGCTCTCGTGATTCCGGCCATCTACTTGCGATTTGGCTTTGGCCATGAACGTGCTGTTGTGGCGCCAGATTCCGAACCGGTCCCGTCGAATTGACCTCGTTTTGGGCTGCCGGGCCTATTTAAGGGAAGGGGGAAACGATGAAAGGTGTGTATCGTTGGCTTGTGGTAACCACGTTGGTTCTGAGCGTTCTGGCTGTGGCTGCGTGTGCGCGAAAGTCGGCCACGCCATTGGCCGAGAAGAAGGAAGAGGCACCTGCTGTCGTCAAACTCATCGAGGGAACCGATTTGAACAGGATAACGCTTACGGAACGAGCTGCCCAGCGGCTCGGCGTGCAGACAGTGCCCGTTGGCGAAGAACGCATCGTGCGCACGCGCAAAGTTGGGGGCGAGATTGTGGCGTTCCCGGACGCCGAACCTGAGGTCATTCCTCACCGCATCGAGTTCACCGTCACCGACCTCACTAAAGTCATTGCGGGCGTCCGCACCCGGGTAGTCCTCATCTCTGATTACAGTGGCGGCGAGCTTGTGGAGAAGGAAATTGCATTTTATGCCCAGGACGACAGTGGCAACGTTTGGTATCTGGGCGAGTATCCGGAGGAGTACGAGGACGGTCAATTCGTTGACGCTCCCACCTGGATTGCTGGGGTGGAGGGCGCTAGACCAGGTATCAAGATGAAAGCGAACCCGCGGCCAAACACGTCGCCCTACTTTCAGGGATGGGGGCCAGCGGTGGAGTGGAGCGACTACGCTCAGGTGGAGCAGGTGATCCGGAAGCGCACCTGTGTTACTGCCGGGTGCTACCGAAACGTTCTACAGATTGCCGAGTCCAGCTTGGAGGAAACGGGTGCCTTTCAGCTCAAGTTCTACGCGCGCGGCACAGGGTTGGTCCAAGTCGGCTGGCGGGGAGATGACGCTTCGCAGGAAGAGCTTGAGTTGATCGAAGTCATTCAGCTCGACGCGCCGGACATGGCCAGGGTGCACGCCGAAGCCCTGGCACTGGAGCGACACGCATACCGGGTAAGTCCGAACGTGTACGGACAGACATCTCCTATGGAACGACAGAAAGGTGGGGGCCCGGAAACCGTTGCGGCAACTGCCTCAGCGGACGTCGTGATGATGCCTCCTTCTGAAGTGAAGGATGGTCTGGCGTCCACCATTGAATTCTTCACCTTCGACTCCAGCCAATTCAGCCAACCCACTATAATTGACAACGAGTGGTTGCCGCTCCAACCGGGAATGCACTGGATCTATGAAGGTGTCACGGTAGAACGCGGTCCCGACCCCAATGCCGTTTGGGTGCGTGTACTGCTCGCCCAAAGCGAGCAGGAAGCGTTTAATCTCGCCCAGCCTGCTCGTGTTCTTTTGCTTGACGACGAAACTCAGGGGTGGGTAGCCGAGCGAGACGAAGGCCCTGGCCTTGATGATGCGGAAGACCCCGACCTCAGAAACGGGGTTGAGATCGCCTATTACCGCTTGATGGACGAGCCAGCGACTTCACTCCTGCCAGGGCAACGTGTCATGGTCGAAATCCCCATGAAGGGCAACGGTGAATCTCGCAAAGTGATTCCCTTTTCTGCGCTGGTGTACGACCTCAACGGCGATACGTGGGTCTACGTGAGTCCTGAACCCCTCACCTTCTTCCGCCAGCCTGTCGTAGTCGAGTACGTTGAGGGCGACGTCGCTGTGCTGGCGGAGGGGCCGCCGGTTGGTACTGAAGTGGCCGTTGTGGCAGTGACTGAGCTTTACGGCCTGGACACAGGAGTTGGAAAATGAACGAAATGCGCTGGATTGTCGCCATGAGTCTGAAGTACCGGTACCTTGTGGTCTTTTTGGCCGCCTTGCTGACCTTCTTCGGCATCGGGCGCATCCGCACCATGCCGGTGGACGTCTTCCCCGAATTCGCTCCGCCCCGGGTGGAAATCCAGACGCCTAGCCTGGGTCTCTCGTCTGCCGAAGTCGAAGCGCTGGTGACCATCCCCCTGGAAGAGGCCTTGGCCGGAACGCCCGGGTTAGACGTCATGCGCTCCAAGTCGGTGGAACAGTTGTCGTCTATCCTCCTGATTTTTAAGCCCGGCACCGACCTGATGGAGGCGCGCCAACTGGTGCAGGAGCGCCTGGCTCTGGCCACGCCGGACTTGCCCACTTGGGCGAGCCCTCCCATGATGATGCCACCCCTTTCCTCGACGGCCCGTACCCTCAAGATCGGCATCTCGTCCGACAAGTATTCGGTGATGGATCTCTCCATGATCACTTACTGGACGATCAGACAGCGACTCCTTCAGGTCCCTGGTGTGGCCAACGTGGCCATGTGGGGCGAACGCATTCAGATGCTCCAGGTTCAAACGGATCCGGATCGCCTGGCTGCCTACAACGTCCCCATTGACGAGGTGGTCCAGGTGACCTCGGACGCGCTGGACGTGGGGCTTATTCAGTACTCGGACGGTTCCGTCGTGGGCACAGGTGGGTTTATCGAGACGCCCAACCAGCGCTTTTTTATTCGGCACGTGTTGCCGGTGGTGTCGCCGCAAGACCTGGCCCACATTCCCATCAACGATCGGGTGAAAAGCGACGGCACTCCGCTTCGCCTTGGCGACGTGGCCGAACTGGTTGAAGACACCTGGCCCATGATCGGAGACGCCGTGGTAAACGACGGCCCGGGGTTACTGCTGATCGTTGAAAAATTCCCCTGGGCGAACACGGTGGAGGTGACGAAAGGGGTCGAAGCTGCCATTGACGAATTGCGGCCAGGGCTTCAGGGCATCGAGATTGACACGACTATTTTCCGGCCAGCTACCTTTGTGGAAATGGCCCTTGACAACCTGGTGAATTCCCTCCTCGTCGGGGCCGGGCTGGTTATTCTGGTGCTGTTGCTTTTCCTCTGGGATTGGCGTATTGCCCTCATCAGTGCCACGATCATTCCCGTGACGGCGGTTATCACCTTGCTGGTGCTCTCGCAGTTCGGAACCACGTTGAACGTCATGGTGCTGGCTGGTCTCGTCATCGCCATCGGAGCCGTCGTGGACGACGCAATTGTGGACGTGGAGAACATCGTGCGGCGGCTGCGCCAGTATCGCCTGGAAGGGAGTTCCCTCTCCACAAGCGAGATCGTGTTGGACGCCTCAGTGGAAGTGCGCAGTGCCATCGTCAATGCTTCACTGATCGAGATGTCCAGCCTGCTGCCGGTTTTCTTCATGGAGGGGCTGTCTGGGGCCTTTTTCCGGCCTTTGGCCCAAGCGTATGTGGTCGCCACTCTCGTTTCACCCCTTGTAGCCATGACGGTGACGCCGGCGCTCATTCTCATCCTGCTCGACAAGGCGCCACTCTACGACCGCATCTCGCCCATCATCCCGCACCTTCACCGCGTCTACGACGCCCTGTTGGTGCGCACGCTCAGACGACCAAACATCGCGTACGGAAGTATGGGCCTCATTATAGCTGCCGGCATCCTGGTGTGGCCCCTACTCGGCCAAGAACTGTTGCCTTCTTTTAAGGAGCGCGACTTCCTGATGCACTGGCTGACCAAGCCCGGCACCTCTCACCCAGAGATGGTGCGCATTTCGACGCAAGCGTGCCGCGAGCTGCGCACGATACCCGGCGTTCGCAACTGTGGCTCTCACATCGGCCAAGCTTTGCTGATGGACGAGGTGTACGGCATTTACTTCGGCGAAAACTGGGTCAGCGTTGACCCCTCCGTGGACTACGACGAGACGCGAGCGAGGATACAGGAGGTGGTGAACGGTTATCCTGGCCTTTATCGGGACGTGCAGACGTACTTGAAGGAACGAATCCGCGAGGTGTTGACGGGGTCCAGCAATCCCGTTGTCATTCGAATTTATGGCCAAGACTTGGACATTTTGCGCGAGAAAGCAAACGAAGTGGAAGAAAAACTCTCCCAAATTGAAGGCATCACGGACGAACATGTGGAGTTCCTGCTGGACATTCCTCAGCTTGAAATCGAAGTTGACCTGGAAGCTGCCAGGCGCTACGGCCTCAAGCCGGGAGACGTGCGGCGGGCAGCCGCGTATCTGGTAGCTGGCGAAGAGGCTGGTGACATCCACACCGCCAACCGAACGTATGACGTGCAGGTATGGAGCGTTCCCAAAGTTCGGCGCAGTGTTACGGACATCCACAATCTTCTGATTCCCACGCCGGATGGAGGAAAGGTACGCTTGGGTGAGGTGGCTGAGGTTCGCATCGTCAAAGTGCCCAATTCCATCAACCACGAAAACCTCGCCCGCCGGATTAACGTCGAAGCCGACGTGAAGGGACGCGATTTGGGATCTACAGTTCGGGATGTGAGACGTGCCCCTGTCTCTTATACACATCT
>WFWG01000141.1 GCA_015491235.1 Ardenticatenaceae bacterium
ACCCTATAGTATTGGTTGTCTTCTAGCCGTTGTATGAATTGCGATCAAACAGTGAGCACGTTGAGGAGCATAGTTGCTTATGGACCTGTTGCGCAGCCTTTACGAGTGGGTCGTGGCGTGGGCGGGCACTCCTTATGCCAGCGTGGCCCTTTTCGGCATCGCCTTCGCCGAGTCGTCTTTCTTCCCTATTCCTCCTGACACGCTGATGATTCCACTGGCCATCTCCCGACCACCGTTGGCCCTGGTGTTTGCGACCTTGGCGACGGTGGCCTCCGTGCTGGGAGGCGCCTTTGGCTACGCCATTGGCAAGTGGGGCGGCCAGCCGGTACTGCACCGCTTTTTCAACCAGGAGAAGGTTCGCATGGTGCAGCACTACTACCACAAGTACGACGTGTGGGCCATTGGCGTGGCGGGCTTCACGCCCATTCCGTACAAGTTGTTCACCATTTCGGCTGGCGTCTTCGACCTGAACTTTAAGCGTTTCATGTTGGCCTCTCTTCTGGGCCGAGGCGGGCGCTTTTTCCTGGTCGGCGGGCTCATTATGGTCTTCGGCGAGACCATTCAGGGGTTCATTGACGAGTACTTCGACGTGGCTGCTGTGGCCTTCACCGTGCTCCTCATCGGCGGGTTCTACGTCCTCAACGTGCTCGGCAAGCGCATGAAGCCGGTCGAAGCACAGCCCGAGGCGGAATAAGTCGGTTACTCGCCCACGATTTGTACGACCACCCGCCGACGGCGAGGGCGCACGTCGAAGTCCACGAAAATGATTTGCTGCCAGGTGCCCAGGGTCAGGCGGCCGTCCACGACGGGGACGGTGAAGCTGGCGCCCAGCAGCGCGGCCCGCACGTGGCTGTGGCCGTTCCCGTCGCCCCAACGCAAGTTGTGCTTGTACTCGCGGTCCCGGGGGACCAGTTCCTCGAACGTGCGTTGCAGGTCGGCGATGGCCCCGCTTTCGTACTCCAGCGTGGTGATGCCGCTGGTGGAGCTGGGGCTGAAGACACACACCAGGCCGTTGCGGACACCCGATCGCTGAACGGCGCGCGCCACGTTGTCCGTGATGTCAATGATGTCGGTGTTGCCCTGCGTTTGCAACTCGAAGCTCTCCGTTACCACGTGCATTTTCTCACCTCCCGCGTGCAGAATGAACGTTCACCTGTGCTGTAGGCGACCACTCCTTTGCCGTCGAGGGTGGGAGGAGAATAGTCGAGGGGACACCCCCCGTGCCCCCCGGCAGGAGGCTCTGCTGAGGGAGACCATCCGATTTTAGGCTGGTGTGGCTTCGGCGTACACCCCTCGGTAGGCTGGTGGGAGCAGGGCAGCCAGGGCCCGCATGATGCGTTCCGTGCCCTCGGCCAGTTGGGCGCTCCGCGGCTTGCTGGGGTCCGGCGCCAGGCGCACCAGCGGGCCGAACCGCACCCAGTATTCGGGGCGCCGGCCGCGCCGCAGGTCCTTCAGAAAGCGCTCGTGGCCCCACACGGCCGCGGGCAACACGGGCGCGCCCGTGCGCAGCGCCAGGTAGGCCACGCCCTCTCGTCCCCGTTGCAACGCCCCCGTACGGCTGCGCGTCCCCTCCGGAGCCAGGCCGATGCGCCCGCCCTCTTCCAACACGCGAATGGCCGCCCGCAACGCCTGCCGGTCGAGTTGCTCGCGGCGGACGAAAATCACGTCCACCGTGCGCAGCAGCCACCCGGCCGGAGAGTACCAGCGCTGGAACTCGGCCTTGGCGAGCACGGTGATGGGGCCGATGGGCAGGCTCGCCATCACCAGGGGGGCGTCCAGCAAGTTGATGTGGTTGCTGGCAATAATGAGCGGTCCCTCCTGGGGCACGTGTTCCAGGCCCTCCACGTGCCAGCGTCCCACGCGGAACAGCGCTCGCAACAGCGCGCGCATCGGCCAGTAGAGGCGTGTGCGGCTCATTGCTCCTCTTCCTCCTCCAGCGGAATGTGTTGCAACAGCGCCTCCACCAGAAGCTGGCGCTGTTGGTCCAGCAACTCCTCCACCAGAATTTCGGCGATGTGGTCGGCGTCGGTTAGGGCCAGGCGGCGCCGTTGCTCCTGCGGGTCCAAGGCGTTCCAACGGTCGAGAATGGTCCGCAGGTGCCCCTCCAGGCGCTCCCGCCCGCGGGCATAGCTGAAAATTTCTTCAAAGGCGCGCATGAGGTAATGAATGAGGTCCTCGTCCCGCAAGTAACCGGCCGCGTAGAGCAGGCTGATGTAGGGCACACCCAGCGGGCCGGCCATCTGGCGCAGCACGTGGGGCGAGGGCGGGTTGCGCTGTCCGCTTTCGAGTTGGGAGATGTAGGCGCTGGAGATGCCGGCCTCTTCGGCCAGCGCCTCCTGCGAAATGCCAGCCCGTTCCCGAAGGGCTTTCAAGTATTCGCCGAACATAGTCCCCCCTTTTCAGTAAGCAGTGAGCAGTGATCAGTGATCAGTCAGCGGGCGCCAGCACCGCTGCGCCCTTCCTGCGGGGGTGCAGGGGTGGAACCCCCTGCCGGGGGGCGTGG
>WFWG01000142.1 GCA_015491235.1 Ardenticatenaceae bacterium
CTGCCACACCCACACTCGATCCGCCGAGGATACTGAAAGCAGAACACAAAGGATGGTACATATCAAGAAAATGAGCCACACCCACACTCGATCCGCCGAGGATACTGAAAGTCGAGAACGTGCCAGGGAAACATCACCGGCAGGGCACGCCACACCCACACTCGATCCGCCGAGGATACTGAAAGACCGGGGGATGGGGATGTTCACTTCGCATAAGGGGAGCCACACCCACACTCGATCCGCCGAGGATACTGAAAGTGGTCGCTGGTATCCCAGCGACCGCCACGGTCAAAGCCACACCCACACTCGATCCGCCGAGGATACTGAAAGACGGCTGGGATACTTCTCAAGGATATGGGCGAGGATGGCCACACCCACACTCGATCCGCCGAGGATACTGAAAGTTTCTTCGCTCCTTTCTCAGATTTTAGTTTGACATAGCCACACCCACACTCGATCCGCCGAGGATACTGAAAGGTCGGCGTGAACGTCTACAACTTCTGGGAGATCACGGGCCACACCCACACTCGATCCGCCGAGGATACTGAAAGCGAGTGGGGCTGGTTGGACGCGTAGCAGAACACGCGGCCACACCCACACTCGATCCGCCGAGGATGTCAGAAGACGTGGTCGCGTATCGCCGACAAAGGCGGTGTGTTCCGAGTTGGTGGTAAGCGGTGGGTTTGGCAAAGCCCAATCAGCGGTGCTTTCGGTTAAAAGGCATGGAGCGAGTGAGCAGAAAGCACGAGTTCAGTAAGGTCTAAGGAATGTTGGCTCGCCGAATGTAGACGAAGGCCACCAAAGCTACTACTCCGTAGAGTAGGAGAAGCAGAATTAGTTCCCCTCGATTGGTATTCCACAGGTATGCCAGGAGGATGCTCACTGTAAGGGCCATCAGCACCAGACCCACACCAGCAACAGAAAGCCGTGCTCCTGTGTGGCGACGAAGTTTGATGTTGGCCAGTGATACCCCGATGGATACCAACAGAAATGTAAGGCTGGAAAACTCGGCAATGATGCGCAAGGAACCCAGTAATGTGAACCCCATAGCAGCCCCCACCATGAGCACAACTGCTACCCAGGGTACTTGACGGCGGTCTCGCACGGCCAGCACGTGGGGCATCATGCCTTGCTCAGCCATTTCGGCTATCATGCGGCTGGCTCCAAAGAGGGTAGAGTTAATCGCTGAACTTGTCGCCATCAAGGCCGCTAAGCCGACGAGGACACGCCCGGCGTTGCCCAAAATGGGTTGGGCTACCTTGGCGAGCGCATACTCTTGAGCCCCCTCGATGTCGGCAAGCTGTAAGGTGCCCACGGCGACTACGGCAAGCACCACGTAAATCCCACCGGTAATCAGGATAGAACCATAAATAGCTCGTGGAATATTGCGGTCGGGGTCCAACGTTTCGCGCACGGCATTGGTAATCAATTGAAACCCCTCGTAGGCCACAAAAATGACTGCCGCCCCGAGAAAGACACCCGAAATCCCCTGGTCAAACGGAGGCTGGAAACGTTCAGCACGAACTTGGGTCAGCCCAATAATTCCGAAGATCGCCAGAATGCCGATTTTGCCGTACACGATGAGGTCTTCGGTCACACCTGCTGTCCGTACGCCTTCCAAGTTTACCCACATGAAGAAGAGTAACACGCTGGCCGACAACCACAAGCGTACAGTGTTGTTCCCTGAACTTCCCAGCAAATCTGCCCCGTAGGCGCCGAAAGTAAAGGCATACAAGGCTAACGTTCCCACATACCCTACTATAACCGTCCACCCCTCTATGCCTGCTACCCAGAGTCTGTCCGGCCACGCACGCCGCAAATAGGTGTAGCTGGCCCCATCATCCCGAAAGGTAAGCGCCAGGCGCACATAATGATATCCTGCTGCCAGAGCAATCAACATGTCCGCCACAAAAGAAAGGGGGGAAGCGTGACCAGCCAGCCGCACGGCAATGCCTAAAACGGAGAAGATTCCTCCACCAATCATCCCGCCCACACCAATGGCAATCAGTTCACGAAGCCGCAATTGTTCTTCTTCGATCTTGCGGTGAAGTAACATTTGGCCCTCCCTCACGACAAATTTCAAGTTGTGCGCTGCGCGCGGCGCAATTGGAAGATGTCTCCTCTTTCGTTCGCAAACGACCGTGCCAATTTGCGCAAGAATTTGCTCTGTGTAGCAACTGGTGACGGTTAAGAAAGTTCAGGAAGGTGCTGTCTTCGCACAAGGACATTCTGAAACAGGTCGCCCTGTTGGCGCACCCGGTCGGGAACGGTATGCAACGTGAACATCTCGGGGCGGAGGGCATTGGCCTGGAGTTCTTCCCAGGAAAGTGGAGTGGAAACAGGAGCACCAGGATGTGCTCGAACCGTGTAAGGCACGGCCATGTTGCGCCCCAGGCTGTTCTGTGCGTAGTCAATGCTCACTTCTTTTCCCCGATGGGTCGCCCCACGCGCCACAACAATCAAGGAAGGACGACGGCTTGCCAACAAGCGGGCCAGGCGTTTAACCCAGGTCCGAACCGCTTCGAAAGTGTACCCGGATGCCAGGGGAATGTAGACGTGCAAACCACGTCCTCCGCTGGTCTTGACATACCCATCAACCCCTATCTCTTCCAGCAGATCACGCACACACAAGGCAGCTTCCACGACCTGTTCAAAGGATGCCTCGTCGCCGGGGTCCAGGTCCAGAAATGCCATGTCAGGCTCCTCCAGCGCTGGCAAGCGGGATCCCCACCCGTGAAATTCGATGCTCCCGAGGTTTGCAAACCAGATCAAGGCGGCCAGGTTGTCTATCACGGGCACGTGAATGACCTCTTGAAGACTCACCGGCCGGTACGCCACACTCCGAATCCACCGGGGTGCATGTGCCGGGCGTTCGCGTCGGTAATAAGCACCTCCCTTGATCCCGTCCGGAAACACGTGCAGGGTGACCGGACGATTCCGCAAATATGGCAGCATCACCGGCCCCATCTTTTGGTAATAGTGGAGCAGGTCTCCCTTAGTGATTCCTTCTTCGGGCCAGAAGAGTTTATCCAAGTGCGTGACGGTCACTCGATGTCCTTCCAGTTCCCACACTTCTCGGTCCATAAGCGCCCATCCCCTCACCGTCAAAGCGACGCCACGTGTCTCTCGTTGCACCGTCGTCTCCCGGTTGAAAACATATTAACAACCTGCGGGCAGAACCACAAATTGAAGAACAGGTCTCATTTGCCAAAAATCCCCTTTGACGACAAACTAGGAACACGCCCTTTGCCGGAGAACTCGTCCCAAGGAGCGCGTGCATGAGCGGTGTCACCGGAAACCGGCTGACAGATCCCCGCTTCGTGAGCGGCACCCAGAAGTGCGTGCACTGTGGCCTCTGCTTGCCCGCCTGTCCCACCTACCAGGTCTTCCACACCGAGATGGACGCCCCCCGCGGCCGCATTGCCCTGATGATCGCCGCCGCCGAGGGGCGCATTCCGCTGGAGGGGGCCCTCGAGCGGCACCTCTCCCTCTGCTTGGGGTGCCGAGCGTGCGAGACGGCCTGCCCCTCGGGCGTGCCCTACGGCTTCCTGTTGGAGACAGCCCGCCTGGCCATCGAAGAAGCACGCCAGCCGTCCCTGCTGGAGCGCCTGGTGCGCCACCTGGCACTCCACGAGTTGCTACCACACTTGGGCCGGTTGCGCCTGCTGGCTCGCCTGACCCGCGCAGCCCAACGCACCAGCGCCTTGAAGTTGGCCGACGCGCTGCCGGAACGCTGGCACCGCTTCAAGGTGATGGCTGAACTGCTGCCCCCTCCCGCTGCCGCCCCCTTCACCCGCTTCGCCGTCTACCCGGCTCATGGCAAGCCACGGGGGCGCGTGGCCTTCTTCACCGGCTGTGTGCAGGAGGCCCTGCTCCCCCACGTCAACGCGGCCACTGTGCGCCTGCTCCAGCGCAACGGTTACGAGGTTCACGTGGTGCC
>WFWG01000143.1 GCA_015491235.1 Ardenticatenaceae bacterium
AACGCCTCGGCCAGAATCTCGTCCTTGGACCAGAAGCCAGCCGTAAGGATGGGCACGCCGGCCAGTGCCGCGGCCCCCACGAGGTAGGTCCAGAACGTGGTGGGCATGTACCGGCGCAGGTTGCCCATGTTCCACATGTCCTGTGGATCCACGTGAGCCTTCGTCCCGTGGCCATGCTCCTCCACGTGATGCACGCCGTGCTCCATGCCGTGAATTACTGAGCCGGAGCCCAGGAAGAGCAGGGCCTTGAAGAAGGCGTGCGTAAGCATGTGAAAGACGCCAGCCACAAAGCCGCCAATGCCCAGGGCGGCAATCATGTAGCCCAACTGCGAAATGGTGGAATAGGCCAGTACCCGCTTGATGTCGTTCTGGGCCACAGCAATCGTGGCCGCAAAGAAAGCCGTGAAAGCACCAATCAGGGCCACCACGTTCAGCCACCAGGAACCCTCAATCGGCTCGAAGAGGGGCAACATGCGAGCCACCAGGAAGACACCAGCCGCTACCATGGTGGCCGCGTGGATCATGGCGCTGACGGGCGTGGGGCCTTCCATAGCGTCCGGCAACCAGACGTGGAGCGGGAACTGAGCGCTCTTGCCCACCGCACCGCCGAAGATGAGCAGCGCAATGGTGGGCAGCGCGGGCAACGCGAACAGCCCGGCTACGGAAATGGTGCTCTCCTTAAGCAACTCGACCTTTTCCGGCGAGAGCACTTCGTAGAGGTTCAGCGAGCCGGTCAGGCTGTAAAGGAGGGCGAGGCCCACGAAGAGCAGCACGTCGCCCACGCGGGTGGTCAGAAAAGCCTTCTTCGCGGCGTTCGCCGCCGACGGCTTGTAGAACCAGAAGCCGATCAACAGGTACGAACAGAGGCCCATGATCTCCCAGGCGATGAAGAAGAGCAACATGTTGCCGCTAATGACCAGGGCCAACATGCCCGCCGCGAAGAGGGAAATGTAGGCGAAGAAGCGCGAGAAGCGTGGCTCTTCGTTGGTTTTTCCCAGGTTGTGGTAGCCAACACTGTAGATGAAGATCAGCAGAGCGACAAAGGGGACCATGAAGAGCATGATGGCGGCCAGCGGGTCCACGATCACGCTCATTACGAAGCGCGTCCGTCCCGTGGGCATCCAGACCAATTCTTGAATGAAGGGATGCTCAGCCAAGCCGGCGCCAATGCTCTGGAAGAAAATGGCCCAGCCCAGGAGCCAAGAGAGACCCACAGCGCCAATGGCCACTCCCGCACTCAGGCGCTTGTTGGGGTTGAGCACCAGCACGATCGCCAGGAACGCCAGAAGCGGAAAAACAGGAACCAGTGGTGTCAGGCGGAACAATGTTTCCATAGGCATGGCCTCACCACTTCAGCAAATCAATTTCTTCCACGTTGACCGTGTCACGGGTGCGATAAATGGCCAGAATAAGAGCCAGGGCCACGGCGGCCTCAGCAGCCGCCACGGTAATGGCGATAATGGCAAACATCTGCCCGGCCAGCCCTTCAACTTCCACGTATCGCCAGAAGGCCACCAGGTTGATGTTCACCGCGTTGAGCATCAATTCGATGCCCATGAGAATGCCGATAGCGTTTCGCCGGGAGAGGGCGCCATACGCGCCGATGGAGAAAAGCAAGGCTGCCACAATCAGGTACCAACTCAGCGGCACACTTGGCATAGCTCACCTCGTCCTGATTCTTACTCCTCCCGCGCAATCACGATCGCCCCGATCAGCGCCACCAACAAGAGTACCGAAGCCACCTCAAAGGGCAGGATGTAGGTGGTCATGAAGCCCTTGCCCAACTCCACCGCAAAGCCAGTTATGACTGGCGTCCCCTCCTGCGCGAGCGGCCAGTCCGTGCGCAGAACGAGGACGGTGAGCACCGCAGCCAACCCCGTTGTCATCACAGCCACCAAAGGCCACTGGCGGTTGTACCGTGGCGCGTTGGGGTCACCCATGACGCGCGGCGTGAGCATGATGGCGAAGAGGATCAAGACGGCAATGGCGCCGATATAAATCAAGATTTGCACAATGCCCAGAAAACCGGCCCCCACCAGAATGAAGAGGGCCGCCACACCGCCGAAAACGGCTATCATCCACAGGGCGCCCACGAAGACGCTGCGCGACGTAACCATCCCAACGGCTGAACCTAACGTTATGAGCGCGGCAACCACGAAGACGAATTGCTCGGCCGTCATGCTGCCTGCACCTCCTGGGAGAGCCCGCGAGCAGCGGGCCGCCCCACCTCGATTTGCCGCAAGGCCTGCTGCGTCGGGCGACGGTAGAGCCAGGCAATAATCAGCCCGAACACCACGCTGGTGGCGAAGTAAACCACGGTCGTAACAGCCCAGCCACCGGCACCTTGCACAACAATTTGCCCGTCCCTCACGATGGGGAAGAATGTCACCACCACGCCAGTGACGATCACGTTCAGCAGCGTAACGGGCACCAGGAACTTCCAGCAGAAGGCCTGCAACTGGTCAATGCGCAAGCGCGGGAACGTGCCCCGGAACCAGATGAAGACAAAAAGCACCGCAAACGCCTTGATGAGGAACCACAGCCAACTCGGCAGCGGAATAATCCACGGGCGCCATCCGCCCAAGAAGACCGTGGTGACCAGACAGGCCATTCCGAAGGCCGCAATAAACTCGGCCATCATGAAGAGGCCGAACTTCATGCCGCCATACTCGGTGTGGTAGCCAGCGACCAGTTCCGATTCGGCCTCTGGAATGTCGAAAGGCGTGCGGTTCAACTCGGCCGCCGCTGCCACGATGAAGATGAGAAAAGCCACCGGCTGCAACAGGGCGAAGGGAACACCTTGTGCTGCCACCAACTCAGTCAGTTGCATGGAACCGGCCATGAGGACCAGCGCGAGCAGAATGAGCACCAGGGGAACCTCGTAGGAGAGCATCTGAGCCACTGCCCGCATGGCCCCCAACAGCGCAAACTTGTTGCGGCTTGCCCATCCGGCCATGAGAATGGCCACTTCGGTAGCAGAACTCAGCGCGACAAGGTAGAGCACACCCACGTCCAGGTCGGCAGCCACCATGTCACGCCCGAAGGGGATCACGGCGAAGAACATCATCACCGGCGCAACGGCCAAAATCGGAGCCAGGTTGTACGCTACCTTGTGGGCGCCCTCGGGCGTGATGAGTTCCTTGGTGAACATCTTGATGGCGTCGGCGATGGGCTGCAACAGCCCGAAGGGGCCCACCCGGTTCGGCCCGATGCGGTCCTGCATCCGGCCCACAAACTTCCGCTCCAGCCATGTCAGGAACATAAAGACGAGCGCCGCGAAGGTGGAGATGATAATGGCGCTCAAGAACATGCCGATGACCGTCACAGCCGTGGGGGGCAAAAATTGCGACAAAAAGGAATTGAAGGCCCTGCCAATACTGATGAACAGCCTGTCAAGCGCTTGCATGCGGTATTCCCCCGTCGGTCTTCGGATTTGGACGCTTTGCACACCTCTCCAGCGACTTCAACAGGCCAGCGTTCAGACCCAGGAAAGCGCTCCCTTTCGCCAGGCGTAGAGCAACCCGGCCAGCAGGATGCCAGCAAAGATGAGCATTTCGACCAGGGCAAAAAGCTCCAAGCGGTTGTACGCCACGGCCCAAGGATAAAGGAAGACAACCTCGATGTCAAAGATGACAAAAATGAGGGCGTAAATGTAATACTGGATTTTAAACTGAACCCAGGTTTCGCCAACCGTCTTGAGACCACACTCGTAAATGTCGCCCTTGATCGGGTTGGGCTTCCTCGGGCTGAGGAGTGTGGCCCCTATAACCGTGACCAGCGGCAAAATCAGGCCCACAACGAAGAAGGCTCCGATAACTGCGTATGGCTTCATGCGGTCCTCCCATCCACCGTTTCGGCGAGCCTCCGCCTTCACGGCCCGGCTGACCACACATGTTCAGCGCCTCCAACAGCCAGCGCATTGACGCAGCCAGCCGCGCAATTGTGGATTGTATCACAAATGGGGGGAGTCCGCAAATGCCAAAAGTCGGGGGAACGTCGGCACGAGTGGGGGCACAGCAGTACACATATCCGATGTGCCCTGCACTCGCAAGGGACGGGAAGGGCACATCTTCCACGTGCGCCCTTTTTGCGCACACGTGGAAGATGTACCCTCCTCTTCGTTCGCAAGCGACCACACAGAGTTTTCCGCAAACCTGTGTGGTCGAGGGGCATTTCTACTCCACGTCCAACTCTTCGAGCATTTCGTCCAAGTTCAATTCGTCAAGAATATCCTCGCCGGCACCGGAAGAGGAACCCCGGGAAGAGCGCTTCTTGTCAGCGCCTCCTTCCCCCGACTTCCCGTCGAGGAGCGCCAATTGTTCCGCCGAAGGAGCGCCCACCTTCGGCGGGAGGCCGTAGAACTCGCGAATTCGGGCGTCAAGCTCTTCCAAGATTTCAGGGTTTTCGCGCAAAAACTGCTTGGCGTTCTCGCGCCCTTGGCCCAAGCGAATGTCGCCGTAACTGTAATAGGCACCCCGCTTCTCCACGATTTCCAGCGCTGTGGCCACGTCCAGCACGTCTCCCTCGCGGCTGATGCCCTCGTTGTAGAGGATGTCGAACTCCGCCTCCCGAAACGGGGGGGCCACTTTGTTCTTCTTGACTTTGACCTTCGTGCGGTTTCCAATAATCTCGCCGCCGTGCTTGATCGCTTGGGTGCGCCGGATGTCGAGCCGCACGGAAGCATAGAACTTGAGGGCGTAGCCACCCGTCGTCGTTTCCGGGTTGCCGAAGACGGTGCCAATTTTCATGCGAATCTGGTTGGTGAAGATAACCGCCGTGTTGGACTTCTTGATGGCACCCGCCAGCTTGCGCAGCGCCTGGCTCATCAGGCGAGCCTGAAGGCCCATGTGGGTGTCTCCCATGTCGCCCTCAATTTCAGCGCGGGGCACCAGAGCCGCCACCGAGTCAATAACCACTACGTCCACCGCCCCGCTGCGCACCAGCGCTTCGGCAATCTCCAGGGCCTGTTCGCCCGTGTCCGGCTGGGAGATGTAGAGGTTGTCAATGTCCACACCACACCTGGCCGCGTAAGCGGGGTCCAAGGCGTGTTCCACGTCAATGAAGGCGGCCACACCACCCATTCGCTGAGCCTCGGCAATAATGTGCTGACACAGAGTGGTCTTTCCGCTCGACTCAGGCCCGTAGATTTCCGTGATGCGGCCTCGCGGGACCCCGCCGATGCCCAGAGCCACGTCCAGGGCAATGGAGCCGGTGGGAATGGCCTCCACGGCCATGTTGGGCGCTTCGCCCAGCTTCATGATGGCGCCGTCGCCGTAGCGCTTCCGCAACTGCGCCAGTGTCGCCTCCAGGGCTTTCTGTCGCTGTTCCCGTTCTTTGTTCATTTTTCCCGCTCCTCCCGCTTGATAAGCAACATCTTACAATTGTTTAGCCTGCTTGTTCACAGTATAGCACGCGGGCGCGACAGATTCAAACAAGTCGAGGAGGGAATTTCCACGCCTTCAACCCAAGGGAAAACGGCTACTCCGCTGGTCGTTTTAGATCGAGCCCCTCTCGGGCCAACAACTCGGCGAGGTTGAGCGTGAGGCCGCCCCACACCTCGACGGGGTCGTCCCAGGTGGTCAGAAACCAGCGCTTCCCCGGCTCCGCCACCAGCACGCGCCGGTCTCGCGTGGTGTACCAGATGACCCGCTTCACCCCGGCGGCCAGCAGGTCGTCCGTCTTCTCCCGCATGTACAGCTCCATGTCTCCCTCGAACGCGCGCAGGTCGGCCTTGGTGTCCACCTCGATGACCACCAGCGGTGGCGTGCGCACGTACTCTGCCGTGACCCCCTCCTGCAACACCGCCTCCCGCTCGAAGATGGCAATGTCCAGGTTGCGCCAGCTCCGGGGGCCCAGCCAAAAGCCCACTTCGTTCGTGGCCACGCTGTACGTGTTCAAGTCCAAATGCTCGAAGAGAAACCGCAGGACAGCCTGAATGACCCACCACTGAAGCTTCCCAGTGCCCATGACCTCCTCCAGGGCCTTTTCCCCCGCCAAAACTTTCTCGTAGTCGCGGTAGTAAATGGGCCTCCCGGCGCGCATTTCGTAAATGAGGGCCTTGGGTACCCCCCGGCGCTTTCGGGTGGGTTTCGGTTGTTCTTGAACAGCAATCCGCGTTTCCTGCACCATTTCTCTTTCCTTCCTCACTTCATTCTCCTGGCTGTTCCAACTTTAACCCCTCTCGGGCCAACAACTCGGCGAGGTTGAGCGTGAGGCC
>WFWG01000144.1 GCA_015491235.1 Ardenticatenaceae bacterium
GACTTCCGGAATGGCGCCGGAATTCGAGCCGATGACGGGAACTTCACAGGCCATCGCCTCTATCAAGACATGCCCGAATTGTTCCTTCCAGCGCTCTGTGCTCAGCGAGGGCAGGACGAGCACATCCATCGCGTTCAGATAAAGCGGCACTTCTTGGTGGGCCACGGGCGGAATCCACCGTATTCGGCTCGAAAGGCCCATGCGCTCAACGGCCTCAAGCCACTGTTGGCGAAGAGGCCCATCGCCCACTATCAGACACTGCCAATCTCCTCCCTGTACTGTGAGGGCATTGAGCAGGGTCCACACCCCTTTTTCTGGCACCAACCGCCCAATGTAGCCAATTGTAAACGTGGAAAGCCCTAGACTCCCCCTGAGTTCTTCGTTCCGGCGGGGGGCGAACGTCGTCGGGTCAAGGCCCAGTTGCGGAATAACGGCCAAGGGGCCCCTAAAGCCCGATGCGCGCAACAGGTGCGCTGCTTCCTGGTTGCCAGCAATGGCCCCGTCGGCACAGCGCAGACTAAACCGGCGGAGCATGTTGAAGGGGAACGGGTAGCGTGTGACCAAGTTCTCCCAGGTGAAGAAGATGACTTTGCTTCCCAAAAGCCTGGCATAGAGACACGCTTCCGCACATGCTACCGATGAGGGCTCTTCGTCCACCTGGATGAGGTCAGGGTTGAAGTGCTTCAGCGCCCGAAAGAGAGAAAAGGGTTCCAGGGCAAAGCCGGAAAGCCGCCCTGGCCAGTATCCCCGCACAATGTAATGAGCGCTTTCGGAGTCTCGTTCGACGGCGTACCGGCCAAGTGCATGGGGAATCCAATCCGGGGTCACAAACGCAATTTCAACGTCGTCGGGCAAGTATTTCCACTTTACCCGGTTGGCAGCGACTAGATACGTTCGCCCGACAATCGCCACGCGCATTTATTTGACAATCTCCAGCTCGAAATAGAGATCGCGTGCTGGAAAGAGAAAGGTAAGATACAACTCGTAGAGGTCCGGCCACCGGTTTGCTAGCCTTTGAACGCCCAGCCACCGGTACGGGCGTCCGAAGTCCAAAAAGCGGCGCCGGAAGCGGAAGCGCGCCCGGGAGTAAAACCGGGGTATGGGGTGACGCAGTTCCAACAGCCGCTCCATGATGGAAAGCGGACGCATTTCCGGTTCGGTGAAGTAATCGAGAGAGCGCCAGGACAAGTGGCGGAGGTGAGTGGGATCGGTGTAGCTGTAGCGATTGGAGAAGTGAGGAGTGACGATTTCCACCACGCCGCCGGGTTTCCCGATCCGGTACACTTCCTCCATAAACCTTACCAGGTCTTTAACATGCTCCACGATGTGACGACAAACGATTCGGTCGAACGTGTTGGACGGGAAGGGCCAGGGGGGAACGTCCACGTCCACAAGCACGTCCGCCTGGGTGAGCGGGCTGATGTCTATGCCGACGGCACCGCGGGTTTTGTTCAGACCGCAACCGACGTCGAGGATCATCTGTTGTGGCGCAAGGTGAGCCATTGTCCGTAGACCTCCGCCCAGTTCGCAAGTAGCCGCACGACAGCCAACGTCGGCCCCAGCGTGACAAGATCAGGCCAGAAGGCCAAGGAGCGCTTCAGCCAGCGCAACCCCACACGGATTCGCGACGGATAGCGCCCCGAATATTTTCGCTCGAAGTAAGCTGCTCCGACCCCTCGTCGCACCTGTTGATTCCAGAAGCTTCGCAGTGAATACGGGTGGAGGTGGATGACTTTTACAGGAATGTAAAGCAGTTGATAGCCTTTCTCCACAATTCGCCACTTCAGATCAGCATCTTCACCTGCCGCACAGGGAAAGGATTCGTCAAAGCCGCCGACTTCGAGCAACACATTCTTGAGATAGGACATGGAGTTCGTGCCGCCAGCCGGACACTCGAACCCGCCGAGGTATTCTTGAGGACCGGCTTTGTAGAACTGACGCGTCATATAGGCCTCATACCGGGCAAAGGGATTGTGGTGCAGAATTTCGTCGGGAGCTTCCTGGTACCCTCCCACGCCTGCCACTTTGGGGTACCGCCGGTAGCCGTCGGCAAGGCGAGAAAGAAAGTCCACCGGAATCAGACAATCGTCGTCGGTAAAAGCGATGATTTCCCCAGTCGCGACCTCAATGCCCTGGTTGCGCGCCGCGGCCGGCCCCCGGTTCGGCTCCTGGCGGATGTAGCGCACCTGGGGAAACTCGCGCCGCACCATCTCGCCGGTGCCGTCCGTGGAGCCGTCGTCCACCACGATGACTTCGTAGTCAGGGTAGTCCTGCTGTGTAGCAGCCTCTAGGCACCGGTGCAAGAGTTCCTTGCGGTTATGGGTTGGGATGACGATGGAAATATACATCGGTTTGATTTCCGCCTCACGTTGGGCGCGCAACCACGATCTCACGCGCTGTGTGGGCCAGCACAGCAGGGTCCAAGGGGGCGAGTCGTGGTCTCCTCATCCCTGGCAAAATGCGGAAGAGTTGATACCCTAACGCTTGCAAGTGGTCTATCACCTCTTCCACCGGGTGACCAAAGGCGTGTGCCTGCGCCTGATGCAATTCGATGAGCATCTCTGGCCGGGAGGACGCGATCAGTCTCGCAGCCCCTCTTAATACTAACATTTCGGCACCCTCAACGTCAATTTTCAGAAGGTCCACTCGCCGGATTCCTCTTGCTTCGCAGTATTCGTCCAATGTACACACAGGGACGGTTATCCTTTTATCCTGCGAAGTGCCTATCTCGACATTTGCCGATGAATCCGCCTCAAGCTGAAGCGAACTCATCGGCGGATAGTCCAGCAGGAGCATCTTCCTCTCTCCAGTACGGTCTCCCACTGCGCACATTTGTAGATGAACATTGTGTATTCCATTGTCTGTGATTGCTGCGCGAAGGCGACGAGCAGATCGAGGATCCGGTTCAAACGCGTGGACTTGGCCGGCCCGCGCGATCTGTGCAGCCGTCAGGGCGTAGACGCCAATATAAGCCCCGACATCGAAAACGACGGTCTCTTCGCCCACCCGGGACACAAAGTAGGCCAGGTGATAAGGCTCCGGGCTGCCCATCACATACGTACAAAAGTCCGACCACAGCCAAGGCCAGAGTTCTACACGGATGTTCCGTTGGATCACAGTCCGGATCGGTTCGTTCAGCTTCGGCAATCGAGAGAAAGCCCAGCGTGTCACACGTGATTTACCCCTGAGCACTGGAAAGTAGCGCCCATATCCCCTAAGCAGGCGTAACCACCATGGAAGATGAATATTGTTGTTGCTGTTCAAACTGTGCATGTCCTAAGGCCCCTCCGGCGTGTACCGCCAACGTCTTGCTAATTCCTCGACCCGACTGTTGATGATATCCACTATTCTTGGTGTGAGGGCGTCCAGATACGGTCGGTTCACGTCCAAGCGCAGCGGATACCACTTGTGGTCTCCTCTCGACGAACCTGTCGAGCCGAGGGGGAACCGATCCCCCGGCGCTGGAAGCATCTCGGAGCTAAACTCAAGGTGAACAAAAGCGCAGAGTTCTCGTATCTGTTGCTCTGGCTCCTGCAGCACATCCTCAAAGCGCATGATTGTAAAATACTGCACCTCTTCGGCATCTTGCAAGGCACAACGGAACGAATTCGCCCAATGTTGGGCGGCCAATTCCAGCCGTTCCTCCAGGGTGAGGGGCAGCCGTTGAAACGTGTGCACACGTGTGGCCGCCCGCAGGCACATAGCATACGGATTGCGCGTGATCAGCACAAAGTGAGGTTCATACTCCCGAAGCAGTGCGTTTATGAGGGAAAGGCGCACGGTGAACGTCTGGCTTTTGTCCACGAAGCGGGCCCGGCTTGCGTCACGCGCGTGAATGGCCAGTGCAATCCGTAAAGCTCGTTGAAACTGCCGGGCCATTTCCTCAGTGGCATCAGCGCTCGTCTTGCGATAAATGGGCAACAGTTCGTCAATAGCATATAGCCAGTCCCGCTCAGGATACTGAGGGTGAGGAGGAATTTTATGGTGCAGCCCGGTCAACGCCGGCGGCAAAATGGGGCCCATGACATTTTGCATCTCGTCCGGGCCGGCCCAGTAGGAAGCATTTCCAGTAACTGAGACAACGTCGGGATGGCGGCGTAACATGCGGGCAATGAGTGTCAATCCGCCTCCCTGGACCCCAAGCAAGAAGATTGGCTTCCGGATGGGGATGGCCTTCAAGTCGGTAAGGAAGCGGCGAGGGTGGATTCTCCAAAGGTGGAGTCGTACAAAAAGGAGGAATAGGTTCAGGCTTCCTCGCCACAAGCGTTGCAGGTCTGGATTCATGGTTCCATCAAACACTGCATTGCTTTGACAAGCTGCTCGCTACATTGCTCCCACGTAAACGCCTCTGCCCGCGTCCGGGCGGCCTTGCTCATTTCTCTCCGTAACCGTTCATCCCCTCGCAACTGTTCCAGCGCACCCGCCAGCGCGTCTACCTCTCGGATCGGAACGATGAAACCCTCCACCCCATCGCGAACGACAGAGCCGGCGTTTGGCGTGGTAACCACAGGAAGGCCACAGGCCAGCGCCTCGTAGGTGACTAGGGCGCTGCCTTCCTCCACTGTGGGGAAGACGAACACGTCGGCCTGCTGAAAGAGCGACACCGGGTCGCTCACGTGTCCTTTCCAGTGGACTCCAGGGAGCGCCCGATAGCGGTTCATCACAGGGGCGGATTCCGCCGACGGCCGACCAACAATCCACAGTTCGGCGTCCCGCCAACTCAAGCGTTGCCAGGCTTCCAGTAAATAGGGTAGGCCCTTGCGGATGCTCACCTGGCCCACGAAAAGCAGCCGAAAAGGGTGCGAAATGGCTTTCTTGGATGGCCGAAAGCGAGCCGTGTCCACGCCGAACGGGATCAGAAGCAGTTTCTCCGCCGGAAACCCCTCCTCCAGAAAGGTCGTGCGGACGAATTCCGAGGGAATGAGCACGTAATCGGCCAGGTCTAGTTCGGCAAGGCCCCTGCGCAGGCTGGCCGGGGGGATATGGAACTTGAGGCCCCAACGGGCATATTCCTCTCGCAAGATGCGCGCCTGCCACAGTGGGTGGGTGGAAGCCCGCTGAACGACAGTCACCATGCCCAGAGCCTTCGCTTTTTTGAGGGAGCGGAGGCCGTGGTTGTGCCAGACGTGAAAGATGTCCGCCGGGACCAGGCGGCGAGCGGCCCACACATCGAAGAGCACGTTGTGAACGTGCCAGAGGTAATGGCGGCGGTCGTAAGTGGCCAGTTTGCGCAACGCCCGGCTGGGAAGCCCAAGGGCCTGGATTTTTTCGCGCGGAATTTCGGAGGGCCGAAACGAGCCACACAGCAGCCGTTGCAGCATCCCGTGGCCGTGCAGACCCCGTACTGCATAATACGCCGTTGTCCCGATGCCGCCGCCGGCAAATTTGGCCCCGATGGAGTAGATCACTCGCATCGCTCACAAATACCCCAAATCGCGCAAACGTTGCATCACGTCCTCGGCTTCCTCCTCGGTGTACCCGGCGGCCTCTGACGTTCCATGTGCGTCGCTCTCCGCGTAGCGCACCTGCGGCGCTTCCGACAGCGCCTCCTGTAACACCCGCCCGTCCGCCTCCGCCGGGATGGGTAGGTCCATCAGGGCCAGCAATGTCGGCACCACGTCCACGATCTGCGCTGTCTCCAGTTCCACCCCCGCGCGCACCTTCGGCCCGGCCAGCACCAGCACCCCATCCGGCGTGTGCGTGCCGTATTCTCGCGCTTCTGGAATAGGGCGCACCAGTGGATCTGTGGGGTATCCGGTAATAATGTGGTCGCTCCAACGGGCCGGTTCGATGATAAGATCGGGAGGGTTGTCCTCAGGGTCGGCACCCGGATACAGTTCGTCCCGGTGCCAGAGGCGACCGAAGAGAGCCTGTCCTTCCGTGTCATGCAGCGCCAGCAACGTCTGGGCAACTTCGTCGCAAAACTGGGAGTATGCTTCCGGGGGAACGGTCCCACGGGGCTGTCGGCCTTGCAGGTTCACGTAGAGCGGGCCTGCGCCGGAGCAGGCATAGACTTGGGTGCGATCCCAGTCTATGTTGTCATACGCCACAGCTAGGCGCGGCTCCCAGTGCAAGAGCGGCCAGGAAAGAAGTTGTCGTACCTGTTTCGGCAAGCGGCGCCAGAGCTTGGGCAACACTCGCCCCAACGGTCCGGGCAACCGATGCCAAAAGTGTTCTGCTATCTCAGGACGAAAGCGCAACCAACCAGCATCGTAGAGCGCCTTGTAGAGGGCGATATAGCGGTAGGCAGGTGTAGAACCGTGATCGGAGACAAGACAAATGAGCGTCTGCTCATCTACGGCGCCCAAAATGCAACCCAGAGCTTCGTCAGCAGCGCGGTACACGCGGGCGATTTGTTCAAAGTCGCGCGTGCGATGGTTGATCGAGTCCGTGCCCGTGAAGACGACGAACATCAAGTCTACAGGCCAGGCGTGCCATAGCCAGGCGACTAACTCCCCTTGTTCTCGTGTAAGCGCTACCCAGCGCGAGACGAAGTTCTCCAAATCGCCGCGGGGTTGGTGAGGGTTCTGCGTGTCCATGAGCGCGATTTCTTCCATCAGCACCCGGTATGGGTGTCCTTGGTCTGCCCACTGACGAAGCAAATCGCGCGGATAAGCAACCTCTGACGAGTCACGCGGACTGTCGAAGCCAGCTACGAGATAGCCGTCCAGTGGTGCCGCGGGATAGGTCATGGGCACGTTGAGCACGCCGGCACGGAGGCCAAAGCGGTTCACCCACTGCCAAATGGGAATACCGCGATGTCCGATAAGGTTCGTCGGAGCAACCGCATAACTGTCCAGTTGTATCCTAGCTGCGTCGAAGACGCCCGTTTTTGCCGGCTCCATGCCAGTCACCAATGAGGGCCAGGCCACATTGGTGTAGGGTGGGATGGTGGAACGCAATGGGGCACGAACCCCCCGTTCGAGAAGAGCAGCGAGGTTGGGTAGTTGGCCGGATTGGAGGAGCGGGTCAATATATGCCCAGGTTGCTCCGTCCCAGCCGATGATCAGACATTTCGAGGAATGCTTGCCGGCCATTGTTGTGCTCTCAGCAGGCTTTCGCAACCTCTCCATTTCAAGCCGTTTCTCTCACTATCTTATCCCATCTCCCACATCCTGCCAAACCGTGGGATTCGGCGGCTGGTGTTATGGCTGGTCCTGTTGTCTCCGCCACAGGTGCCACAGGAAGGCCCACCCCTTGGCGTAATCGTCGCGCTCGCGCGCGAGGAGCAGGAGGGTGAAGAGGCCCATAAACAGGGCAGACTTGAGCGCGGCCAGCGTCCACGAGGTGACAGCCGAGGCTTGTTCGACTCCCAGGCCGACGCCGAAGGCCACCGCAAAGGCCAGGAGAGGCCAAGCCACCAAGCGAGAAGTGGAAAAGTCCACTGTGGCCTTCAGGGGCCGGTACATGGCCCAGAAGCCGATCACGAGCATGAGGTCGGCCGCCAGGGCAACGCCCAAGATGCCCCACGTGGCGGCCGCAACGATGACAGCCGGAATGAAGAACAGGGTCCGAACAACGGCTGCTCGGCGGGGCACTTGGGGGCGGCCCGTTACAAAGAAGAGGCTGGAGGTGAGCATGAACAGGGGGTCCAGCACGGCGTAGACGAGCATGAGGCGAAAGGTCCACAGCATGGGTTGCCACTTGTCGCCGATGACGTAGTGGATGAACTCGGGCATGACCAGCGCCGCCGTGCCGGCGATGAGAAAGGATGTTCGCAAGATGAGGTGGGCGGTGCGGTAGTACGCTTGGGAGAGGCGTCGGCGGTCGTCTTGCAACCGGGCAAAGACCGGACCAAAGACCGAGACGAGCGGGCTGGCAAAAACGCGGCGCGTGTAGCGGGCGAACTCGTAGGACCGGTTGTAGTAGCCCAGTGGCGTCTTGCCCAGCACCGTGCCGACCCAGAAGTCGTCGAAGGTGTCCAGCAGGTAGGAGAGGTTCGCGGCCACCCACACGGAGCGCCCGTAGTTCCATAGCCACCTGGCCCAGGCGCGGTCCCATCCCAGGCGGGGCGACCAACTCCGGAAGAGCCCCCAACTCAGCAGGAAGCGGGCGCTCAACCCGCTGCCCTGCTCGGCCACCAGGGCCCAGACACCCCACCCGCGCCAGGCCAGGTAAGGCGCAATGAACGTCATGGTCAGTGAGGCGACCACGTCAATGACGGCCAGTCGCCCGAAGGCCAGGTTCTTGCGCAGGAACATCTCCTGCACAATGCTCAAGTTGGAAAGAAACGTGAAGCCAATCAGGGCGGGCAACACCCGTGGCAGGTCTGGCACGTGGGGATAGGCCCGCCCCAACAGTGGCGTACCTGCCAGCAGCAAGCCGAAGGCCACCACGTCGAGCGCCACCCGCCCGGTGAAGTACGTGCGCAGGAAGGATTCGTCCGGGTGTTGCTGGTGGAGAAAGGCGTTGTCCAGCCCCAGGGCCCGCAACCGCGTGACGAGGCCGATGAAGAAGAGGGCGAGCGCCACTGTGCCGAAGTGCTCGGGGGCCAGGAGGCGCGCCAACAGGATGGAGCGGGCGAAGCCCAGCGTAACGGTAATTCCTGAGGCGCTGAGGGAGTAGAGGGACCCGCGCACCGTGCGCCTGGCGAGGCCAGTGCTGGCATTCGTTGACACCGTTGTGCCTCACTCGTCGTTCTCGGCGTTCGAGGTCTCCTCTCCGGCCTTCTCGGTCAAATACTCCACGATGGCGCGGGCGTAGGCGTCGAAGTCGCCGAGGCGTTTCTTCAAAATGCCGTACACCCTGGCATCGTCGAGCTTGGCGTAATTGTGGACCACGATGTTGCGGAAGCGGGCCATGTCCAAAAGGGCCGGCAACAGCTCTCGCGGCACGACGCCTTCCTCGGCCAACACCTGAAACACGTCCTTGTTGTCCTCGGGAAAGCGGAAGCCCTCCAGGGCGATCAGGCGCCGACCGATGTCCAGGCAGCTTTCAACGGCGATCTGCAACGTTCGCTCCACGGCTCGACGGAGCATCGTGTCCTCTTGGTAGACCTGAAAGCTCGATGCCTTCCCTCGATATTCGTGGAGTTCGTCCACGTACTCAGCGAGGCGTTTCAGCCGTTCGGCGACGACGGCGTCTACGTCCCCCAAGGCCCACCTCCCTGATCTTTTGCAACAAGTCGCGAGTGAAAAAGTCATACATCGGCTTCAGGTCGGCGTAGATTTTTCCCGCGCGCACCTCGAACTCGACCCGTGCGGCGGGGTCGCGTTCGAAGAAGAGCCGGCCGTGCGTGAGGACCTGGTGTTGCAGC
>WFWG01000145.1 GCA_015491235.1 Ardenticatenaceae bacterium
GAAGTGGTGTAGGGGAGGCGGTTGGTGACGGTGGGGGTGTGGCTGTCGGCGCTGGAGAAGGCGACGGTGTGGGCGTGTTCAAAACCGAGAGCACCAGGCTCGACGTGGGCGGAGGGGGGGAAGCCGTCCCAGCGGGGGGCGCTGTCGCCTTCCAGCTACATCCCCCAAGGACAAGGAGGGCTAAGAACCAAAACATCCCCTCCACGCTGGAAAGAGGCCGCGCGCTCTTCCTTGGTTTTGTCTGGTGCGCTTGCCCAAAAGCGTTTCCCAAAAGTCCCACATTACGCCTCGGTCGGATAGCCGTCGCCGTGAACGTGCATTTCCACCGAGCGCGCGCCATACTCCCGCAGCACGCGCATTGCCGCCTGAAGGCGAGAGGCTTCGCCCCGCACGAGCAGAATCACATCGTAGTGCGCAGTTGGCTGAGCAGCAGGTGCCGACGCTCCCAGGAGCGCGCGCAGGCGCTGGAGCACCCCGCCGGAAGGAGGCGAAGCGGGGGTGGTCAGGCGCCGCTCGATAAGCGTGAAACGCTCGAATCCCGACGGCAGCTCGCCAAGTTCAAAGTTCTCAAGAACCTTGAGCGCTGCTTGAGCTTGTTCGGCATCGTCGAACACGGCCTCTACCACGCTGGGATAGCGGCTTGCCAGCATGTTGACACCGCCAACGCCGGACATGGCTCCTCCTTGTACACGGTGCAAAGGAATCCCGTGCCGGTTTCCGTCCAAACCTCCTTACAAATGCTGCCCTGCACCGCCACCGCGTACGTCCTGTTATTTTATTCTTCCAAAATAATAACCGGTTCCTGATAATAGCGCACACGGCGGTGGGCCAGTTTCTCCCGCATCATCTCGTTCAGCCAGTGTTGTTTGGCCTCCAGGGGACGGTTGCTTTCCAGCACTTCCAGCGGTACATTCAGGCGCAAAATGCGTCCCGGCACGATGAAGCGCGTGATGCCCTGCGGGAGGCGTTTGCCCCGCGCGGCAATCTCCAGCACGTCGCGGACGGAAAATTGGGGGAAAACGGCCAGCGCTACGACCTCTGGGTAAGCCTCTTGTACCCGTTGCATGTCTGTCATCAGCGTGCGGGCCACATTGCCCCACTCGGTGTAGCACGCCACGGCCGCATTGAGGACATCGAGCGGATCGTACTCCTCGCCAGCCAACTCGGCCAGGTATGCTCGTCCTTCCACCGTGAGGAAATAGGCCAGGGCGCCCTTGCGCTCCTGCAAGCGCACGTGCACGTCCCCCACAGGATGTTCGGTGAGCCGCAGGCCGGGAATTTGGCGCAACATGGCAGACAGTTCTTCCCACGAGGAGCCACTAATCACGTGGTGCCAGGTGTGAAGCGTAACGCCGCCCTTCACCGGGTCTACAACCTGCACGACGATGTGAGGAATGCCGAGTTGTCGGAAAGCTTCCGTGCGGGTGGCTCCGTCCAGGACGACGTGCAACTCGCCGTACTTGGCCACGACCGGAGGATTAACCAGAACCCGTTGGCTTTGCAGGGCCTCCTTCAGGCGGGCCACGTGTTTGGGATCGGTGGCCTCGTGGGGCACCACCTGCTCCAACGGCACGACGTGCAACGGGAGCGCCTCGGGCGTTTGGGCAGGCTGTGTGAGCACCTCAATAATTTGCTCGGCGATAGCCAGGGCCACGTCGCGCTGAGCTTCCGTCGTGCTGGCACCGATATGCGGCGTTGCCACCACCTTGGGATGCTTGGCCAGCGGGTGGTCAACGGCCGGCTCACGGGCAAACACGTCCAGGCCGGCCCCCGCAATTCGGCCCTCGTCCAGCGCTTCCAGCAGCGCCTCTTCGTCCACCAACTCTCCCCTAGCCGTGTTGATGAGGAAGGCCGTCGGCTTCATCAGCGCCAACTCTTTGCGGCCAATCAACCCCACATTTTCGGGGCGCAAGGGCACGTGGAGCGTCACCACGTCCGATTCGCGCAACAGCACCGGCAGGTCGCAGGGCTTCACCCGTGCTTCCAAGGCCAACTCTGGGGTCAGGCGTGGCTGGTTGACCAGCACGCACATGCCAAAGCCTTGGGCCAAGCGGGCCACCTGACGCCCGATGCGCCCAAAGCCGATGATGCCGATGGTCTTGCCCCGCAGGGACATGCCCTTCAGGCGCTTCTTCTCCCAGCGCCCCTCTTTCAGGCTCCGGTCAGCCTCAGTGATGCGCCGGGCCAGCGCCAGGATGAGGGCGAAGGTGTGTTCGGCCACGGCCACGCTGGTGGCGTCGGGGCAGTTGCGCACTTCGATGCCCATGGCACGGGCCGCGCTCACGTCAATGTTGTCCAGTCCGGAGCCAGCCCGTCCGATGACGCGCAGGCGCCTGCCCGCTTCAATGATCCGCGCTGTCACCTTCGTGCGGCTGCGCACTACCAGGGCGTCGTACTCAGGAATAATGGCCTCCAGTTCGTCCCCCGACAGGTCGTAGCGCGTGTCCACGTCGAAGTATTCGCGCAGGCGGGCCAGGCCGGCCTCATCTAACGGATCAGTTACTAAAACGCGCGGGCGCCTTTGCTCGCTCATCTGGTCTTCAAGTCCTCCTTTCCGCAGTCTCCAGCTTCGACTCGCCGCTTGCTTGCGCGTTTCGCGCGCGAACGCATGTTCTCTCTTTCTGTTTGCAAAGCGGCACGGATTTGTACAAAAGAATCTGTGTGGCCGAGCGCTACTTTGAAGCCCCCAAGAACTCGTCAATGGTGTCGAGCAGGTATTGCATCTCCTCGACGGTGGTGTCGCCCATGTGGGCGATGCGGAACGTGCGCCCCTTGAGGGGCCCGTACCCGTTGGAAATCACCATGCCCCGCGCCTTCAAAAAGGCATTGAGGGCGTTCACGTCAACGTTGCGCGTGTTGGTTACCGCCGTCACTGTGGGAGAGCGGTAATCCTCAGCCGCGAAGAAGTCGAAGCCCCGCGATTGAACCCACGCCCAGGTCATCTCGGCCAGCCGGCGGTGGCGGGCAAAGCGCGCCTCGATGCCCTCCACTTCCAGAATGTAGGTAAGCTGAGTGTGCAACGCGCGCAACAGGGAGATGGCCGGCGTGGCGGGCGTGGTGTTGCGCTGGAGGTACTTTTCCAGCAACAGGAAGTCGAAATACCAGCCGCGTCCGCTCACCGACTTGGCCCGCTCCAGCACCCGGTCGCTCACCGCGCCCAGCGCCAAACCGGGCGGGCAAGCCAGCGCCTTCTGGGAAGAGGTCAGGCACACGTCTAGCCCCCATTCGTCGAAGTAAATGGGCGTGCCCGCAAATGAACTCACCGCATCCACAAAAATCAAGGTATCGGGGGATACGTCGTGGACCGCGGCTGCAATCCGGTCAACGGGGCTGATGACGCCGGTGCTGGTCTCGTTGTGGACCACCGTGATAGCATCAGCAGGGCCGTGCTCGCGCAGGGCCTCGGCCACCAGGTCGGGCGTAATGGGCTGGCCCCACTCCACCTCCACGCGCACCACCTGCTTGCCACACCCCTCGGCCACGTCGGCCCAGCGTTGGCTGAAGGCTCCATTGACAAAGCAGATCACTCGCTCGCGCACGCCGTTGCGGATGGCGGCTTCCTGCAAGCCCATGCCTGAGGAGGCGGTGATGTAAACGCGCGAGTTGGTGAAGAAGAGCTGGCGGGCCTGGGCCTGAACGCGCGCAAACAGGGCTTCCAATTCCGGCGTGCGGTGACCGATCATCAACTCCGCCTGTGCTTCCAGCACGTCGGGGCGCACTTCGGTTGGCCCGGGAATGAAGAGGCGCGGGTGGGCTCGTTTGCTCCAGCCGAACGGGTCGCGTGTTGTGCTCATGGGTCACACTCCGTGCTGTGTAATCGGTGATCAGGAACCGGTCATCAGTGATAGGAGTTGCGCGGTTCCTTTGGGCAAAAGGTTTTGTCAGGCATATTCCTGGGGTGCAGGGGGTGGAACCCTCTGCCGGGGAGCGTGGGGGAACACCCCTCACGCCTCTTTTTCCTTTTTTCCGTTCGCACAACACCCAACTGTTGACTGATCACTGCCGACTGTTGACTGCTTACTGTTTGCCGAACCACGTCGGGGAGTATAAACCAGAGAGAAATGGAGAGCAAACGGGAGTGGCTTGGCGCATCCCTTCCCTTGTGGTACAGTTACCGGTGAACCGGCCGCTGTGCACCGTTTCCGAACACCGTGCTCTGAGCTCAGGAGACAGCGGAGGAGGCACTCATGGTCCGCGGCACCCGGCGACTCTCGTACACGGTCTACCAGGACGGCGTCAAACAGGAAGTGGAAGGGAGCATTATAGAGGAAGGGCTGGTGCGCATTCACGTCAACGGGTTCGAGTTGGCCACGTTCATGTGCACCCCCCACGACCTGGACGAGCTGGCCATAGGGTTCCTGCGCTCGGAAGGCTTCATCCAGGCGCTCGAGGACATTCGCGCGCTCACGGTCTGCCCCAACCGCAGTTGTGTGGACGTGTGGTTGCGCGACCTCGCCTTCCGCCCGCCGGCGACACGTCCTATCGTCACTTCCGGCTGTGGTGGCGGCATTACCTTTGACGACCTGAGCCGCCAGCACCGCCCGCTCGATTCCAAGGTATGCCTTTCGCCGGCCCAGGTAATTGGCCTGGTACAGCAACTTTACCAGTCTGCTGTGCTCTACCAGGAGGCGCGTGGTGTGCACACCTCGGCCCTGAGCGACGGCCACCGGCTCCTTCTCGTGGCCGAAGACGTGGGGCGTCACAACACTATTGACCGGCTGTGGGGCAAAGCCCTCAAGCAGGGGATTGAAACGCACGACCGCGTGCTGGTGGCCACCGGCCGCATCAGTTCCGAGATGCTGAACAAGGCGGCCAAAATGGGCGTGCCCATCGTGATTTCGCGCACCTCGCCCACCAGCCTCTCCGTGGAACTGGCGCGTGCTTGGAACATCACCGTGATCGGCTACGTGCGGCGCAACGGCTTTCGGGTTTACTCCGCTCCCCAGCGCATCGGCGAAGCGCAGCGCACCGAGGCCGGAGCCGTTCATCTGGCCACCAGCCGCCAAGTAAGGTGAAATCGCCGACACTCGGGCGTAGCCGAATCTGTTGGCTACGCAAACGATATGACCCGAAAGGAAATCTACCATGCTCGCGGCGCGACGTGTTTTTCTTTTGACCGGCTTGACAAGCTTGGTGCTGGTGGTGAGCGCGCTGTCGGCGTGCCGGTTGATCCCGCGCACCCCCACGCCGTCCCCATCTCCGACGCGACCAGCCCCGACGGCTGAGCCGTCCCCCACATCGCCTCCGTTGCCGGAAGTGTCGCCCACGCCTGCCCCCAGCCCAACGCCCACGGCTGCTCCTCCGGTCACGCCTTCGCCCACGGCGGCGCCATCCCCTTCGCCAACGCCCACGCCGGAGGGAATCACAGCACAGCCAGGGGCGTTGCCCGCGCCGGAGGTGCTCTCCTGGGCCTATCTCGCCACGCAACAGGGCGAGTTCCAGCACACCAATCTCGTCAGCACGCTTGCCCTTGAAGCGTGGCCTTCGCCGGACGGGCGCTGGTGGGCGGTTTCGCTCTTGCAGGAGGCGATGGAGGCCGGGCCAGGCATCAAGGCCCTCTACGTGCTCGACACTCTGGAGGAGCGTCACTGGGTTGCCACCACCGACGCGTGGGGACACGCTCACTATGCCGCCTGGCTGTCCGACGGGCGCCTGCTCTGGGTGGACCACGGCGACCTGTGGGTGGCCAACGCCGACGGGCAAAACCGGCAGTCCTTGAGCGCCCCCGAAACGGTCCACGAGTTCTGGTTGGGCGCTGACAACGTGGCGCTGGTGAGCGGTGAGACGGTTATCTGGCGGCTCGACGTGAATGAAAGGACATGGGACGGTGTGTTCGGCATTCAGCACCAGACCCTATCCAGCCCTTCGGCAAACGTGGGCCTGACGGCTGACGGAAAGGCGGCCGTCGCCATCATTCAAGGCGAGTTGTGGTGGATTCCCCTGGAGTTCGAGGCCCCTGCCGAGTTCTTGGGGGCCTTTTCTTACGGCGGCAGGGAGGGGCGCATTAACCCGCCCGTGCCCCTGCTTGCCACAAGCCCGTACATTTTTCCGGGGGAGATCATGTTCCCGTCGGACGGGGGCATGCCGCTCATTGTGCTCTTCGACCGGGAGTCGCAAACCTTTGTGCCCTTCGACGACTTCCTGCCAGAGGGTTGGCGCAGCGTGATGAGCTCGTTTGTCACGCCCGTGCACATTTCCCCCGACCGGCACTGGATAGCCGTGCCCGTGCGGCGTGGAGGCGAAGCTGTGCAGTTCGTCTCCCCCTCCGAAGCCGTCTACGTGGCGCCCACTTCCGACCTGCGGAGTGGCCGCCTGCTGGCCGCTGCCACGCGCGTGGTGGGATGGAACACGGAGCCGGCCGCCATCATCGTGGCGAGCGACGAAGGCGTGTTGTGGGTTCCACTGGTAGAAGGGGAGCCGGACGTGCTCCTGCCATCTGGTGGGCCGAACGTCCAGGCGCTGAGCGGCCCCGACACCTTCTGGTTGGCTCAGGCAGAACGGGTTTACGCCGTCAACCCGACCAACCTGGCCGTCACCTTCGTGCAACTCGACGAGCAGGCCGTCCCGCTGGCATCGGCGTCCGAGCATCGCCTCCTCTTCGCCGAGCGTGTGTTGTCTCCCCAAGGGAGCGATGTGCCCTTTGTGGACGACCTGTGGCTCTGGGCAGCACGCTGGGAGCAACCGTAGGAGAGTGCCCTCATGCGTCGGGCCGGAAAGCTCTTCCTTGCCGTTACTGCTGGGTTGCTGCTGACGGGCGCCCTCTGCGGCGGCTGGCTCTGGTGGTGGGCTCTGCGCGACCTGCCCAACCCGCGCGCTATCACGGCGCGTCTTCCGCCCGCCTCGACCAAAATCTACGACCGCCACGGCAACCTGCTCTACGAGGTCATCCAGCCAGAGGAGGGCAAGCGAGCGGTTGTCCCCCTGGAGCGCGTGCCCCTGGCCCTGCGCCAGGCCACCATCGCCACGGAGGACGCCGCCTTCTACCGACATCCTGGCGTGGACTGGCGGGGCATCTTGCGGGCTGCGCGCATCAACTTGCAAGCGGGCCGCATCGCCGCCGGGGGCTCCACCATCACCCAGCAGGTGGTGCGCAACCTGCTCATGTCGCCGGAAGAACGCGGAGAACGCACCTGGCGCCGCAAGGCGCGCGAGGCCGTGCTGGCCCTCTGGTTGGAGCGCCACCTCTCCAAGGACGAGATTCTGGCCCTCTACCTGAACACGACCTACTACGGCAACTTCGCCTACGGCGTCGAGGCGGCCGCCCAGGCTTACTTCGGCAAGCACGTCTGGGAGTTGGACCTGGCCGAGAGCGCGCTGCTGGCCGGACTGCCCCAGGCCCCGGCCCGCTACAACCCACTGGTGAACCCGGGGGCTGCCAGGAAACGCCAGCAGCAGGTGCTGCGGCTGATGGTGAAGAACGGTTTTCTCAAGCCGGAGGAGGCCCAGCGGGCTGCCCAGGAGCCGCTCCACTTCGCCGCTTCCCCCTTTTCCATCGAGGCCCCCCACTTCGTGACCTACGTGCTTCAGGAACTGGAAGCCCGCTACGGCTCCGCCTTCCCGGTGGAGGCTGGCTGGCGCATCACCACTACCCTTGACCTGGGCCTTCAGGACTTGGCCGAGGCCGTAGTGCGCCGCCGCCTGGCCGAATTACAGGCCGACGACTTCGACCGCAACGTCAACAACGCGGCTGTGGTGGTGCTCGATCCTCGCACGGGCGAGATTCTGGCCATGGTGGGCAGCCCCGACTACTTCGACGAGTCCATTGACGGGGCGGTGAACGGAGCTATTATGCCCCGCCAGCCGGGCTCGGCCATCAAGCCGATCACCTATGCCACAGCCTTCGACCCGGACCGTGCGCCGGACGGGCAACCCTGGTCGCCCGCTACTGTGCTGGTGGACGTGCCCACCACGTTCTTCACCCGTGGGGGTGCCCGCTATCGGCCAGAAAACTTCGACCGCCTTCATGTTGGCCCCATCAGCCTGCGCGAAGCCCTGGCCACCAGCAACAACGTCATCGCCGTCAAGGTGCTGGAGCACGTGGGGGTGGAGGCCATGCTGCAAACAGCCCACGACATGGGCATCCGCTCCCTCACCGACCCGGACCGCTACGACCTGACGGTCACCCTGGGCGGAGGCGAGGTAACACTGCTGGAGTTGACCACGGCCTACGCCACCCTGGCCGCTGGAGGGGTCTACCGTCCACCAGTTGCCGTGCTGGAGATCGCCGACGCGAAGGGGCAGGTGCTCTACCGGCACACGCCCACGCCCGGCCAGCAGGTTCTCGACCCGCGCGCGGCCTTCTTGGTCACCGACGTGCTGGCCGACCCCTACGCCCGCGCGCCCGCCTTTGGCCTTTACGGCCCGCTGCGCTTGAGCCGGCCAGCAGCGGTGAAGACGGGCACCACCACCGATTTCCGCGACAACTGGACCGTGGGCTACACGCCCGACCTGGTGGTGGGTGTGTGGGTGGGCAACGCGGACAACGAGCCCATGCGCGGCGTGACGGGGGTTGACGGGGCGGCCCCCATCTGGCACGATATCATGCAAGCGGCCCTGCGCCGCCGGCCGTCGAGGCCCTTCACGCCACCACCGGGCCTGGTGCAGGTGGAAATTTGTGCGGCCAGCGGGCTCCTACCCACGCCCCTCTGTCGAGAGCGGCGCATGGAATGGTTTCTGGAGGGACACGAGCCGCGCGCGTTCGACGACTCTTACGTGGAAGTAGCGGTGGACGCGGCCACCGGCTTGCTGGCCGCGCCCGGCTGCGCTGGTCCGGTGGAGAAGCGGGTCTACCGCCTGCCCCCGCCGGAGGCGGTGCTCTGGGCACAACAACAGGGCTGGCCCCTGCCCCCCACGCGCTCCTGCGCTGCGCCCGATTCCCAGGCGGTCAACTCCCCTGCGAGCCTGGAAGTCGCATTTCCGGTTGACGGGGCGCGCTTCAAGCTGGACCCGCTCGTGCCGCGCGCGGCCCAGCGCCTGCCCGTCGCCGTGCGAGGTGACCTGCCGTCGGGGAGGCTGGACGGGCGCCTGTTGCTGGACGGTGCTCCGCTGGCCCGCTTCGACCGCCTGCCCTTCGAGTTCTTCTGGCCCCTGGAACCGGGGGAGCACGTGCTGGTGGCTGTCGTGCGCACGGCGGAAGGGGAAATCACCTCGCCGCCCGTGCGCTTCACCGTGGAGCGGTAAAGGCACCTGAGGTTCCCAGTGGAAGACCGTTGTGGCTTGCCCCTCTCACAGGGGCAAGGGCTGGCGGCAGGAATGGCCCTGCCGCCAGCAACTTGGCGCTCCGCTTACGGCTGCAAGTTCTTCACTTGGTAATACCAGTCGGGACCGGTGGGACGTGGGTGTTTGGGCGAGGGCCAGTGTTGTTCTGCCACTCGCAAAATGGTGAGAAAATCATAACGGAACGAAATCGTGGAGCCACCCCAGTATTGTGCCAACACGTTGAAGGCGCGCTGTACGTCCGCCATCATGGCAGCCCACTCGGCGTCGCTGGGCACACCGTTGGCGAAGAAGTGCGACCGCACCACGTTGAAGAAGGTTTCCACGTCGCTCCAGGTCAACTCAGCGTCGTAGATGACGGCAGTCTCGTTGTTCATGGCACTCGTGATAGCGCGGACAGTGGGCACGTGGGCAGCAAACCCACCCATGTTGAAATCCGCCGCAATGTCGGTGGAGTTCAGAGCCGCCTGCCGGTTGTCCGAGAAGAGCTTCTTGGCTACCAGAGATCCCATTCCACGGTTATAAGCGAAGGTGAGGATGGCCATCTCTGCCCACGGGTCCTGGGCTTGGGCCATGAATTCGTTGTAGCGGGCTTCGGGCACGGCGTTGAGCATCTCGCGGGAAACCGTCAGACTAACGGCTGCCACGGCAGCAGAGGTGATCCACTGCGGAGCAGTCAAGTCTGTAGACACCTTGGTATAGTCATCGTGGTTGGCCGAAGGTGGGAAATAGTCTGGAAAGAATTTCACCAAGTCGTTGAAGTTCCCCGTTTCTACCTGATAAGGGCCGTCGGGGTGGTCAATGACGATGGGCCAGGTCCATTCCTCGCCATCAATAACCACGCGAATTCCGTTGAAGGCCGGGTCCTGGGTAACCGCAGCGCCCCAGTTCTCCTTAGTGCTGAGCGCTGCCAAGTAATTGGGGTTGAGGCCGAAGCGTTCCTGAGCAAAGGCTAGGCCCATCGCCATGTACTTGGTGGGAATCCAGGCCCGCGCGTCACTGGAGCCGTTGACGGGATATCCGATCGAGCGGGCCAGGCCAATCTGTACTTGCGTGGGATTGGGCGGGTTATAGAGGATCAGCGTGTCTTGAATGGGCTGCGCCGTGGGGTCATAGTACCGCTGTGGGTCGGCAATCAAGTCAGCGACAGTGAGGTCCACTTTGCCCGGATACCAGCTTGGCGGTAGGGGCACCTCCGGCGGATAGATGACATTTCCTCGGACGTACTCCACAGCGAAATCGGTTGGAAAGACCACGTTGCCTTGCTTCGTGGCCTGCACAATGAGCTCCACCGTCGTGTTGAGGGGGAAGAGACTTTTGTACTGGAGGTCTAGACGCACCACGTCGCCCGAAACCGTATACGAAGGCGTTCCTCCCTCGCCAAACTGGATGCTCTGTATCTGGGAAGTGGTGCGGAAAGTCACAGCCCGCACGGCGAAGAAGGAGCCGTTCCAGACGTATGTGGTGTTGGGATTGCGCAGCGTGATGCGCCCTTCGAAGTTCACGCCGTCGTCCCACAAGGTGGTGTAGGACACCTCAAGCTCGTCGGGACGGCTGGGCACGGGCGGTGTGGCTGTTGGTGAGGGAGTTGGCGACGAGGGCACCTGTGTGGGTGTGGGAGTTGGCAACGTTCCGCCATCACACGGTCCCAAATCCTCCCAGACGCCCCACTGGCCGGTGGTGCCGGGCTCTTCGCCTTGCGTCCACCACCTGGCCCTCCACTGGTAGCCATTATAGGAGACCACATCGCCGCCGACGTACACAGCGTTGGGAGTCCAGGAAGGTGCGGTACACTGGCCTGGTGGCAGTGTGGTTGTAGGCTGAGGTGTAGCTGTGGGCTGGGGTGTGGCCGTGGGCTGAAGTGTACTCGTCGGTTGTGGGGTAGTAGTGGGGAGAGGTGTGCTGGTTGGTTCAGAAGTAGCGGTGGGTAAAGGTGTGCTGGTGGGAGAGATGCTACCTGTGGACTGCCACAGGGCCGGCACGTTGGGCGGTTCCCAGCCTGGCAGGGAAGTGTGAGCCTGCAATGCCTGATACGTTTGTCCGTTGTACGTCACCTGATCGCCGAGAGCGTAACTGGTGTAAGGCTGCCACTCGGGCACGCCCTGTGCGGTGACGGTCAACGGCACCGTCAGGAGAACAACTAAAAGGGCAGCAAACACTATCCGCGTTCGTGGCATAGTTTTCCCTCCGCAATTTGGTTCCACTGCTGCCTAACTGAGGATGGGAAACGTGAGTGTGGGTAAACGCCGTCCAACAGTGAAGCAGATGCCCGCGCGCCGCTGCGGTCGGGGAAGTGGCTGACAGTGCCGATTGTTTGGAAAAGCGAAACTCGGCTTGGGTGTTAAGAATTATATCAAATGAACCACACACTTTCTCCCTGCGAATTCACCAATCCACCATCAATGTCGGTGATTGGAGCAACACGGGAAAGCTCTGATTCACCTCACCCCTTTCCTTGTGAGAATGAACGCTTTGTGTATACTTGGTTCTGGCTGTCGCAAACCCAAGCGTCGAGAGCAGCCCACGGGAGAAACGTGCGCATCACGCTTTTCGGATATACCGTTGGCTTCCTGGACAACTGGTACTCCTGGCAACTGGCGGTAGCGTACTTTGCCTGGACAGCCGTCGCCCTGATGGGCGTCCTTCAGGTGGCGGCTGCCCGCTTCCGGCGCCAGGATCTGGCCTGGTTTCGGTCTCCACGGCGTTGTTATGCCGTGGGCCTGCTTCTGTGGATCGGCGGGCTGGGCGCCTTCTACGCCACGCAGTATCGCCTGCTGTTCGCGCCTGGCCCGGCCGCTGGCGAAGCGGCTTTGCTCTTCGGGATAGCGGCACTGGTGGCTGTCCTCGTCACGCGGGCGGTGGTGTACGCCCGTCACGCTCGGAAGCACGCCGGTTGACACTGGCGTGCTGAACATTATCACTGCCTGGGACTGGGAGTTGACCGCCATGGACTACGCTCTTTTCCGGCTCATCAACGGCCTCGCTGGCCGCTCGCCGCTTCTGGACGAGTTAATGCGCTTTCTCGCCACAGACTACATGGTGCCCACCATCGCCATGACTCTGGTGGTGCTCCTCTGGTTCAGCGGCCACGTTGAGCGGCAGCGCCAGATTTTCCTGGCCCTCCTCTCGGTGGTGGTAACCAACGTGGTGGTGAAGGCTATGAACCTGGTCTACTTCCGTCCCCGGCCCTTCACGGACCACGACGTGACGCTGCTCTTCTACCATCCCAGTGACTCGTCCTTTCCCTCGAACTCGGCCGCCAGCCTGTGGAGTCTGGCCTGGGCTGTGTGGACGTTCGACCGGCGGCTGGGGGCCCTCTTCATCGCCCTGGCGGTACTGATGGGCTTCAGCCGGGTCTACGTGGGGGTCCACTACCCACTGGACATTGTGGGCGGCGCGCTGGTCGGCATTTTCAGCGCTCACTGGGTGGTTCGCCGCGCCGCCCCGCGCTTGAACCCGCTGATTGACCGGACACGGCGCGTTCTGCGCCACTTGGCACTTACTTGACCATGCGTGCAAGCGCCCTCCTCAGGACGACCAGCATGGCGAGCAGCCTGGTCGTCGGGCTGGTGCTCCTTGCCTGCACCGCGACGCCTACCCCGGTCCCAATAGCCGAAGCGCGCGCGCTGCTGGGACAGGCTAAGAAGGCTCTGCTTGCATTGGAACGCTACCGCTACACGACGGCGCTCACGGTCCGCGCTCCCGACCGCGAACCGGTAAGCCTGCTGGTGGAAGGCGAGGTGACCAAGGATCCCCCAGCCACCCACGTGCGCATCTTGAACCCAAAGGGCGACGCCCTTCAGGCCGAGTGGGTGCGCGTCGGCTCACAGGTGTGGGTGTACGACGCGGAACGCGACACGTGGCGCGCGGCCCCGGCAGAGGTTGCCCAAGGCCCCTTGTCCATCGTGGAGCCGGAAGCCCTGTGGCGCGCCCTCCCCGTGGACGCGCTGACGGACGTGCGAGCCGTCGGCACGGCGACCTTGGATGGCCGTGCTGTCGTGCAATACCATTTCGGCGTGTCCGACGTGACCGCCTTCGCCCAGGTGGCTGGACTCAGCCGCCTGATGCGCGCTGAGGGTGAAACGTGGATTGACCTCGAGTCGGACATTCCCTTGCGCACTATCTTGCGGCTGGAAGGCGGGGAAGAAGCGGAAGGTTTCGCCCGCCTGGAAATCGCGAGTACAATACGGGACGTGCGGAGTGCCGAAATTCGCATCACTCCGCCGGCCCGGCGCTTGCCCACGCCCACAGGCAACGGGCACATTTCGCCAGTGCTCCAGACGCTGGACGGTGTGGCCCTTCCCTTGTATCCGGAGCGGGCACCCGTTTCCGGATCTCTGCCATCGCCCCTGGCTGGCCTGGTCCAAAACGCGCTGACCCTGGCCGAGCAGCCAGAAGTGGCCGTGCAGCTTTACAGCGCCGTTGCGTCGCCTGCGGAGGTGCGCGCCTTCTTCGAGGGGGCCTTGCCCGAAGCAGGCTGGGCGGTCGAGCAGGCCTTTCCGGGCGGGTACACCGACAATGCCTACACGTTTGTGGTGAGTAAAGGGGATGTGAGCGGACACGTGTTGCTGCTTCCCCGCGATAAGGGTCACACGGTGGTCATTACCACGCTTCAGCGCCGATAAGGCGCTTTTTTGGAACAAAATGAATACCGAGAATGGAGGGAGCCCGATGACGAGCCCATTTGGCAACGAAGCCGATTCAACGCCGCTACGCCCCGAGTTGCGCACCTCACTTCCTGGCCCCCGCGCCGCTGAGTTGGTGGCCCGCGACCGTGACCTGGTTTCTCCCAGCTACACTCGCAGTTATCCTTTCGTCATGGCGCGGGGCGAGCGCGTGTGGGTCTGGGATGTGGACGGAAACCGCTTCTTGGACATGACGGCTGGAATTGCCGTGGTGAACACCGGCCACGCCCATCCGCGCGTGGTGGCCGCCGTGCAAGAGCAGGCGACGCGCTTCCTCCACATGTCCGGCACCGACTTCTACTACGAGTTGCAGGTGCGGTTGGCCGAGCGGCTCAACGCTATTGCGCCCGGTGATGCGCCCAAGCGCGTCTTTTACACCAACTCCGGCACCGAGAGCGTGGAAGCGGCCTTGAAGTTGGCCCGTTACGTCACTGGCAGGCCGCGCGCTCTAGCGTTCATCGGCGCGTTCCACGGTCGCACGATGGGATCGCTTTCGCTGACGGCCAGCAAGCCCGTACACCGGCGCGGCTTTGCCCCGCTCCTGCCGGAGGTCATTCACGTGCCCTACGGGTATTGCTACCGCTGTCCGGTGAACCTGACGTACCCGGAGTGCGCCGTGGCCTGCCTCGACTGGATCGAAGAACAAGTCTTTGGTCACCTGACGCCGCCCGACGAGGTGGCGGCCATCATCGTGGAGCCGGTTCAAGGCGAAGGAGGGTATGTGGTGCCCCCACCCGACTTCCACCCCAAACTGCGAGCCCTCTGCGACCGGTACGGCATCCTGCTCATCGCCGACGAGGTACAAACCGGCATTGGGCGCACGGGCCGCTGGTTCGCCCTGGAACACTGGAACGTGGTGCCCGACATTATTTGTGTGGCCAAGGGCATTGCCAGTGGCCTACCGCTGGGGGCCATCATTGCGCCCCGCGATCTCATGACCTGGCCCCCCGGCGCCCACGCCAACACCTTCGGCGGCAATCCCCTGGCCTGTGTGGCCGCCCTGGCTACGCTGGACGTGATCGAAGAGGAAAACCTCCTGGAGAATGCCACGCGCATGGGCGAACGGCTGATGGCCGGGCTGCGGGCCCTGGCCGAACGGCACCAGGTCATTGGTGATGTCCGTGGACTGGGCCTCATGGTCGGCGTGGAGTTGGTGACCGACAGGCAGACCCGCCACCCTGCCCCCGAGCTGCGCGACCGGCTGGTCCAAGCCTGTTTCCAGCGGGGTATGCTCGTGCTGGGGGCTGGAACGAACGTGCTGCGCTTCATGCCGCCGCTCAACATCCGGTCAGAGGAAATTGACCTGGCCCTTGAGGTGCTGGACGAGGCCCTTCAGGAGGCCACCACAGGTTGAGTGCCAGGACCTGGCAGGTCCTCAAGACCTGCTAGGTCCCTATCTGGACCAGCTTCCGGGCCGTCTTTGGATGACCGAAGAAGCCCTGCGTTTTCGTTTCACCACTTGCTTGTTGTCCGAAGGCTGGTAGAATCCAACGGTTGGCCTTCACGAACGAAAAAGGACCACGGCGGTCCGAAAAGCATAAGCTGGAGGAAGAAACGCCATGTCCCCTTCATCAACACGCCGAATGCCGAGCGACCTGGAGATTGCGCGCTCGGCGTCCATCAAGCCGATTCTCGACGTGGCCCGGTCCGTCGGGCTTGACCCCGAAGACCTTCACCTCTACGGTCGTTACAAGGCCAAAGTTGACTTGAACGTTCTCCCCAAGCTCAGTGGGCGCCCCACAGGCAAGTACATTGTCGTCTCCGCCATCACTCCGACACCTTTCGGAGAAGGAAAGACGACCACTGCCATCGGGCTGACCCAGGGGTTTGGCCGTTTGGGCAAGCGGGCCGCCGTCTGCATCCGCCAGCCCTCCCTGGGGCCCACATTTAGCATCAAGGGGGGCGCGGCCGGCGGGGGGTACGCCCAGGTGGTGCCGATGGAGGACTTCAACTTGCACTTGACGGGAGACATCCACGCCGTGGCGGCCGCTCACAACCTGTGCGCCGCGGCGCTGGACGCGCGGCTCATGCACGAGCGCAATTACCCCGGCGAGCGCTGGAAAAAGCGCACGCGCGGTCCGGGGCGGCCCGAAGGGTTGCCGCGCCTCAACATCAACCCCTACACGGTCACCTGGAACCGCGTGGTAGACGTGAACGACAGGGCGCTGCGACATGTCGTGGTGGGCCTGGGCGGCAAGTGGGACGGCTACCCCCGTGAGGCCCGGTTCGACATCGCCGTGGCCTCCGAAGTGATGGCCATTCTGGCGCTGGTGAAGGGGGAGGACTACCGGTCAGCGCTCATGGACCTGCGCCGACGGTTGGGGCGGGTCGTGGTGGCCTACACCTACGAGGGGGAACCCGTCACCGCCGACGACTTGGGCGTGGCCGGTGCTATGGCCGTCCTCATGAAGGACGCCATCCATCCCAACCTGCTCCAGACGCTGGAAGGCCAGCCGGCCTTCGTCCACGCCGGCCCCTTTGCCAACATCGCCCACGGCAACAGCTCCATCGTGGCCGACCTGGTGGCCCTCAAGCTGGCCGACTACGTGATTACCGAGGCCGGCTTCGGGGCCGACATGGGGTTGGAGAAGTTCTGCGACATCAAGTGCCGCGTCTCCGGCCTGCGCCCGGATGCTGTGGTGCTGGTGGCCACGGTGCGCGCCCTGAAGATGCACGGGGGCGGACCGCCGGTGAAGACGGGCTACGCCTTGCCACCCGAGTACACCGAGGAGCGCCTTGACCTGGTGGAGAAAGGCTGCGAGAACCTGGCTTGGCACATCCGCATTGCTCACACCTTTGGTCTGCCTGTCGTGGTGGCCATCAACCGCTTTCCCACCGACACGGAGGCGGAAATCGAGCTGGTGCAGCAGGCCGCGCTGGAGGCAGGGGCCGTGGCGGCTGTCCCCGCCACCCACTGGGCCGAGGGCGGCAAGGGGGCCATCGCCCTGGCCGAGGCCGTGGCCGAGGCGTGTGCGCGCCCCTCGGCGTTTCGCTTCCTGTACGAGCCAGAACGCCCGCTCAAGGAGAAGATCGAAGTCATCGCCACGACTGTTTATGGCGCCGCTGGGGTGGAATACACGCCGGAGGCCGAGACCCAACTTCGCCTCTACGAGGAGAGTGGCTTCGGGCATCTGCCCATTTGCATGGCCAAAACGCCCCTCTCCCTCTCTCACGATCCCAAATTGAAAGGTGTCCCGCGGGGATTCGTGCTCCCTGTTCACGAGGTGCGAGCCAGTGTGGGAGCCGGTTTCGTCTACCCCATCTGCGGCGAAATCAGCACCATGCCAGGACTGCCCGCCACGCCCAACTTCCTCAACGTGGATATTGACGACGAGGGAAACATCGTGGGCTTATTCTAAAAGCGGGAGCGGTCCAGTACCCCCGCATAAACAGCGAGGCGGTGGCGTCGAGCCGCTTTCGTGACTCGCGTAATAGTCAAAGAGAACCAGGCGGCGGCTCTCCCGCCGCCTGGTTTCATTGATGTCCCGGTGCGCTTGCTCCGAGTTACGGAAGGATGCCCACAGTGACCGTAATGGTGTCCAGAGGAGCACCGGCCCAGGTCCATTTGCCGCCGGCCCAGGTCCACTTGCCACCGGCCCAAGTCCACTTGCCGCCGGCCCAGGTCCAGATGCCACCAGCCCAGGTCCACTTGCCGCCGGCCCAGGTCCACTTGCCACCGGCCCAAGTCCACTTACCGCCGGCCCAAGTCCAGATGCCACCAGCCCAGGTCCACTTGCCGCCGGCCCAGGTCCACTTGCCGCCGGACCACGTAAAGTAGTTTTCGGGCAATGCTGGTGCATCGCTGATGTAGAAGAGGCCCGCATCCTGATCGTACTCCGTGTAACCTTCAAAGTGCGTACCCGTCTCCGTTACGTCCAAGTCAGCGGCAATGTCAAGGCCCTGGTTGGCCACGCCGCTCACGTCGGCGAAGACCGCATCCCACGCCTGAATTTTACCGGCTCCCTGTTCCCAGATACTGTAGACAGCCCGGTTTGCGCCCTCGTCCAAGGCCAGCGCTGCTGTCTCCATCAGGCGAGCTTTTACCTCGTCGTTGGTCAAGTCAGGATGCTGTTGCAGGATAAGCGCGGCCAGACCGGACACCTGAGCAGCCGCCATAGAAGTACCGCTGAGTTGATAGTATCCCACTGTTGAGCGAGAGCCAGCCCACCTGACTTCGGCCACATCGTCGTCGTCGCTGAACCGCTGGGCCAGTTCTGAGTCCACCGGCATGGGGCCTGTCACCTGCCATCCGGCAGCCAGCACATCTGGCTTCACAAAACGGGATTCCGTGGGGCCCCGGGCCGAGAAGTCGGCTAGTTCATCCTCGCCTGAGTCGGTGAAGCGGCCCTCCTTGTAGGCGCCCACACTGATGACGTAAGGCACGTTGGCCGGTACACCCACACTGGCGGGCTGAGGCCCCCCGTTTCCGGCAGCTACGACGACTACGAGGCCAGCTTGCCAGGCACGCATGACAGCCTGACCGAGCGGGTCGATCCAATAGGGCGCCTCGACCGGAGCGTAAAGGGAAAGGTTGAGGATGTCTACACCATACACGTCACGAATGCTGACCACCCAGTCAATGGCCGCAATGACGTCGGCGTAAGTGCCCTTCCCGTCGGGCCCCAGCGCCCGCGCCACGACCAAGTTGACATCTGGCGCCACCCCAACGTAAACCTCGCCCACGTCTTCCTCTTCAGCTCGGGTAGCATCACCGATGATGCCCAGCACGTGGGTGCCGTGACCAAACGGGTCTTGGCTCTTCTTAGCGTTGGGGTCGAGGAAATCCTTGTAAAGCACGAAACGACCTGTTCGCCGGTTCAGGTAGAACAGACTCCCGTCACGAGGAGCCCCTTTCGGGCGGCCTCCCTTGCCGGCCTTCAACTTGGGGAAGAAGGGCATACCGCTGTCAACTACTGCTACAGTAACACCTTTCCCGGTAATACCGGCCTGGTGAAGTTGATAGGCACCGGAGGCAACGGATGGATAGTGTCCTTCGGGAAGCTCCTCTTTGTCCGAGCGGTGGGCAGGCTTTGCCGTCACCTGTACTGTGCGGTTCTGCCAGATTGCGCGGACGGCGGGGTCACGTTGCAGGGCCGCTACGGTGCTGGCGTCAACACGGGCTACGACGCTGTCAATGATGGGGAGGGGCTGGAGAACGCTTCCGTCGTACTTTGCAACGAGTTCGGCCGCCGTAGCGCTATCTTGAGCTTGAACAATGACTTCAAACGACGGCTGGGGAACAGAAGCGATGCCCAGCAAAACAACAAGGAGTAAACCAAGTACGAGCCAAAGACGATAGCGACGCAGGTGCATTTTTTACCCTCCTTGTAAACTTTTACGCTTTGACTTGCTGGGCAGTACGGTGACTTTTCGGCGCCGAAAAGCCGTCTGCCAAACGGTTGTGCTATTGTCCAAAGGAAGTCAGCACAAACAAAAGCCGCGCTGACGTGTTGAGCGCGGCCTGCTTACCTCAACGGGATTTTGAATAAAAACAAACTCAATACCCCGGCTCTTTTCGGCAGCCTGGCCGCCATAGCCAACACGCCGTAGGCCCTCGGCTTTGCGCGCCTGCCTTTCGACAGGGTTGCCCTTTCGAAGACCGGGATTTCAAAAAACAAGTATTCATTTTTCACCCCCAGCTTACCATGCTGGTGGGGAAATGTGCATAGGAGAGTTGGGGGAAAAGGAGAGGACGAAAGTACTTTGGCTACACGTGTCGAGCCTGACCTTGGGCAAGTTGTTTCAACAGCGCCCATACCAGCACCGTGCCAAAGGTGCCAGCCTGCACCAACACGATAGTCGCACCGGAGGCGACATCAGCGTAGAAACTCAACAACATGCCTGTGGCTCCGGTAACCGCGCCGATCAAGGTGGAGAGAAGCAGCAAGTGATCGAAATCGTCCGTTATCAAGCGTGCCGTAATTGCCGGAATGACCAGCGCAGCGGCAATGAGCGTCACGCCCAGCAGTTGCAGGGAGGCAATCAGCGCCGCCGCCAGCAGGAGGGCAAAGAGTGTCTCAATCCACGCCGTGTGCACGCCGTAGACGCGTGCTGTCTCGGCGTCGAAGGTGGCGAAGAGGAAGTGCTTGTAGAGCCAGAGCACCGTGAGGGCAACGAGAAGCGCAATGGCGGCAATGACCGCCACATCCAGCGCGGAAACCCCCAACACGTTCCCGAAGAGGGCGGCATCGAACGAGCGTGTGAAGCGGCGGTAGCGGCTGATGATCGCTACGCCGACGGCAAAGCTGGCCGTGGTGACCACGCCGATGGCCGCGTCGGCCTTGATGGTCGTGCGCCGGGCCATCTCGTTGATGAGAACGGCAGCGAAGAACCCCCACAGCCCTGCTCCCACGTAAAAATTCCACTGCATGACGAACGCTACCACGGCGCCGCCAAAGATGGCGTGGGAGAGGCCGTGGCCGATGTAGCTCATGCCCCGCAGGACGATGAAGACCCCAATGAGGCCGCACAGTCCCCCGGCCAGCGTGGCCGCGATAAAGCCGTTGCGAAAAAACTCAAAGGCGAAGGGCCGCAGAAGCTCGCTCATGAGAACTCACCTTCCAGCAGGTCACGGTACGTGTGCGCGTGGGGTTTCTGATGGACCAGAAGCAGGCCGTTCTGGCGGATGACCACCATTTCGGCCCGATACGTGCGGTTGAGGATGTCTTCGACCAAGACGGCCTCCGGTGGTCCTTGAGCAATCAGGCGACCGTTCAGGCACAGCATCCAGGGAACGTGGGCCGCCGCCGTGTTCAAGTCGTGGGTCGTGATGAGAACGGTCTTGCCGGCGCGGTTGAGGTCGGCCAGCAGGTGCAGAATCTGTTCGGCTGTGTGCATGTCCACCCCAGCCGTTGGCTCGTCCAGGATGAGCAGGTCGGGGTCGGCCATGAGCGCGCGGGCCAGGAACACCCGCTGCTGCTGGCCGCCCGAGAGGTCCCGAATGTGGCGGCGGCGCAGGTGGGCAATCCCCAACTGTTCCAGGAGCATCTCCATGCGCGCCTTGTCTTGGCGGCGATACCAGGGCCAGAAGGGCGCCTGCCGAATGCGCCCCATCAGGACCACTTGCTCCACCGTGACCGGAAACGTCCAGTCAATAGCGTTGAGTTGGGGCACATACCCAATGTGGACTGACGGGCGCCCGTTCACGCGTTCTCCGGCAATAGTCACGTAGCCCCTGTTGGGTTTCAGAAGCCCCAGAATCAGCCGGAGCAGCGTGGTTTTGCCCGCCCCGCTGGGGCCCACCACGGCGGCAAACTGGCCCCGACGGAGTGTAAAGGAAACATCTTCCAGCACAGGCGTGGCGCCGTACCCGAACCAGAGGTTTTCAACCTGGACGAGAGGGAAATGCTCGTTAGCCGCGGACATCTTGTCACCTTCCGTATCTGACATGCCCATCTGGACCAGGGATGTTGCTCGTGTCAAAGTTCGCAATCAAGCCAGGATCACCCCCAAGCGCGTCGGCCATGATGCGCACGTTTTCGGCCATCAGCCCGAAGTAAGAGTGCAGCGGATCGCCTGGCTCCCCGGGCAGATCGTCGTCCCGCAAGTCGTCCACGTAGCGGGCGCCGGTCTCGCGGGCGATCTGCTCCAGCACGGTGGAAGGAAAGACCTCTGAGCCGAAGATAGCTGGCACACGGGCCTCCCGAATCTGTTCGATCAGCCGTGCCACCTCCTGGGCCGAAGGCTCGGAGAAGTCGGCTGGCTGGATGGCGCCGATGACCTCCATGCCGTAGCGGGGAGCAAAGTAGGCCCACGAGTCGTGATAGGTGAGCAACTTGCGATTTCCGGGTGGGATACTCTCCACAGCACGGCGAATGGCCTCGTCCAGCGCACGGATGCGCTCCTCGAAGGCCGCATAGTTGGCCCGGTACTCGTCGGCGTTAGCAGGATCACGCGCCACCAGCACGTCCCGCACGATTTCAGCGTATCGCAGGGCGTATATCGGGTTGGGCCACAGGTGGGGATTGGGGTCACCAGCCTCTTTGGGAAAGGAGAAATCGTAGACGTACTGGTCTGGCGTGATGGTTTGCTCCCCCAACAGGACAATTTCAGCGTCCTCTTTCTTACGCTTTTCGGCCAGCCGCAGGGTGGGCAATTCCAGGTTCAGCCCGTTGAGCACGATAACGTCTGCCTCGGCCAGGTATTGGGCGTCCGAAGGGCGCGGCTCGAAGGTGTGGGAGTCAACCCCCTCGGGAATGATGCCCACCACTTTGGCCGCTTGTCCGGCCACGTTGTAGGCGATGTTCGTGATGGGCGCCACGGTGGTGACCACCAACAGGTGCCCTTCCTCCGGTACTTGCTCTTCCTGAAGGCGAGCGGGGGGGCGGCCACACGCCGCGCCGATTACAGCGAAGAGGACCAAGGTGACAGCCCAAAAAAGGGGGCGCGAAACTGTGAACATCTCATTCCTCCTGTTCGTTGTCCTGAGCTTGGCAATCGGCGCACAAGCCGGGGAGAGCCATGTGTACCGTTTCAAGCGCAAAGCCGTAGTGTTTCGCCACCTGCTCCAAGGCCTCTGAGAGGAGGGCGGCCGGTACTGTTTCGACTTTGCCGCACCCTTGACAGACCAGGTGGTGGTGGGGTTCGACGGTGGCCACTTCGTATTCGTTGGGCCGGCCGGCGGCGCTGAAGCGCCGAATGAGGCCCAGCGAGACAAAGAGTTCCAGCGCCCGGTACACGGTGGAGAGGTCCACGTAGGGGTATGTTCTCTGCACGTATTCCAGCACCTGTTCGGCCGTGACGTGGCTCCCCAGGTGGTAGACCGCCTCTAGAATGAAGAGGCGTTGGGGAGTCAAGCGATATCCCGCCGACCGAAGGACCTGTGAGGCGGACATGTGGCAGCTCATATGTGCTCTCTCCTCATACCAATTGGGTCTGCAAATGCCATATAGTCACTGAAATGGCTCGGCGCCGCCGTCCCACC
>WFWG01000146.1 GCA_015491235.1 Ardenticatenaceae bacterium
CCCGTGCCGCCGTTGTGAACGTGTAACTTCTTTGTGAAAATGAGGTAACAAGATTATAACAAAATTGTTGGTTCAAGGCAAAGTAATACCAATTGGGTCTAATGTATTCACCGGAATGGCCCGGCACCGCCCCACCCGCCCGGAAAAATTGTGGAGAACTGGGGTGGCTTCGCCGCCCCAGTTCTCCCTATCTGCCGGTTGCTTTCTGTACGGCGCGCACCCGGCGCATTTGGGTGCGCAGCATCAGCGGGCCAAAGCGGTCCAGCAGGCGTCCCAGGAAGAACTCCAGCCACGGCAGGCCGCGCAGCCAACCGGCGATGTACGCCTGTCGGTGGGGGCGGTTCAGCAGGTGCCACACCAGTTCGGCCACGTCCGTGGCTGTGACGCCGTCCACGCGGCCCACGTACTGGCGACCAGCCTGTGCGGCAGCCACCTGGAAGAATTCCGTCTGCACCGGTCCAGGCTTGACGACCGAAACGTGAACGTTCTGGCCGCGCAACTCGCGGTACATCGCCACGGAGAGGGCGTTCACGAAGGCTTTGGTGGCGCAGTAGAGGGCCATGCCGGGCACCGGCATGTCTCCGGCCACGGAACCGATGTTGATGATGTGACCTCCGTCCCGCTCCACCATTTCCGGCAGAACCAACAGCGAGAGGTGGACGACCGCCTCCACGTTCACTCGCACCATCTGGCGGGCCACGGGCCAGGACATCTCGCTCATCACGCCGAACCAACCAAAGCCAGCGTTGTTGATCAAAATGTCAACTCCGCCGTACTCGGAGCGCACGCCCTCCACCACGCGCACACGTTCCATCTCGTCGGCCAGGTCGGCTGCGAAGACGGTGGCCTGGCCGCCTGCTTGCTGAATTTCTCGCGACAGGTCAACCAGCCGGTCCTCGCGGCGGGCTACCAAGGCCACGGCGATGCCCTCCCGTGCTAGCCGTTTGGCCGTTTCCAGGCCGATGCCGCTGGAAGCCCCGGTAATCAAGGCTACTTTGTTTTGCCACGTCATAGGCACCTCCTCATGCTCCACCGCAAGCCTCGTGTTGTCATGTCATAACCAGCAGTGACTCCCATCAACAGGCGCTCAGGGAGTTATCTGCACTTGTTGTGACGCGCTGCGCCCGTAGACTTCCGGGCGGTACATCTCGTAGGCCACGGCTGGCAAAGCTGTAAAGGTGCCGGCCGCCGTCACCCGCGCCAAGTAGGTGTACTCGTAGGTGCCGCGCGGCAACAGGGTGCTGAACAGGGCCACTTTTTCGTCCCGGATTTCGCGGCGTGTCCAACCGTCGAACCAGAAGCGTGGCCGCATCGAGGTCTCCACCAGCCGTCCAGTGGGCCCTGGCGTGGCCACGGACGACGTCAGCAGCGCAGGATCAACGGCCTCGAAGCCGGCCGGCAGCGGATCCTCCAACACGAAGAAGTAGAGGTCATTGGGGGCAATGACCGTCAGGTGAACCTGCACCACGTCGCCCACACGTAACTCCTCGGCTGGCGCGCCAGTTGGCCGGAGCGTTACCGGGTCCACCTGTTCGTAGCGGCGGGCCACGCTGACGCCTTCCATCCGGGCGGGGATAGTCTGAGCTGGCCGAAAGACTTTCAACCAGGCCGCGTAGTAGAGGCGCCCTGGCGCGGCCTGGCCTTCGGTGAGCGGGCGGCGGGCAACGACCAGCCGGTTGGCCTCGTCCAGCAGGAGTCGTTCCAGGGCAATTTCCGCCCGCTGGGTTTCCGTAATGGTCTCCCGCGTGACTTGCCCCTCAAAGACGCGCTCGTCGTTCAGCACTACCTCGTAGGCGAAGTTGGCCTCCAGTTCGCGGGTGGCGACCATGTAGTCGGTGAGGGCCATGACAGCCCAAGCGGTCTCCTGCGTGGTCTCCCAATGTTCGGCCTGGCGGGCCTTCATCAGCCAGCGCACCACCTGAGGAGCCAGGAAGTGCTCCGGCTCGGTGCGGGCCAGAAGTGAGAGCACCAGGGCGGTAGCTCGCACGCTGCTGCTCATGCTCCACCGGTCAGGTTCCTCCTCTTCCCAGAAAACGCCAGTGGCGCTCAACCGCGCACGACCAATCAGGTCGCTCACCACCGTGTTGACCGCGTCGCGCTGCCCCGGGCCCAACTCCGCCAACGCCAGGCCCAGAAACGCCAGACCTTCCAGGTCCAGGCGACGGCGAGTCTCGTAGAGTTGCACGGTGCGCCCCACATCTCCCTCGCCGGTGCGTGCCAGCACGTAGAGGACAAAGGCCCGTGCGTTGAGCGTCGAACGGTCATCCCGGTCTGCCGTGCGGGAAAGCCAGCGGCGCAAGTACGTTTGGGCGCGGCCAACGGCGTTCTCCGAGACGGCTACCCCTTCTCGCTGGGCTTCCACCAGCCCCAGCAAGGCGTAGGCCGTCAGCCAGGGGTGGCTTTCGTCGCCAGCCCACCATCCCCAACCGCCGTCCAGGTTTTGGGTGGCGACCAGGCGTTGCACGGCGACGTTGAGGCTGACTTGCAAGGGGCCTTCCAGGTCGGCGCGGGCCAGGCCAGCCTGGCGGATGGCCCGGTAGGTCATCACGTTGGGCAGAAAGGCGCTGACCACCTGTTCGGTGCAGAGGTAGGGGAAGGTGCGCAGGTAGTCGAGGGCGGACTGGGTGGCACCCGCCAGCGAGGGGGCTACTTCCAGTGTTAGCCCGCCCAAGCGGGGGTCCACGTCCGGCGGCACCGCAATCTGTTCCACGGCGGCCCCCTCGCCTTCCTCCACCACCCCGAAGGTGGCGATTACCTCGGGAGCGGTCAGGCTGTAGATGGGGACGGAGAAAGCCAGGGCGTCCTGATAGCCGGGAGCTTCCGCGAAGAGGCGGAAGGAGGCCCGGCCAGTTTCTCCCTCGCGCCCCACGGCCCGCAGCCGGAACGTGAGCACCTGGCGGCCACCGTCCGCCACAGCAACCTCCCGCTGGGCGTCGTCCAGCACCTCCACCCCCTCCGCCTCCAGGGTAACGCGGGCGGTTTGCGCCTCGCCCGTGTTGTTGTGAACCACTGCTTGCACGATGGCCTCGTCCCCCACGACGAAGAAGCGGGGCGTGAGCAGGCGCACGAAGAAGGGTAACGTGGTGCGAACCTCGTATTCCTGGTCGCCCACCCGTGTCTCCCCGTCCACTGCCCGCACGGCCAACACCCAGGTGGTGAGGGTGTCGGGCAGGCGCACGGCAAAGGTGACACGCCCCTCCTGGTCGGTAACCAGGTGAGCGTTCCAGTAGGCCGTCTCGGGGAACTCCTGGCGAATTTCCAGGGGAGCGGGCAGGCCGTCACCGCCCCCGCCGCCGCCCTTGGCGCCTGGCGCCAGGGCCTGGTTCACGAGGTCCGCGTTCAGGAAGAGGGTTCCTCCTGTCATCACGCTGAGGGGGCGAGAGCCGTAGAAGACGTTCACCAGCGACGGAACTGGTTCCCGAGCCAGGCTCAACAGGGCCTTGTCCACAAGGGCTGCCGACAGTTCGGCCTGGACGGGGCGGCCGGCGCTGTCGCGCACCTCCACCGTGAAGGTGACCACCTCGCGCGGCGAGAAGGTGCTCTCGGCGTGAGGGGTGATGCGGATGTCGAGAGTTTGCTCCGCAGGCTCCACGTCAAGGGACACATAGCCCATGCGGATGTCGGGCAGCGTCCCCTCGGGGCCAAGCCCCTTCACGGCCACCACGCTCACGTAGGCGGTAGGTGCCATGTCGCCCGTGATGGGCACCTCGATGGTCTCGCTGTTGGTGGGCAAGCGCACCACGCGGGCGGAGCGCACGCTGCCCCGCTCCACGGTGACGAGGGCGGTCATGTCCTCGGCGGGCGTGGGCACCAGGATGCGGGCCACATCGCCGGGACGGTAGGTGCGCCGGTCGGTCACCAGTTCCAGGGCGCGGTTGTTCTCCTGCCGCCAGCTCACGTACTCGCGGGCGCTGACCCAGACGAAGGTGCGGCTGCGCACCTCGTTGCCGTGGGGGTCCGTAGCACGGACCAGCAGGGTGTAGACGCCGCCCTGGGCGGGCGTGAATGTGACGCGAGCCCTCCCGGCAGCGTCGGTGGTGACCACGCGGCTGGCTTCCACCGTGTCGGTGAAGCGGGTGGTCCAGTAGAACTGGCCGTCTTCGCGCTCTTCCCGCACGCTGTACCACTCCCGACGGGCGAACGTCAGCCGCACCTGTTCCTCGCCCCACGGCGTGCCGTCGGGGCGTACCAGGCGCACCTCGAAGGCCAGCGGATCGCCGGCCCGGCCCACGAACTCGGCCGCGCGCGTGCCGGCGTAGAAGGCTCCCTGGTGGACGACCACCACGGCGCGGCCAGAGACCACCTGCCCGTTCACGTCCTCCACGTCCACTTCGACGGTGAAGCGCTGGCTGCGCCTGTACTCCGAAAGGTCGGTGGGCACCTCGACAACGAGGCGGCCCTGCTCGTCCAAGGTGCCTCTGCCCTCGCTCACCACTTCGGCGGAGAGGAAGTCCGCCGGACCAGCGAAGAAAGCCAGTTCGTCGTCGTAGTCCTGCCACGACCAGTAGCCGGGCACCGGTGCCGAGAAGAAGAAGGGGGCGCGCAGCACGCGCCAGCGCACCTCGGCGTTGCTGAGGGCGCCGCCGAAAAAGTAGGTGGCGTCCACGGTCACCGTCAGCGGCTGGCCCTGAACCACGTCCTCGGCCGAGGGGGTAACCGTCACCTGAAACTCGGGGCGGCGGTACTCGGCCACAGTGAAGCCGCCCAAGTTGTAGAGTTCCAGCTTCGGCTTCTCAACGACAAAGGCGTAGAAGCCGATGGCGGCCTCTTCCGGCAGTTCGACCTGCCCCGAAAAGGTGCCGTAGGGCGTGAGGGGCAACTCGGCGCGGTAGACGATTTCGCCGCGATCCGGCTCCCGGACGGCCACGGTGATGGTGCGCTGCGGAATGGGCGAGAAGAGGCCGTCGCGGTCCTGCCACACGATGCCGCGGAAGAAGACTGTTTGGCCGGGGCGGTAGAGGGGCCGGTCGGTGTAGATGATGGCTCGGTGGTCGGGCGGGTCCATGTTGATTGGCAGGCCGAAGGTCCAGGGTTCGGCCCCCTCGTTCCAGTCGTCGGACGCCGCGCCCACCACACGGCCCCCATCGTCCAGCACGAAGGCCACGTAGGCGCTCCACGGGTCGGGCGGCCGGGTGGTGAGGGGAGCCACGAAAAGGCCCTCCCGGTCGGTGCGCCCCTCCGCCACCTGGTCGCCGTCCGGGGTGTAGACGGTCACGCGCACGCCAGGGACGGGCTGTGCCGTCTCCAAGTCGGTAACCCACACCAGCACGTTCTCGGTGGAGCGTTTCAGCACCAGGTTGTAGGGGGAGATCACGGCAACACGCCTGGACGGCTCCCTGACCTCTGGAGCGTCGGCTTCCAGCAGGTAGATTCCAGGTGCGGGCCGGCCGCTCCCCGGCGGGATGAGTGTTCTCACCAGGCCCACCGCGTTGAGAGGGGCCTCCAGGTTGCTCAGCGTCCACTCCTCGACCAGTTGCTCTGGGGAGCCTCGGTACTTGTACCAGGCGTCCCAATTCCCCACGAGCTTGAGGGCCTGGTCGGGGTCCAGCCGGTAGAGGCGCATCTGGATTTCGGAGACGTTGCGGTAGGCTACCACTTGTAGGGTGGTCGTCACGGTGGCATACGTGCTAACGCGAGCGGAGCCGCCTTGCAGCTCCACCATGGGCGGGAGTGCCCGCGTGGTGAAGCGGAAAGTGTACGGCTCCGACAGCGGGTCGCCCACGGCCGAGCGCAGGCCCGGTTTCACTGTGACGGTATAGGGCGAAGAGGGCTGGAGCCCGTTGGCTGGCCAGATGTAGAGGATGCGCGGGTTGGTGTAATCCCAGTTGGCGAAGAGTTGGGACGGGGCCGGCTGGATCTCGATGAAGTCAGCGGCCTCCTGCTCCGTGTCCATGGACACGTTGAAGACCACACGGAGGCCAAAGAAGGGGTCCACGTTCGTGGCGCCGTTCCGGGGTTCGGTCTTCTGAACGGCGGGCAAGGGGGCGACCTCGCGGCGGGCCACGAAGTCCTCAGGCAACTCGCCCCCAGCCGCCCCACGCGCGCCCCCCTTCACCGTGACGAACACGATTCCCCCGCGAGGCAGCGGCTCGGCCGGACGGAAGACCAGGTGCCGTGGGTCCGGCCACTCGATGCGACCCTGCACGCGGGAGCCGCCGGGCTCGCTCAGGATGACCAGGTGGGCTGCTGTGCTCTCTGGGTCCATGGGCTGGTTGAAGACCACGGTAATGGGACCGGTGGCGCTGATGAGATTGTCCGGCCTGGCCGGTTCAACCACCTCAACAGCCGGGTAGATGGTGGTAAAGCGCCAGGAATAGGGCTCGGCCAGGGGGAGGCCCAAGGTGTCGGTCAGGTCGGCGCGCACCGTCACGCGATATTCGGTGCTGGGGCGCAGGGGTTCGGTTGGCCGGAAGACGAAGAGGCTGGTGGTGAGCCACTCCCCTTCGCCTTTCAGAGAAGGCTCAATTTTGATGGGCACGGGAAGTTGGCGCTGCTCGGCACGGCCCACCAGGGGAACGACAGGATGGTTGAACTGCACGCTGATGAGCGTGTCCGACGGCACCGTGCTCACGTCCACGGTGTCCGGTGCGGGCTGCACGGCCTCGACGCGCAAGCGGTCCACGGTGACGAAGGTGGCCTGAAAGGGGGCCAGTTGGCCGTCCGGCGCCTCCAACCTGACCTGGTAGGCCGACGCCGGCCGGAGCCGCTTGGCCGGCACGAAGACCAACGTGCGGTAGCCCTGCTGGCCCTCGGCATCCTCCCAGCGCAACTGGCCGGCCACTGGCTTGCCGCTTGCCGCTTCCACCAGGCGGAAGTGAGGTTCCACCTGCTCCGGCGCCACGGGCTGGCTGAACTTCACCACCACGCGAGCCGTTGGTTCCACCTCCTCGGCTCCGTCGTAGGGCAGGGCGGCCACCACGCGCACGCCTGCGGTGGTGAACTGCCAGCGGTAAGGCGCTTCCATGCCTACACGCCCGCCCAGATTCGGCTTCACGGTGACCTGATAGGTGGTGCCAGGTTGCAGTGGCTCCTGGGGATAGAAGGCGAAGGTGTCTGGCGCCAGCCAGCGGCCTATGCCGGGCACGGACGGCTCCAAGGTGACAGGCTGAGGCAGGTCGGCCTGCTGGTCGAAGCCGACAACTTGCTGGATTACCGGGCGGTCGAAGCGCATCACAATGGAGGTGTCGGGAGGCACGTCGGTGGCGCCCGGCTCGGGGAAGACGCGCACAACGGCCACGGCGCGCCCGGTCTGAAGCGTGATCACCAGTGGCTCGGGGAGACGACGGCCAGCGCGGTTTGCCACCGAGGTTGTGAGGGTGACGGTATACGTCTGCTCCAGAGCCAAGGGCCGAGCCGGCCGAAAGACCAGCCGTTCGCCGCGCCCCTCGGGGCGCCACTCGAAGGTGCCCGGCACGGCCGGCTCAACCTGAAAGGCCGCTTCCACGGCTGCGCGATCCATGCGCTGGCTGAAAACAATCTCGATGGTGCCCTCGCGCCCGATGAAGCCGTCGGCGGGCTCCACGGTCACCACTTGGGGGGCGAAGAAGAGTTCCGGCCAGAGGATCACCGTCAAGGTTGCCAGGATGCCCGCTCCGATCAACGCGAGAATGATGAACAACACCGGCCTTTTCATGCGCCTGTTCTCCTTGTTGTTCGTCCGACGGGGAAAGTAATGGTTTCTTCGCCAGAGCTTCTACGAAGTCGAAGAGGAGCGTTCAAGGACAGTTTTACCGATTATACTCGACTTGAAGAGAGTTGTCATGTGGTGATGTGTTTGACGGGCAACGCTTAAAAGGCTATACTTGCAAACACATGCATTACACTGCTTTGCTTGGAGGGAAAGCTGTGGCCAAACCGGCTGTCGAAGAGCGGGTAACCACATTGGAGGACTTGATGGCTGACGTGTTGCAGTCGCTTGTTCTGTTGCGCGAGCAGCTTGCGGAGCAGGCCGCCCGCACGGACGAGCGGTTGGCGGAGCAGGCCGCCCGCACGGACCAGCGGTTGGCCCAGATGGCCGCCCACACCGACCAGCGGTTGGCCGAGCAAGCCGCCCGCACGGATGAGCGACTAGCCCAGATGGCCGCCCGCTCGGCTGAGGAGCTTCGGCAACTGCGTGAGCGACTGGCTGAGCAGGCGGCCCGCACGGATGAACGACTGGCGGAGCAAGCGGCCCGTACGGACGAGCGGCTGGCCGAGATAGCCGCTCGCACGGACGAGCAATTCCGCCGGACAGACGAGCGGCTGGCCGAGATGGCCGCCCGCACGGACGAGCAATTTCGGCGCACGGAGGAGGAAATCGAGCGCGTGATACGGGAGATGAGGCACGAGTGGGGCAAGTTGTCCAACAAGATGGGCACCATGGCTGAAGACCTGGTGGCCCCCAGCATCCCCCGCATCCTGCGCACGGTCATTGGGTGCCCCGACGATGCTGTTGACAGCGTGGCGGTGCGGGTGCGCCGCCGTCACCGG
>WFWG01000147.1 GCA_015491235.1 Ardenticatenaceae bacterium
GGCATCTGGTTCGGCCAGGCCACCACGAATTATACCCCCACGGTCTCCGGCGGCTACTTCACCATCCAGGCTGACGGCCAGCCCGACCTGGTGTTAGGCGGAGGAAGCGACACTGTCACCGGCGATGACGGTATCCTCTCTTCCAACCCAGACTACTCCGGCAGCGACCTGATCTTCTACACCAACGATGCCTTTGCCATCTACCTGAACAAGGACGGTTCCACAGGCGAAGATGCGGATTTCGAGATCTATGATGACCAGAATAATCTGATCTTCAACGTGGCCATGTCAGGTCGAGTGGACATGAAGGGGCCGGTATATGTGAACGGGAGTCTGGTTCACAGTTCGGACAGAAATGCCAAGGAGCGGGTGGCGTCGGTGGACGCCCAAGAGGTGCTGGAACGGGTGGCTGCCTTGCCCCTCTACGAGTGGTCCTACAAAGGGCAGGACGCCCGTCACCTGGGGCCGATGGCCCAGGACTTCTACGCGGCCTTTGGCCTGGGAGATACGGACAAAGGCATCGCCACCGTGGACGCCGACGGCGTGGCCCTGGCCGCCATCCAGGGGCTCTACCAGCGGGTGCAGGAGCAGACCGCCCAGATAGCCCGCTTACGAGCGGAAAACGAGGCCTTGCGCGCCGAAAACCGCCGGCAACAGGCCCAAATCGCCGCCCTGGAAGCCCGTCTCGACGCCCTGGAGCGGGGTCGCGGCTGGGCGCGGCTGCCTGGTTTCGCCCCCTGGCTGGGGCTGGGCCTGCTCGCCGGACTCGTGCTGGCGCGCCGGCGGAAGGAGGTGGAGCGATGAGGATATCAGGCCGAACGCTGGCCCTGGTGCTGGCCGTGGCCCTGCTGGTGCCCGCCACCATCGCCCTGGCCCAGTCCGGCGGGAGCTTCGACCTCTCCTGGAACACGGTGGACGGCGGGGGCGGCGCCAGCAGCGGCGGCCCCTACACCCTCGGCGGCACCGTCGGCCAGCCGGACGCGGGCGCCATGAGCGGCGGCGATTACACCGTGGTCGGCGGCTTCTGGGGCGGTGCCGCCATTCGGTACAGCCTGTACCTGCCCGTGGTCGTGCGGTGAAGCGGGCGAAGGTGCGACGCACTTTCGGAAGTGCGTCGCACCTTGTGCCTCGCTTCCAAAGTGCGTCGCACCTGCTCACCACCTGCTCACTGTTCACCAGCCACCGCTTCTTCAAGCCGGGGGGTGCGGCGCAGCCTGACGGGGCGAGCACGACGGTAGAGGCGAATGTTGAGCAGTTCCACGAAGAAGGAGAAGGCCATGGCGAAGTAGGCGTAATTCTTCAGGTGGAGTTCTTCGGCCTGCTCGGGCGCCCACCCCTCGATGATGAGCAGGGCCCCGATGAGCACGAGAAAGGAGAGAGCCAACATTTTCATGCTGGGGTGTAATTCCAGAAAGTGGCTGATCTTGTCCACCGCCACCACCATGACGCCGGCCGCGATCAGGATGGCCGTGACCATCACCCAGTACTGCCTGGCAATGCCCACAGCCGTAATGACAGAATCCAGGGAGAAGACCACGTCAATCAGCGCCACCTGGACGAGCATCGAGGAGAGCGTCAGGGAGGCCGGGGCCTTGTGGCCCTCTTCACCCTCCTCCGCTTCCAGGCGAGCGTGAATCTCGTGGGTGGCTTTTGCCAGGAGAAAGAGGCCACCCCCCAGCAGGACGAGCGAACGGTACGTGAGCGGATGCCCAAACAGGGTGAAAGCCACCTCGTAGCGCAATCGCTGAACCCAAGTGATGACGGTGAGCAAAACAATGCGGCTGAACACGGCGATACCGATGCCCAACCGTCGCCCCCACGTTTGCTGGCGCGCCGGCAGCCGAGAAGAGAGAATAGTAATGAAAATCAGATTGTCAACGCCGAGCACGATCTCCAGAACGGTCAGGGTCACCAGGGCGACGAGGGCATCCGGTGTGATCATGTCCCATCTCCTCCCAAGCTGAGAGCTGCCTCCTTTTATCCGAGCAAACGTTATGTCCGGTAAACGCTGGCCCTCTCGTTCCTGAGCAACCAAGCGGTTACCATACAAGGGCCGATTGTACGACAAAGCGAGCGTTTCGCCAACTCCAAGAAGATTTTGGTCTCTACCAAGACAGTAAGCGGAATGGCTATGCCGCTCCGCGTTCGCACGTTCTTCTCATTTCTCTTGCCCAAACGCTCCAACTGTTATACCATGTACACACACCGACACTCGCCAGGACTCGCCCACAGAGATTTTGAGGAAAACAGCGTCAGTGGGGCCAAGCACGAGCTTTGAACGAACAGAAAGAGGCAAAAACATGACGCCCGTGCGCACTGCCGTACAGTCCGTCCCCACAGAACAAAAGCGCCTGCGCATGAGCTACGAGGAGTTCCTCACCTGGGCCGACGAGGACATTCACGCCGAGTGGGTGAACGGGGAGGTCATCGTCCACATGCCGCCAAAGAAGGTCCACCAAGAGATTGTCGGATTTCTCTATCGGCTGCTTGGTTTCTTCACGGACTTCTTCCAACTGGGAGAGGTGCTGGTAGCCCCCTTCGAGATGAAGCTGGCCCCGGACGGCCCGGCCAGACAGCCGGACATCCTCTTCGTCGCCAGCGAGCATTTGGAGCGCCTCACCGAGGACCGTCTCCTCGGCCCTGCAGACCTGGTCGTCGAGGTGGTTTCCCCCGACAGCGTGCGCCGCGACTACGTGGAGAAGTTCACCGAGTACGAGCGCTACGGAGTGCGCGAATACTGGGTGATTGACTCTCGCCCCGGCCACTGCAACGCTGACTTCTGGGTACGGGACCAGCGGAACCAGTTTCAAGCCGCCGACGTGGGCGAGGAGGGCGTCTATCGCTCCGCCGTCTTGCCCGGCTTTTGGCTGCGCACCGAGTGGCTGTGGACCACTCCCCTCCCCAACCCCCTCTTCGCCTTCGCCGAAATCGCCGGATTTCCCCCGGAAACGGTGAACGCGTTGCACCAACTGGCCGCAAAGGGGCTACCGGGTGCGGAGGACAAAGGGGACAACCAGACGCCCAAATCAGACACGTGAGCGAGCGGCCAGGTGGGCGCACAGGGCTTCGATGAGGCCGGGCACAGTGTGCTCGCCGGCCACCACGTCAACCCGCAGCCCCAACTCGCGGGCGGTCTGCGCCGTGACGGGACCAATGACGGCCACAACGGCCTGAGCGGCGAGCCGCCTCGCCTGCTCGTCCCCCACAATGGCCACGAAGTTGCGGACCGCGCTGCTGGCCGTGAAGGTGAGCACGTTCACCCCTCCGTCGAGGCGCGCGAGCGCCGACGGCTCAGGCCGGGCCAAGGCCGTGCGGTAGACCGCCACTTCCTCCACGTCGGCGCCGGCCGCACGCAACCCCTCCCGCAGCGCTGGGCGGGCGATGTCCGCCCGCAGGAGCAAGAACCGCCGGCCTGCCGGCGCGGGGAAGGCCTCGAGCAGGGCCTCAGCCACATACTCGCGGGGCAACAAGCTCACGCGAACGCCCCGCGCCCGCAGGGCGTTCGCCGTGGCGGGGCCAATGGCGGCCACTTGAGCCCGGTTGAGGGCTGACGGCTCCAGCCCCAGGTGCTCCAGGCGCCGCAGGACGTGCTCCACCCCGTTCACGCTGGTGAAGACCACCCAGTCGAAGTCTGCCAGGCGGCCCAAGGCAGCGTCCAGGGCCGCGTATCCGTCCGCCGGGGGGCGAATTTCAATCGTGGGGAAGAGCAGCGGCTCCGCGCCCAACGCGCGCAGGCGCCGCACCATTTCGTCGGCCTGGGCGCGCGCGCGCGTGACCAGTACCCGCTTGCCCCGCAAAGGCTCGGTTCCCATCATGCCACCTCCTGGGACGGTTGAACCTGGAGCGCCAGCGCGCGCTCCGCCGCGTCGAAGCCTGATCGAATGCAGTCGGGCAGGCCAGCGCCCTGGTAGGCGCTCCCGGCCACGAAGAAGCCGGGCGGACAGGCTGCCTCCACCTGGGCCACCCGTTCCAGGTGCCCCACGTGGTAAAGGGGGCGCGCGTCGAGCCAGCGGTGGACCAGGGCGAGGCGCGGCTCGGCGCGCACGCCCAGCAAAGCGGCGAGTTCTCGGCACACGGCCTCCACCAGGTGCTCGTCGGGCCGTTGGGCGTCGGCCTCGCGCCCCTCCCCGCCCACGAAGGCGCGCCAGAGAACATGGCCGGGCGGCGCGCGTCCCTCGAACTTGTTGGAGCTCCACGTGCAGCCGGTGAGACTCAGGCCCTCCCCGCGCGGCACCAGGAAGCCCGAACCCGCCGGCAGGTCGGGCAGCTCATCTTCCCGGAAAGCGAGCGAAATCACGGCCGACGAGGTGGCCTCAAATCGTTGCAGGAGAGCGGCCAAATCGGGGGCCAGGCCGGCGACCAACTCGGCCGTGGCACGAGGGGGTGTGGTCGCAATGACGGCGTCGGCCATCAGGAGGCGCCCATCTTCCAGCACCACGGCGTAGCGGCCAGCCTCGCGGCGAACAGCCCGCACGCGGCAGCCGGGGAGCAACGCACAGCCCTGCTTCCGCAGAACGCCGACGAGGGCCTCCACCAACTCGCCCAGCCCCCCCTTCAACGTCATGAAGGGGGAACCACCACCTTGCCCACGGCCAGAGGAGGCCGTGCGGCGCCGTGCCAGCACGCCCCTGATGAGGCTCCCGTGGCAGCGCTCCAACTCGGCCAGGCGGGGAAAGGTGGCCAGGAGGCTCAAGCGGTCGGGGTCGGCCGCGTGAATGCCCCCCAGCAGGGGGCCGGCCAGCCGCTCCAGCGCCTCACTCCCCAGGCGGCGACGGACGAATTGGCCCACGCTCTCGTCGTCCACCTGCCGGCGAGGAGGCACGAAGACCTCCAGGCCCATGCGCACTTTCCCCTTCCAGGAGAACAGGGGCGAAGTGACCAAGGGCCGGAGGCGAGTGGGCACCACCAGGAAGAGGCCCTCGGGGACGGGCACCAGGCGACCGTTCCGCACCAGGTAGAAGCGCCGGTGCTCCGGCCGCACGCCGATGAGCCGGCTCTCCAGCCCCAGCTCGCGGCAAAGGGCCAGGGCCCAGGGCTTCTGGACGAGGAAGGCATCTGGGCCGGCCTCAATGACGAAGCCCTCGGTGTGCAGGGTGTGGATTTTTCCGCCCCAGCGGGGCGCCGCTTCAACCAGCGTGACCGCCGGAGGAGCGTCCGCCGCCCGGCGCCGCAGGGCATACGCTGCTGCCAGGCCGGTTATCCCGCCGCCGATGACCACGATGTCCATCAGGCCCTCGCTCCCGCGTGAGAGGGCGTTTCCAGGTGCGAGCGCACGATGTCCGCCAGCGCCTCGATGAACAGCGGCGAGGTGTTCAGCGACTCGGTGCGCTCCAGGCGGATGCCGTGGGCCTCGGCCACCTGGCGAGCCTCGATGTCAATGTCGTACAGGATTTCCACGTGGTCGGCCACGAAGCCCACGGGCACCACCAGCACGTTCGTGTGCCCGGCCCCGGCCAACTCCTCGATGACATCGCCAATGTCCGGCCCCAGCCACTTGGCGTTGCTGGCGCCGGCGCTCTGATAGCAGAAGCGCCACCGCTCCGGTGGGATGTGGGCCGCCTCGGCCACCAGGCGAGCGCTTTCCAGGAGCTGGGCCTCATAGGGGTCGCCCTGTTCCACAATGGCGGCCGGCAGGCTGTGGGCCGTGAAAAGCAGGAAGACATGCTCCCGCGCCCCCTCAGGGAAGCGCGCGAGAGCCGCCCGCACCTTCTCGGCCACCGCTTGAACGAAGAGGGGGTGGTTGCCCCAGTGGCGCACGTAGGTGACGCCGAGTTGGGCGCCCAACTCGGCCAGGGCCTCCTCGACGGCGCGGATGTAGGCCCCGATGCTCATGCGGGAGTAGTGAGGCGCCATCGCGATGGCAACCACTTCGCGCCAGCCGTCGGCCACGATGCGGGCCACGGCCTCGCGGATGTAGGGGTGCCAGTGGCGCATTCCCACGTAGGCTCGGAAGCGGTACGGCCCCCCCTCGGCGTTCAAGCGCTCTTCGAGGGCTCGAGCCTGTGCGGTGGTGATGTCCAGCAGGGGCGAACGCCCGCCGATGAGGGCGTAGCGGTGGCGCACCTCCTCGACCAGCTCTTTGGGCGTGTGGCGGCCGCCGCGCACGTCCAGCAGGTAAGGCTCCACGTCGTCCAGCGACAGCGGCCCGCCGTAGGCCATGACCAACACAGCAATTTCGCGAGTCGTCATCGTCGTGATCCTCCCACTATACCAATTGCGCTGATTGACTGACAAAACTCGAGAGTGAGAAGTCGTGCGGCGCCGCCATCCCGCCCACCCAAAAGGGGAAAGAAATTGTGGCGTGCAGGGGCGGCGAAGCCGCCCCTGCACGCCACAATTTCTCTTTTTCGTACGGCGGCGCCGTACATGTTCATGCGCTTGCCTCTTTGGTATCAGCCAATCACCCTGACGGGTTTTGCCCCTCCGTCAGGGTGTTCTCGTGTACAAACTCGACCAACCGCTGCACGTTCTCCACCGGCGTCTGGGGCAGGACGCCGTGTCCCAGGTTGAAGATGTGGCCTGGTCGCCCCCCTGCGCGGCGCAGAACGTCCGCCGCCTGGCGCTTCACCTCCGGCCAGGGGGCCAACAGGACGGCCGGGTCAAGGTTCCCCTGGATGGCGCGGTCGTAGCCGACGCGCCGCCAGGCGTCGTCCAGGTGGACGCGCCAGTCCACGCCGATCACGTCTCCGCCCGCCTCCCGAACGTGCTCCAACATCCCGGCCGTGCCGGTGCTGAAGTGAATCACGGGGACACCGGTTGCCCGGGCCGCTGCCAGCACGCGCCGGGTGTAGGGCAACACGTAGCGGGCGTAGTCGCCGGGGCTGAGGGCCCCCGCCCAACTGTCGAAGAGCTGGAGGGCCTGAGCGCCAGCCTCGACTTGGGCTTGCAAGTAGGCCGCCACCGTGGCGCTCAGCTTCTCCATGAGGGCGCGCCAGGCGCGGGGCGCCCTGTACATCATGGCCTTGGTGAGCCGGTAGTGGCGGGAAGCGCCCCCCTCCACGGCGTAGCTCGCCAGGGTGAAGGGAGCGCCCGAAAAGCCGATGAGCGGCACACGTCCGTCCAGCTCACGGCGGACCAGGCGAATGGCCTCCAGCGTGAAGGGCACGCTCTCGCGGGGGTCGGGCACGCGCAGCGCCTCCACGTCGGCCTCGCGCCGCACCGGGTTGTGAATCACCGGCCCTTCGCCCCGCACGAACTCCAGCTCCAGCCCCATGCCCGCCAGCACGGGCAGGATGTCCGCGAAGATGATGGCCGCGTCCACCTGAAAGCGCCGCAGGGGCTGCAAGGTAACCTCCACGGCCAACTCCGGCGTCCTGATCATCTCCAAGATGGAATACCGCTCGCGCAGGGCGCGGTATTCGGGCAAGAAACGCCCCGCCTGGCGCATGAACCAGACCGGCGTGCGGTCCACGGGTTGGCGGCGGCAGGCCCGCAGGAAACGTGACTCGCTCATGGCCGCGATGCCTCGCCTCCCAGCACAGCGGGGTCGTGGACGGCGGTGAAAATGGGCGTGTCGCGCTCGGTGAACCGCCGCGCCTCGCTGCTGCGCAACTCCATCACCAGGTCGGAGAAGTGGGCCAGGTCCTCGGTCTCGTAGACCACGATGAACTCCTGGTCCTGCAAGCCGAAGGAGTAGAGCAACAACTGGGTGATTTCGGGGTACTGACGCCCGATGCGGATGTGCTCGTTCATCATCCCCTGGCGAGCGTCGCGGCTCATCAAGTACCACTCGGCCGTCTTGACGAAGGGGTAGACGATCAGGTACGTCTTGCGCTCCCCGGCAAAGGGGTCCAGTTCCTGGGGGCTACGGTCGCTGCGGGTGTAAATGGACGGCTTGGTGAAGCCCCACAAGGTCAAGGTGGGGCGCACAACGTGGCGCTCGCCCTCCACGGCCTGGGCGTACTGGCGAAAGAACGTGGCCGCCGCGCAGGGGTCCTCGGCCACAATGGAACTCCACACCAGGAAGTCGGTGTCACCGCGGGCCGGAAAGACCCGGTAGACTTCCACGTGAGCGCCCGTGCGGCGCACGCCCTCCAGCAAGCGCACGCCCACGTCCCGGCGCTCATCCGGCGGGAGCGCCCAGTAGGCGTCGGCAAACGTGAAGAAGGCAAAGTGACTCAGAACGCGCTGTTTTGGAGCCATTGGGCCACCTCCTTGGCAAAGTAGGTGAGAATCAGGTCGGCGCCGGCCCGCTTGATGCCGGTCAGAATTTCGAGCGTGACGCCCCGCTCGTCAATCCAGCCGTTGCGGGCGGCGGCCTTGACCATGGCGTACTCGCCGCTCACGTTGTAGGCCGCCACGGGCACGTCGAAGCGCTGGCGCACGGCGCGGATCACGTCCAGGTAGGCCAGGGCCGGCTTGACCATCACCATGTCGGCTCCCTCGGCCACGTCCAGGGCCACCTCCCGCAGCGCCTCGCGGACGTTGGCGGGGTCCATCTGGTGGCTGCGTCGGTCGCCAAACTGAGGCGGCGACTCGGCGGCGTCGCGGAAGGGGCCGTAGAAGGCCGAGGCGTACTTGGCCGCGTAGGAGAGAATGGCCACCTGGTGGAAGCCGGCCGCGTCGAGGGCCTGGCGGATGGCCGCCACCATGCCGTCCATCATGCCGCTGGGCGCCACGATGTCGGCGCCGGCCTCGGCGTGGGAGACGGCCACGCGGCCCAAGATGTCAAGCGTGGCGTCGTTGTCTATTTCAAATGAGCCGTCCGACCCCTGGCGCACGATGCCGCAGTGGCCGTGGTCGGTGTACTCGCACATGCACACGTCGGTGACGATCACCAACTCCGGCACGGCGGCCTTGATGGCGCGCACGGCCTGTTGCACAATGCCGTTGGGGTCGAAGTTCTCAGTGCCCACGGGGTCCTTGGTGGCCGGGATGCCGAAGAGAATCACGGCCGGGATGCCCAGCCGAGCGACTTCCTCGGCCTCGCGGGGCAACTGGTCTACCGAGAGCTGATACTGACCCGGCATGGAGGGAATCTCGCGCCGCACGTTCTGCCCGTGGGTCACGAACAGGGGGTAAATGAAGTCGGAGGGCGAAAGCGCCGTCTCGCGCACCATGCGGCGCAGGGTCTCCGTGCGCCGCAAACGGCGCAGGCGCACTGTCGGAAAGCCAGCCTGTGCCTCGAACACCTCGGGAACACTCCTCAACGTGGTCATGCGGCCACACTCCTTTCCTTCCAAGCAGGCGGTTGGTAGACGCACAGGGGGTCACTCTCCAGTGGGTCTCCCGTCACGGCGTAGGCGCGGGCGCGGGAGCCACCACACACGACGCGGTACTCGCAGACGCCGCACTTGCCGGTGAACCGGTCGGGGTCCCGCAGGGCCACAAAGAGGGGGTGCGTGCGGTAGACCTCGACCGGGTCGTGGGTGCGCACGTTGGCGACCGCAATGGGCAGGAAGCCGGCCGGGTAGATTTCCCCCACGTGGGAGACGAACATGATGCCAGCCCCGTCGCGAATGCTGAAGCCGCGCCGCACCGTCGCCAAACGCTCTCGCTCGGCGGAATCCTGCTTGTTCGCCCGCTGGAGGGCAATGCGGCGGTAGTGGTGGGCCTCGGTGGTCTTGATGGCGAAGGGGGCCGTGCGGCTGAAATCGTAGAGCCACTCCAGCAGCACTTCCGCCTGTTCGGGCGTGATGTCGCCCAGGACGCGCCCCCGGCCGGTGGGCACCAGGAAGAAGACGCTCCAGCGCTCGACGCCCAGGTCGGCCAGCAAGCGGCCGATGTTGGGGATGTCGTCATAGGTCTCGGCGCACACCAGGGTGTTGATTTGCAGCGGCAGGCCGATCTCCTTCGCCCAGCCGATGGCCCGCACGGTCTGAACGAAGCTCCCCGGCACCTGACGGATGGCATCGTGGCGCTCGGGGGTGGAGCCGTCCAGGCTCACCGACATCATCCAGATGCCGGACGCCTTGAAGCGGTGGACCACCTCGCGGGTGAGGGCGTAGGTGCCGCTGGGCGTGATGGCCGTGCGGAACCCTCGGCCCACGGCCGCCTCAATCCACTCGAAGAGGTCGGGGCGCTTGAGAGGGTCACCGCCGGTGAAGACGATGTGGGGCAGGGGCTCGCCGAAGCCCCGCAGGGCCTCTAGCAGTTGCAAGCCCTCCTCCGTGGTCAACTCGTCGGGATGGCGGAAGGGCATGGCCTCGGCGCGGCAGTGGCGGCAGGCCAAGTCGCAGGCCCGCGTCACTTCCCAGTAGATCAACAACGGCGCTCGAGCAAAGCGGTGTTCAGGCATGACGGGTTCCTCCTGTCTTGGAATCAGAAGCGGCCTGTCCGGCCAGCAAGTCGGCCGCTCTCCGGTCGAGCAAGCGCTCGGCAGCAGCGGCGCCCAAGGTCTCGGCCTCCTCCGGCACGCCGTTGAGCACCACTTCGATGACCGGCGAGCCGTCGAAGCCCAGCACACGGGCGTGCAGGGTCAACCGGTCGCCCGTCACCCTGGCGTAAGCGGCCACCGGCAGGCGACAGCCAGCCCCCAAGCGGCACAGCACAGCTCGCTCGGCCGTGGCCGCGGCAAAGGTGGCCGGGTCGTTGACCGCACGGAGCCACGCGATCACGTCGCGGTCGTCGGCCCGGCACTCCAGCCCCAGAATGCCCTGCGCCGGGGCCGGCAACATGAGCTCCAAGGGGAGGGCGTGGCGCTCGACGAGGTGGTGCCGCCCCAGGCGCCGCAGGCCGGCGGCCGCCAGCAGGATGGCGTCGTACTGGCCTTCCTCCAGCTTGCGCAGGCGCGTGTCCACGTTGCCCCGAATGTCGGCCACGGTGACGTCGGGGCGCAAGGCCAGCAACTGGGCCCGGCGCCGCAGGCTGCCCGTGCCCACGCGAACTCCCGCCGGAAGGCTTGCCAGACCACCGCCGAAGGACGAGACCAGCACGTCGCGCGGGTCGGCCCGCGGCGGCGTGGCGGCGAGCACCAGGCTGTCGGGCAGGGTGGAGGGCAAATCCTTGAGGGAGTGGACGGCCACGTCAATGCGCCCGTCCATCAAGGCGGCCTCAAGCTCCCGCGTGAAGGCGCCCTGGCCGCCAATCTGCCGCAACGAAGCCGCCGAGCGGTCGCCCGTAGTGCGGATGACCACCTCTTCGACGGCCACGTCAACGCCGGCCGCGCGCAGGGCGGCCACCACCTGGCGGGTCTGGGCCAGCGCCAGCGCGCTTCCCCGAGTTCCCACGCGCAACCGTCGGGCGCTCATCCCTGCGATTCCTCCGCCAGCGCGGGCGCTGGTGTTTCGCACGCCTCTTCGCCCTCGTTCCGCAGGCCAAAGAGATCCTCAGCCACCTGACGGTAGAGCGCCCCCTGGCCGTTGGCGGCCTTCTCGCGCAGGCGCACGGTGGGAACGTGCAGCAACTGGTTGACCAAGCGCCGCGAGAAGGCTTCCACGATCTGGCGCTCCTTGGGTGTCAGGGAGCCCAACCGGCGAAGCAGTCGCTCCACCTCGGCCTGGCGGATGGCCTCGGCCTGCTGGCGCAAGGCGGTGATGGTGGGCACCACCTCGCGGGTTGCGCACCAGGCCAGAAACTCGTCCACCTCTTCGGCGATGATGCGCTCGGCCATCTCCTTGGCGCCGTGGCGCAGGGCCAGGCTGTGCTCCACCACAGATTGGAGGCCGTCCACGTCCACCAGCGTGACGCCCGGCAGCTCGCCGATGCTGGGTTCAATGTCGCGCGGCACGGCCAAGTCCACCAGCAGGAGCGGGCGGGAACGCTGGCGAATGGTTTCCTCCACGTCGGCCCGCTTGAGGATGAAATGGGGCGCCGCCGTGGCCGAAATCACCGCGTCTACTTCGGCCAGCACAGCCGGAATGCGCTGAAGCACAAGGGGGCGGGCATTCCAGCGGCGGGCCAACTGGCAGGCGTGTGCCAGGGTGCGGCTGGCGATGACGAAGTGGCGCACCCCGGCCTTCTGGAGCAAACCAGCCGCAATGGTGCCCATCTTGCCGCTGCCAATGAGCAAAAACGAGCGCCCCTCCAGCGAGCCAAAATGTTGCCGCGCCAGGTGGACAGCCGCGTGGCTCAAACTGACGGGATGACGGTCAATGCCGGTCTCGGCCCGCACGCGCCGGCCACACGCCAGGGCGTGGTCGAAGAGGCGGTTGAGGAGCGGGCCAGCCGTGTTCGCCTCGCGGGCCGCCTGGATGGCGTCCCGCACCTGGCCCAAAATCTGCTTCTCGCCAGGCACCAGCGATTCCAGGCCGCTGGCTACACGAAAGAGATGGCGGGCGACCGCCTCGCCCTCCCTCCTCACCACGTGAGCGGCCAGCACGTCGAGGTCCACCCCGCGCTCCTGAACCAAAAACCGGCAGAGCGCCGCTTCCACAGCCTCCGGCTCGGGCCCGGCCACGTAGAACTCCACCCGGTTACAGGTGTCCACCAACACCACCTCTTCAATTTCAGGTCGGGCATGGAGGGCCTTCAGCACGCCGGCGGTCTCCCCGGCGCCGAAGGCCAGCCGCTCTCGCACCACAACAGGTGCCTGTCGGTGGTCGGTCCCGATCAAAATGAGTGGCACAGCTCTCCCCCCGTGCCGTAATGTAGGGACTGAAAACTTACTAAATCTACCTATTTCTGTTCAAATGTAGGCCCCATTGTACCGCAATTCGGCAAGTTGTCAAATGGTGAAAATGTGCACAATCGCTTGGCCAGCAGCCACAGGACAGATTTCACGGATTTATTTTGGCGTGCGGTGCTCCATTCGGGAAGAAACGTTCGAGTCAGTTGCCAGATCTACGGTTGACTTTTTCTCCAATGTGTTTACAATCTAGAAACCATGCGGGACCACGCCGGCAGCCTGCGGCTTTCCGAGCATACACGTCCTCCAGAAAAGGGCAAGAAGGAGCACAAGACGGCTATGGACGAACAGCACAGCCTCTCCTCCGACGATCAGCGCACACCGGTCGGCTCACACAGCGCGCTTCACACCGACTTCTGGGTGGAAGGAGACGTTCCACCCGGCCACCGCTCTGGCTTCGTTGCCGTGATTGGCCGGCCCAACGTGGGCAAGAGCACGTTCATGAACGCCCTCATCGGCGAGAAGGTGGCCATCGTCTCCCCCAAACCCCAGACCACCCGCAAGCGCATCCGGGGCATCCTCACGCGCCCCGACGCGCAGATTATCTTCCTCGACACGCCGGGCATCCACCATCCCCAGCACAAGTTGGGCGAGTTCATGGTGGAAACGGCCTACCGCACCATCCCGGACGCCGACGTAATCGTCTTCATGGTGGATGCTTCGGTGTGGCCCACCGAGGAGGACCGCGAGATCGCCGAGCGACTGCGCAAACTGGACCGCCCCAAAATTCTGCTCATGAACAAGGCCGACTTGATTTCGATCGAGGAGGCCCAGCCCAGGGCCGACGCCTACCTGGAGTTGGGCCCCTTCGACGAGTGGTTCTTGACCTCGGTGCTGGAAGGGCGCGACTTGGACAAAATTCTCGACACGATCGTCAAATTCCTGCCGGAGGGTCCTCGCTTTTACCCAGCGGACTTGATCACCGACCAGACGGAGCGAGAAATCGCCGCCGAGTTGGTGCGTGAGGCGGCGCTCCATTTCCTCAAGCAGGAAGTGCCCCACGCCGTGGAAGTGCAAGTGGACGAGTTCAAGGAGCGGGAAAACGGCATGGTCTACATCGCGGCCACCATCTACGTGGAGCGCGACTCCCAGAAGCGCATCGTGATCGGCAAGGGCGGTTCCATGCTGAAACAAATCGGGCAGCACGCGCGCCGGGAGTTGGAACACTTCCTGGGACGGCCCGTTTACCTGGACCTGTGGGTGAAGGTGCGCCCCAAGTGGCGGCGCAACGAGCGCATCCTGCGCTACTGGGGCTACAAGCCCAAATAATACCAATTGGGCGTGGAAATGGCATGAGGTCGCGTACTCCTTCGGAGACCTCAGAGGCGAGCGCATGAACGTGTGCGGCGCCGCACCACCTCATTCCGGGGGTGCAGGGGGAACCCCC
>WFWG01000148.1 GCA_015491235.1 Ardenticatenaceae bacterium
ACCCTGGGGCAACTGGACCTTTTTGCCCCGCAGATGGCTCGCCTGTTCGGGCGCCCCGACCTGTTGACCGTGGAGGACGTGCTCGTGGCTGCTGGAAATCGCGCGACAGTGGGGGGCGCCGGATGATTTCCTTTCGACGCCGGGTGAAAGCCGTTGAAAGTCACCTGGTTGGAAATGGGCTGGTGGTGCTGGCCAGCGTCGTGGGGCTGGGGGCGTTTCTCTATCCCTTCTTCTGGCCCCAGGTGGCCCAAGTGTCACGCACCGAGGCTGTCCAAGCTCACGCGGGAGACGCTCCGCTGCTCTTCACCGTGCTGGTGGTGCTGGCGCTGACCATCCTGTTGGCGGAACTGGAAAGCGAAGCGTTCGACACCAAACGGGTGGCCGTCCTGGGCGTTCTGGTAGCCTTCAACGCTGCCCTGCGCCTCGTCGAGACGGCCACGGCCGTGCTGAACCTGGGCGGGTTCTCGCCCGTCTTTGCCCTCATCGTTCTGGGCGGCTACGCCTACGGCAGCCGCTTCGGGTTCCTGCTGGGGGCCCTGACCATGCTGGTGGGCGGCATCTTGACGGGCGGTGTGGGCCCCTGGCTCCCCTTCCAGATGGTGACGGCCGGCTGGGTAGGGCTGACGGCTGGCTGGCTGCCACACCTGCTGCGCTTCCGCCCGGCGCGCGGGCGGCTCGTTGGCCGGGGGGAAGTGCTGGCGCTGGCGGCCTTTGGGGGCGTGTGGGGGTTCCTGTACGGGTTTCTGATGAACCTGTATTTCTGGCCTTTCGTTTCAGGGGCGGGCATGTACTGGCAGCCCGGCCTGAGCTGGCGGGAGACCCTGGCGCGCTACTTGCTCTTCTACGCCGTCACGTCGGTGGCGTGGGATGCTGCTCGTGCCGCCGGCAACGTGGCCCTCATCGGACTGCTGGGGCCGGCCGTCCTGAAAGCCCTGCGCCGCTTCAAGCTGCGCTTCTTCGTCCAGCCCTCTGATGTGCTCCGAAATCGCCCCACCTAATACCAATTGGGCCTGCAAATGCCATACATTCACCGAAGGTGGGTGGGCGGGATGGCGGCGCCGCATCCCTTCTGTGAGCAGGCGACGTTACCAAACGCAGTTGGTATAACGATCGTGACGACGATGTGTGTCGCGAAGCGACGACGTTTGCTCAGAAAGCCGTGTTCTGACACACTTTTCCCAAGAACACGACGGACATGCAAAGAAAAAAGGAGGTGAGCATGATGTCAACGAAGGCAAGCCTTGTAAAATTGGCCCGCGCGGGAGTGCTCTTGGTGGGCGTAGCCCTCCTGATAACGGCCTGTGGCCGGGCAACTCCCCCCGCACCGACTTCCCCACCGCAAGCGTCCGAGCAGGAATCAGCGTACCCACAGCCACCCGCACAGCAACAAGCGTATCCGTCAGCCCAGCAGGCCCCCGCGCTCTCGCCCGCCGAAATGGCCTACGCGCCCCCCGGCGCCGAGGACGCGCGCACGGCGCGCTACCCCAACCCTATCGTGGTCTACGTGCGCCAGACGCCAGCGGGCGTCATTGAGCGCTGGACCTTCTACCAAACGGGCCGCGTTTTGAAACCAGACGGCAGCGAGGAGATGCTCTCACCCGATCAGGTGAAACCCATCTTCGACGTGGCGACCTCCTCGGACTTCCAGAAGCTGGAAGGCACCTTCCGCCCGGCGGACACGTGCCCCGACTGCGACACGTACCGCATCATCATCTACGGCCCACACGAGCCGGTGGAGATCACCGTGGTGGGCCAACCGGAAGATCTGCCTGCCCCCGTGCAAGAGGTGCTTCAAGCGCTTACGGAAATCGCCCAGTAGCTGAGGGGAAACTTGTGGCGGCCGGCGACTTTGCCGCGCCGGCCGCCACAAGTTTTCGTTTTCACCCTCTCTTTTCCCCGGCCTTTGTCCTCAAGGCGTCCTCAACATGTCCATCAACGCCCCTGCCGGCTTTGTCCGTGGAGCGACGGACGAGGGCACCAGGCGCGGCGAACTGATGGTGATACCGTGAATCCAGTAGGAGAGGCCCAGGCTGCCGTCCGGCCACTC
>WFWG01000149.1 GCA_015491235.1 Ardenticatenaceae bacterium
ATCTTTCCCCGTTCTGCCCCCTGTTGCGTGCCGAATCGGTTTTCGGGGCTAGGTGAGAGGGCCAGGTGCTTGATCGGCTTTATAATACCACAGGGTGTAATCTGGGTAATTCCGAACCACTCGCCGTTTTCCCATCTCCCCCGTGTACTCTTAAAAGACCCCTACGGCCAATACCCGGTTCACACAAAAAGGCCGCTGGCCGTTCAATCGGCCAGCGGCACGTGAAGTAGAAGTCTAGCGAGGTGTGGCCCAATCAGGCGGCTTGCTTCTGCACCATCTCCTTAATCTGCTCTACCACCTCGGGGTTAGCCAGCGTGGTGACATCGCCCACGTCGCTGTTGTTGGAGATAGCGGCCAGCACGCGCCGCATGATCTTGCCGGAGCGCGTCTTGGGCAGGTCGGGCACGATGTAGACGTTCTTGGGGCGCGCGATCTTGCCGATAATCTCCTCGATCGCTTTGACGACCTTCTGCTTGATCTCCTCGCTGGGCTCATAGCCTGGCTTGAGGGAGATGTACACGTCGGGCACGCGCCCCTTCAATTCGTCCACGCGGGGCACAACGGCCGCCTCGGCCACATCTTCGACGGTGAGCACGGCCGACTCCAGTTCCTTGGTGCCCAAGCGGTGGCCGGCCACGTTAATGACATCGTCCACGCGCCCCAGGATGCGGAAGTATCCGTCGGCGGCCTGTGTCGCGGCGTCACCGGCGAAGTAGGGCCAATCGCGCCAGTCCTTGCTGTTGGGGTCCTTGTTGTACTTGGCGTAGTACGTCTGAATGAAGCGCTCCGGATCGCCCCAGATGCCTTGAGTGATGCCGGGCCACGGATTGCGAATCACAATGTTGCCCGCCTTTCCGGAACCGGCCGGAATCTCGTTACCTTCCTCGTCCAAGATGACGGCATAGATGCCCGGCATGGCCGGACCAGCGCTGCCCGGCTTCATGGGGTCAATGGCGGGAATGGTGGTGCAGAGGAAGCCGCCCGTCTCCGTCTGCCACCACGTGTCCACAATGACGGCTTTGCCCTTGCCAACCACGTGGTAGTACCAGCGCCAGACCTCGGGCTCAATGGGTTCGCCCACCGTGGTCATGTGCTTGAACTGGTGGTTGTAGCGCAGCGGACCTTCGGGGTCGGCCTTGCGCAACATGCGAATAGCTGTGGGCGAGGTGTGGAAGATGTTCACGTTGAGCTGTTCGGCAATGCGCCACGGCCGGCCGGCGTCAGGATAGGTGGGCACACCTTCGTAAATCACGCTGGTCGCCGCCACGGCCAGCGGCCCGTAGACGATGTAGGAGTGGCCGGTGATCCAACCGATGTCCGCCATGCACCAGTAGACATCCTCAGGGTGGATGTCCTGAATCATCTTGGATGTCCAAGCCACGTAGGCTAAGTAGCCGCCGGTGCTGTGTTGCTGTCCCTTGGGCTTGCCTGTAGTACCGCTGGTGTACATCAAGAAGAGAGGAGCTTCGGCCGGCATCTTCACCGGCTCCACGCGGGCCCCCCGGTGCTTCTTCAACAATTCGTCCATGAAGAAGTCCCGCCCTTCGACCATAGAGGCAGCGGAGTGATACTGCTTTGGATACCGCCGCCAGACCAGCACTTTCTCCACTGTGTGCCCTTGCTCTGCCGAGAATTGCACAGCCTCGTCCGCCTTCACTTTGTGGTCCAGCAGCGTGCCGTTACGCCAGTAGCTGTCCATCGTTATGAGCACACGGCTGCCGGAGTCCACAATGCGGTCTGCGCAGGCCTGACCGCTGAAGCCGGCGAAGACCACTGAGTGGATGATGCCCAGGCGAGCGCAGGCCAGCATGGTAATGGGCAACTCCAGCACCATGGGCATGTGAATGGTAACGCGGTCACCCGTCTTCAGCCCCAAATCCTGCAGGACGGCGGCCACTTCGTTGACGCGCACGTAGAGCTCTTGATACGTGAGCGCAATGTGAGGTTCATCTTCCGGCTCGGGCACGAAGATAAAGGCGGCCTTGTTGCGGTACTGCTTCAGGTGGCGGTCCACACAGTTGTAGCAGGCGTTGATCTTGCCGCCCACGAACCACTTCCAGAAGGGCGGATTGCTGGTGTCCAGCGTGGTGTGCCAGTATTGATACCAGTCGAGCAAGTCGGCGTATTCCTTAAAGCACTCGGGGAAGTTCTCCTCGCTGAACCGCTCGCGGACAGTCGGGTCAGTGAGGTTGGCTTGGGCGATGAACTCCATCGGCGGGTAATAGTACTCCTCTTCTCCCCAGTGTACGGCAACTTCGGCCTCGGTCACTTCGGTGCGTTCCAACTCTTCTACCATTGAAGCTGCCTCCTTTCTCGCATTTGAACGATCTTGTTACCCAGACCGACAAACGAGGAAAGCAAACCACGCGGAACAGGACAACCGTTGCACGGGAAAATACGACCAAAGGGGCTGGTTGTGTGCGCAACGGGCGCACAGCATATCGGCACCTTCTTCTCCTTTTCGCTCTCCGACAGGATGAACCACCTGCCGGTAGAAAGGACAAGCGCCGGTTCACTCGCAGGAAGTCGGTCGAGTGGGTTCGTAGGCGGTGGAATGGATTCACTTTTATCATACAGGATACCCTTCGATTGGAACAATACTCGAACGGGTGGACAGCGCAGTACACGAAAGGGGGAGGGATGCCTACCCGAATGAGTGGGAACAGGCCGAAAAGCCCCGCAGGGCTCTCCCGCGACGAACCAGTTGACAGCGGTCAAAAGTGCGCTATTCTTAAAATGTGGAAAGACTCAGGTGATAAGTTTCTTGCTGATATGGACGCTCAGTCAAAACCGTTGACACTCCCTCAGATTCGCAGCAAACTCCAGGAGGTGCTCCCAGAGTTGCATCGCGAGCATCGTGTGCGCTCCTTGGCCATTTTCGGTTCGTATGTACGCGGTGAGGCTGATAGCGCCAGCGACGTGGATTTATTAGTCACATTTGATGAGCCTCCTACGCTTCTTGAGTTAATCAGCCTAGAACTCAAGTTATCAGAAGTATTAGGAAGGAAAGTTGACCTCGTAATGAAAAGCGCTCTAAAACCACAAATAGGTCAGCTCATTTTAGAGGAAGCTGAGGAAATTATATGCGACGAGGCTTCA
>WFWG01000150.1 GCA_015491235.1 Ardenticatenaceae bacterium
CATTAGAGTGGCGGAGTGGGAGAAAGCGCTTTAGGAGGTTGACATGCCGACGGTTCGGGTACGGGAAGAGTTTGTAGACATTCTACAGCCGTTACAGGAAAGTGTGGACGAAGCGTTGCGACGTTACGTTATTGAAAAACTCCAGGACCGCATATTGGAACTAGAACAAAGAGTGCAAAAGTGGGAAGAGAAATATGGCTGCAGCTATGATTTGTTTGCTTACCGCACGGCTTCCGAGAAAGAATACGTCGAACAATTGGACTCCGACCCGGCTACACAGCAGTGGGAAGGCGATTTAATCTCTTGGGAATTCGATGTGAAGGAATTGAGAAAGTGGCGACGCCGTTTACAAGAACTATTGAACGAGTAATTTCACTATTCCGGGCAACTTTTGAGCGGGCTGTCATTTTACGTCGGGAAGAACGATCTGACATGGCACTGCTGGAGATGAGCGGTGATTATGGCGTTTATCAAGTGCGCCTACGGGAAATCTGGCTGGCCGATGGTTCTCGAAAATATGCGTATTACGTGCTGTATCACTCAAGAGTTATCGTCGGCTTTGACAATGCTTCTGATCCGCGGGCTTTGCGCCTCAAATATGGTGAAGATTACACCTCGCATCGTTTAGAGTTAATTCCCCATCGCCATACGGTAGACAAGAAAGCAGTGGAGCTCACTCCCGAGATGGATTGTGCTGCTTTCGTTTCCTGGCTTAAGGAAAATTTGCCTCCTACCCGCATTTATCCGTAAAACTAACCTCGCCTGCACACTTCGTGCAGGCGAGGTTAGTGTCTTGTTTTTGGGGGTGAAATGCCGACGTTATGCCCGCATGGGCACTTTGTCCAGGCCGGCGGCCTCGCGCAGGATGTCGGCCTTGTCGGTACGCTCCCACGGTGCGTCAATGTCCTCCCGCCCGAAGTGGCCATAGGCAGCCGTGGGCTTGTATATGGGACGCCGCAGGTTGAGGTCCCGAATGATAGCGGCCGGCCGCAGGTCGAAGTGCTCCTCGATGAGCTGCACGATGCGCTCGTCGGGGATGCGGCCAGTGCCGAAGGTCTCCACGCTGATGGAAAGGGGGCGAGCTACGCCGATGGCGTAGGAAATTTGCACCTCGAAGCGGTCGGCGATGCCGGCGGCCACAACGTTTTTGGCAATGTAGCGGGCCATGTACGCGCCCGACCGGTCCACCTTCGTGGGGTCCTTGCCGGAGAAGGCACCACCGCCGTGGCGGGCCATGCCGCCGTACGTGTCCACGATGATTTTGCGGCCCGTCAGGCCAGCGTCACCCATCGGCCCGCCAATCACGAAACGCCCTGTGGGATTGACATAAATTTTGGTGCGCTCGTCCAGCAGTTCTTCTCCCACAACCGGGCGGATGACGTACTCCACGATGTCGGCGTAGATTTGTTCTTGGGTCACCTCGGGGGAGTGCTGGGTGGAAATGAGCACGGTATCCACGCGCACCGGCTTGCCGTAGGAATACTCCACTGTCACCTGGCTCTTGCCGTCCGGTCGCAGATAACCCAGGATGCCCTTCTTGCGCACCTCGGCCAGCCGTTTGGCCAGGCGGTGGGCCAAGCTGATGGTGAGGGGCATCAATTCCGGTGTCTCGTTGCAGGCGAAGCCCACCATCATGCCCTGGTCGCCGGCGCCAATGGCCTCAATCTCCTCGTCGCTCATCTCGCCCCGCTTGGCCTCCAAGGCCTTGTCCACGCCCATCGCAATGTCACCCGATTGCTCCTTGATGGAGACCACAACACCGCAGGTGTCGGCGTCGAAGCCGTATTCGCTGCTGGTGTAGCCGATCTGGCGGATCGTTTCCCGCACGATGCTGGGGATGTCTACCACAGCCGTGGTCGTAATCTCTCCGATCACCACCACCAGCCCGGTCGTCGTGGCCGCCTCACAGGCCACCCGCGCGTCGGGGTCCTGGGCGATGATGGCGTCCAGCACGGCGTCGCTAATCTGGTCGCACATCTTGTCCGGGTGCCCCTCGGTGACCGACTCCGAAGTGAAGTAGAGCTTTGGACTCTTCATGAACGTCGTGCTCATCGGTTTCCTCCGTTCACCTGAAATTCTCCTTCGCCCCCCAACCAAGCAGGCGGAGCACCGAGGCATTCAGAACACCCCTCAGGCGTTGCCCCGCCTTACGTGCCCTCTTCCCACGAAGCCAGGTACTTCTCCTGCTCCGGCGTCAAGGTGTCAATGGCAATGCCCATGCTTCTGAGCTTCAAAGCGGCAATTTGGCGGTCAATCTCCTGGGGAACGGGGTAGACCCGATTCTCCAGCTTGCCCTGGTTTTCCAGGAGATAACGGACGGAGAAGGCCTGGTTGGCAAAGCTCATGTCCATGACGGCCGACGGGTGGCCCTCGGCCGCGGCCAGGTTGATCAGGCGGCCTTCGCCCAACAGGTTGATGCGCCGGCCGTCGGCCAGCACATACTGCTCAACGAAGGGGCGAGGGCGCCACTTCTCCATGGCCATTTCTTCCAAGGCGTCAATGTTGATCTCCACGTTGAAGTGGCCACTGTTGGCCACGATGGCCCCATCCTTCATCACCTCGAAGTGCTGTCGGTCAATCACGTGGATGTCGCCCGTGACGGTGACGAAAATGTCGCCTTCCCTGGCGGCCTCGCTCATGGGCATCACGCGGTAGCCATCCATGACGGCCTCCAGCGCGCGCAGCGGGTCCACCTCCGTGACAATCACGTTGGCTCCCATGCCAGCAGCTCGCCGGGCCAGCCCCCGACCACACCAGCCGTAGCCCGCCACGACGAAGGTCTTGCCGGCTAGCAGGATGTTTGTGGCCCGCAGGATGCCGTCAATGGTGCTCTGGCCGGTGCCGTACCGGTTGTCGAAGAGGTGCTTGGTGAGGGCGTCGTTGACGGCGATGACGGGGTAGGCCAACGCGCCCTCGGCGGCCATGGCGCGCAGGCGAATGACGCCCGTGGTGGTTTCCTCCGTGCCGCCGATGACGTTGGACAACAAGTCACGGCGCTCCTTGTGGAGCGTGGACACCAGGTCACACCCGTCGTCCATGGTGATGTGGGGCGCGTGCTCGATGGCCGCCCGCAGGTGGCGGTAGTAGGTCTCGCGGTTCTCGCCCTTGATGGCGAAGACGGGAATCTCCTCGTAGGCCACCAGCGCGGCCGCCACGTCGTCCTGCGTGCTCAAGGGGTTGGAGGCACACAACACCACGTCGGCCCCACCACGGCTGAGCACGCGCATCAAGTTGGCCGTCTCCGTCGTGACGTGCAGACAGGCCGAGATGCGGACGCCGTCCAGCGGCCGCTCCTGCTCGAACTGCTCCAGAATCTGGTTGAGCACCGGCATTTCCTGGGCAGCCCACTCGATGCGAGCCCGCCCCTGGTCGGCCAGCGAGATGTCTTTGATGTCGTATGATTTTGCGGTCATGGAGTTGCTCCTTTCAACAGATTCCAAACACGCTCAAAAGCGCGTGAAGGCTTGAAATTCAGCGAAACGGCGTTCGATCTCCGCCCGCGTCAACGTGCGCAGGCGGTTCACGCTGAAGTCTTCCACCGTGAAGCTGGCAATCACGCTGCCGTGAACGATGGCCCGCCGGAAGGCGGCGCTGTCGAGCACCGGCTCGTGGGCCAGGGCGCCCAGGAAGCCCCCGGCAAAGGTGTCGCCTGCGCCGGTGGGGTCACGCACCACCTCCAGCGGATACGCGGGCACGAAGAAGTAGCTTTCGCCCAGGTGATTGCCGTCCGTGAACATGCTTGCGCCGTATTCGCCCTTCTTCACAATGACCGCCCGTGGTCCCAGTTCCAGGATAGCCCGCGCCGCAGCGGGTAGGCTGTACGTGTCGGCGAACTGGCGGGCTTCGGCCTCGTTGATGAGCACCACGTCCACCCGCCGCATGACCTCGGCCAGGGCATCCCGCTTGGACGAAATCCAGAAGTTCATGGTGTCCAGCGCCACCAGGTCGGGCCGCTCGACCTGCTCCAGCACCCCCAATTGAAGCTCAGGGTCAATGTTGGCCAGGAAGAGCAGGCCCGGCCGGCGGTAGGTTTCGGGCAACTTGGGGACGAACTCAGCGAAGACGTTGAGTTGCGTGTCGAGGGTGTGGGCCGTGTTCATGTCGTACTCGTAGCGGCCGCGCCAGCGGAAGGTGCGCCCGCCCTCCACCACTTCTAGGCCGGTGACGTCCACCTGTCGGCCACGCAGGAAGTCCACGTGTTCCTGGGGAAAGTCGGTGCCGACGACAGCCACCAGCTTGACCGGTGTGTAGAAGCTGGCCGCTGTGGCGAAGTAGGTGGCGCTCCCGCCCAGGGCGCTTTCGACGCGCCCGAAGGGGGTTTCCACGTCGTCGAGGGCCACTGACCCCACCACCAGAATGTCGCGAGGCAGCGGGCGGGAAGCGGGCTGTTGAGAAGACGGGGCTTCGCGGACACTCATGGCGCTCATACGGTTCATTCCTCCTTCCGTCGGCGGTCGCGCTCGGTCTGTTCGACCACTCGGCGCAAGTTCTCCTCGTAGGGGGGACGAACCACGCCGTACTCGGTGACAATGGCCGTCACCAGGCGGGCGGGCGTAATGTCGAAGGCTGGGTTGAAGACGTTGACCCCCTCGGGAGCGATGCGCTCGTTGCCCACGTGAGTCACTTCGCGGGGGTCGCGCTCCTCGATGGGAATGGCGTCCCCGCTGGGCGTGTGCAGGTCAATGGTGGACGTGGGCGCCACCACGTAGAAGGGAATGTTGTTATCCTTGGCGACGGCGGCCAGTTTGTAGGTGCCAATCTTGTTGGCCACGTCCCCGTTGGCCGCGATGCGGTCGGCGCCCACCATGACGAGGTCCACCTGGCCGCTGTACATGAGGTAGCCGGCCGCGTTGTCGGCAATGAGCGTCATGGGCACGCCCCACTGCATCAGTTCCCATGCCGTCAGGCGAGCGCCTTGCAGGCGGGGGCGCGTTTCGTCCACCCAGACGTGGACGTTTTTGCCCTGTTCGTGGGCCATGCGAATCACGCCCAGCGCCGTGCCCCAGTCCACCGTCGCCAGCGCGCCCGTGTTGCAATGGTGGAGAATGCGGGCGTTGGCTGGCACGAGCTCGGCACCGTGGCGGGCCATGCGCTTGTTGGTCTCCACGTCCTCGTCGGCGATGCGCTGGGCCTCGGCCACCAGCGCCTGCCGGACGGCCTCCACGTCGTCCGTCTCCAAGCTGTAGACCAGGTGCATCAGTCGGTCGAGCGCCCAGCGCAGGTTGACGGCCGTGGGGCGGGCGGCGTAGAGCACGTCGTAGGCCGCTTTCAAGTCCTGCACCAGTTCCTCGAAAGTGGTGGCTTTACTCTGCAAGGCCGCCAGCGCCAGCCCAAACCCGGCCGCCGCGCCGATGGCGGGCGCGCCGCGCACGTACATTTCGGTGATGGCGCGGGCCACCTCGCGGTAGTCGCGAAACTCGGCCACCTCGAAGCGGTGCGGAAGCTGGCGCTGGTCAATCATCTTCACCACGCCGTTGTCCCATTCGACTGTGCGCACGAGCACCTCCTTAGAAAGAGTCCGCTTGCTCTCAAAAAAAGACCTCTCTGGACGAGAGGCCTTTGCGTTCGCGCGTTGAGCGGCGACCTCTCATCTTCCAGGCACCCGCTCCGAGACGTGTGCCTGCCGGAATTGGCACCTGGCGCACAGCGTCGCCCCTGGACTGACGCTGCCGCTGGTTGCCGGGGCTTCACAGGGCCGGTCCCTCCACCCCTCTTGATAAGAGCGCCGTTTCAGTTCAGTATTCAGTGATCAGTATTCAGTAATCAGTTCACGTGGACGACCTTGAGAGACTTAACACAGTGCAGTGGCAAGTAGCAACAGGCTTCTCAGGCACTTAAACTGTTTACTGATCACTGGCTACTGATTACTGAAAGAGCACAGTATCATTGTTCCCTGGCTTTGTCAAATTCGACTCGGTGCCGAGCAGTGCTTTACAACTGGTGCCACTCAGTGTGAAACGTGCCCGGCTTGTCCACCCGTTCGTACGTGTGAGCGCCAAAGTAGTCCCGCTGGGCCTGGATCAGGTTGGCCGGCAGGCGCTCACGGCGGTAGCTGTCGTAGTAGGCCAGCGAAGCGGCCGTCACCGGCATGGGCACGCCGTTTGTCAGGCCGGCAACCAGGGCTTCGCGCCACCCCTGTTGTCGCTCGCCCAGGGCCTGGCGGAAGGTGTCGGCCAGCAAGAGGTTGGGCAGGTCGGGTGCCTCGGCGAAGGCCCGGCGAATGTCTTCCAGCAGCGCGGCGCGGATGATACAACCTGCCCGCCAGATTTTGGCCACGTCGGCCAGGTGATAGGTGTAGCCGTACTCGGCTGCTGCCCCCCGCAGCAGCGCCATGCCCTGGGCGTAGGCCACGACCATGTCGGCGAAGAGGGCTTCGCGCCCCTCTTCGATCAACTGGAGCCGGTTCTGACCTTGCGCCTCGGGCACGGGACCTGGGAGGAGTTGGGCCGCCCGCACGCGCTCTTCCTTGAAGGCCGAGATGATGCGAGCCTCGACGGCGGCGGTAATGCTGGGAACGGGTATCCCCACGTCGAAGGCGTTTTGGGAGGTCCACTTGCCCGTCCCCTTTTGCCCGGCCTTGTCGAGGATGCGTTCCACCAGGGGATCACCGCTCTCCGGGTCCTTCACGCGCAGAATGTGAGCTGTAATTTCCATTAAAAAGGAGGCGAGTTCGGCGCGGTTCCACTCCTCGAACACAGCGGCCAGGTCGGAAACTTGGAGTCCCCCCACGCGGCGCAGAAGGTCGTACACCTCGGCAATGGCCTGCATGACGGCGTACTCGATGCCGTTGTGCACCATTTTCACGTAGTGGCCCGCGCCGCCCGGCCCCAGGTATGTCACGCACGGTTCCCCATCTTCGGCCTTGGCGGCGATGGCCTCGAAGATGGGCGCAACGGCGTCGTAGGCCTCCCGTGGGCCGCCCGGCATGATACTGGGGCCCCACAGCGCGCCCTCCTCGCCGCCAGAGATGCCCACGCCCAGGAAGTGAATGCCGTGGGGTTCCAGCGCCCGCTGGCGCCGCTCCGTGTCGGTGAAGTGGGAATTGCCGCCGTCAACGATGATGTCGCCGGGTTCCAGCAGTGGCCGCACCTGCTCCACCACGGCGTCCACGGGTGCTCCTGCTTTCACCATCAGCATCACCCGGCGGGGACGCTCGAGTTGGGCGACGAACTCGTCCAGCGTGTAGGTGGGCACAATGTTGGGGTCGGGGTGTTCGTGGGCAAAGGCTTCCGTCTTGGCCCGCGTGCGGTTGTAAATAGCGACTTGAAATCCGTGGCGGGCCATGTTGCGAACCAAGTTCTGGCCCATCACACCCAGGCCAATCAGCCCGATGTGTGCCATTGTCGGTTTCCTCCTTGATACAGGGCTGTTAGAGTTTCTGGAGCGCCTGGCGATACTGTTCCACGGCCTCCCGCAGGCGACCGAGCCGGTGGTACACATCTCCCAGAAGCTGGTGGGGCTGGGGACCCGTCGTGCCCGTGGCCACCCACTCGGCCAGCGCCTCGGCCAAGTCCTCGTCGCGCCCTCCGGCCTCGAAAAGGGCTGTGAAGATGGCCAGGGCCTCGGCTTCGTTGCCTGCGCGGGCCAGCGCGCGAGCTTGCGCCAACTCATCCGCTTCCGGTTGGGCCTCCGACACCTCGACTGGTTCTGCCGCTTCTGGCGTTGGCGCTTCCACGTCGGTCACAGCGCGGGCTTGCTCCATTTCGGGAATTGTAACTTCGACGGGCTCGCCCGACGGCGGAGGCGTTTCTGCCTCTGGAACCACCTGTTCGACTTCCGGCACGACGGCGATTTCGCCTGGCACCTCGTCAACCACTTCGGGGGAAGCTTCTCCAAGCGGTTCAGGTTCCTCCAAAGCCTCGGTGACGGCCTCCTCTTCGGCCGCCTGGGGTTGGGCTTCCCCTGAAACGTCGGCGATGGTCTCCGCTTCGCCGCCCGAGAACTCGGTCTCCGCCACTGCCTCGGCGGAAGGCTCAGCCCCAACGTCTTCCAGAGCTTCGGCGACGGCTCCCGCTTCACCGGATGGTGTCTCAATCTCCGCAGCCTCGGCTTGGGCAACCGGCGGGCGCTCGGCCTCCTCGGGGATTTCGGTCAGCGCTGCTGCCGTGGCCTCGTACAACCGGCCAACCCAAGGGGGGATTTCCGGGCGAATTTCTTCCTCCGGAAGTGTTGGGAGGATTTCTATTGCCTCCGTTACAGCTTCCTCGATAGCACCGCGCAATTCGGCCACCCACGCCGGGGGCGCCTCGACCGGCGCTTCGGGCGAGTGAGCGGTCGGCTCGGCTGCTTCCGCTTCGACGGCCTCTTCCAGTTCTTGCGCGGTCGCTTCACGCAACTCGGCAACCCAGGAAGACGCCTCGGACGCGGGTGCGGGGGCGGCAGCAGGCGCTTCCACAGCCGCCGGGAGGGAAAGGGCTTCCTCGGTGGCGTCCCGCAGCGCGGCCACCCACGCTGGTGCCTCCGACACCGGCAGGGAAGCGAGCGCTTCCTCTGTGGCTTGCCGGAGGGCATCGCGCCAGTCAACGGTCGGTGGAGGGGACACGGATGAAGTAGGGACTTGAGTCAGGGCCTCCTCTGTGGCCTGCCGCAAGGTTTCCCGCCAGTCGAGAGGGGGTGTTTCGGTTGTTTCCGCGAAAAGTGCCGTTTCTTCGAGCGACCAGGACAATTCAGAAGTCTCGAGCGGCTCTGGCTCTGGGGGAGCAGGCTCCGCGCTCGGCTCCGAGAGGGTGATTTCCCGCACTGGCAGCGGGCTGCGGTTGCCGAAGAGTTCGCGGGCCACGCGGTTCTCGGGGTCCAAGCGCTGGGCGACCTGCAGGTATTCGGCTGCCCGGTCGGTGTCACCTTCCTGGGTGTAGAATTGTCCCAGAATGAGGTTGGCTTTCAAGGATCGGGGGAGTTCCTGGAGCACAAGCTCGGCCTCGTCAACAGCCTCCCGGTAGCGTCCGGCCCGCCATAGCGCCTCGGCCAGGGCCACGCGCAGGTCAATACGGTTGGGGTCTTCGGCCAGCTCAGCCCGCAGTTCGCGGATGGCCATGTCGTACTGGCCGTTGCGCAGGTGGGCACGCCCCAGGGCAGCGCGGTTGAGCTTCAGGCGGCCAGGGCGACGCCCTTCGTACTCGGCGTACATGTCGCGCAGTTGTTCGCGGATGAAGGGGGTGCCGGGCTGGAGTTCAAAAGCGCGCATCATGTGCCAGATGGCCTCGTGGAGCACGTTCATGCGGCGAAAGATGAGGGCAGCACCGGTGTAGGCGACGACACTTTCAGGGTCGGTGCTCAGCACGCGCCGGAAGATCTCCAAGGCTTCGTCCTCCCGGCCTGTCTCCATGGCCGCCTGAGCGAGGTACTCGTATCCACGAATGTACTTGGGGAACTTTCGCAGCAAGTGCTGTGCCCAGGCAATGGCTTCTTCAAACTGTTCATTGTCGAGAAAAGCGCGAATGCGCTCCTCGTATTCCCGTAAGGTAAGCTCAGCCATGCCCCATCCCCTTTCCCACCTAGAGTTTCCTTAATTGTTATCATCAGCATACCATCGAGTCCGTCGAGGGTCAAGTGTGACAGGAGAGGCGTGTAGGCGCTCATGGGGACTCTTGGTTGTGAGAGCGCTCGAGGGAAGCAACGCTGGCCCACGGCGTAACAGGAATGACGGCCGACATTGGGCAATCTCCGCCTCCTGTGTTAGAATCTGTCCCCGCAATGTCTCACGTGGCAGGACTTACGCCGTTGGATGTGGTGCTAACGGCAAAGGAGAAAAGGGGACTGGGGCAACGGCGTAACTCCTGTCACTTGAAAGCTGATCTTTGAGGAACACACAAGCGTCCTATGGACATCACGCATCCCCTAAGCATTATTTTGCTGCTGCTTGGCGGCAGCATTCTTCTTCCCCGGACTGGTCCCTGGCTGGGTCGCCCGGCGCGCGTTCTGCTGACGCTTATGCTGGCTGCTGTGGCCTTCTTTTTGGGATTGCTGGCCGTTTCCAAGGTTCCCCTGGCGATTTCCCTGGCTCACTGGGAGGACCTCACTGGCACTGACGAAGCGATCTTCTTGCAGTTTACTGCACTGACTGCCCGGTGGATGGTGCTGGTGCTCTTCGTAGGGCTGGCTGTTACGTTGGCCTCGCTGGACGAACCGTGGGATGGCCCCACAGATGAGTACATTACTATACTTGTCGGTGTGCCTGCTGCACTGCTGGTGTTCGGCATGGCGGGAAACTTCCTCACCTGGCTGGCAGCGTGGGCTTTGCTCGACTTGATCTGGCTCTTTGCGACCGGGCTGCCCGGCCACTCACGCTGGCCTTGGTTGCTGGGCATTCTTCAGGGAACAGGGATGTTCGCCCTGCTGGGTGGCATGGTGCTGGTTTGGCAAACGTTTCGGGTGATTTCGTTCGTGATTCCCGGAATGCCCTTGTTGGCCATCTTTTTGCTAACCGCGGCGCTCGTGGTGCGCATGGCGCTCTATCCCCTTCACCTTCCAGCCTGGACGCACAACGACGTGCCGCCCCGCGTGCGCGCTTTCTTCCCCCTTGTCAATGTGGCCGCCAGTGGCCTCTGGCTTATGTTCTGGGTTCCCCGGTGGGGCGCAGGGTGGCTGCCTTTCTCGCTGGAGCCGATTCTGGCGGTGGGATTGGCCGTCACGGGATTGCTGGCTTGGTGGAAACGTCATCCGACGCAGCGTGTGGTGTTTCTGAGCGGTTGGCTGGGTTTCCTCGTTCTGTGGGCCCTGTGGGCGGGGCGTCCCGATGTGGCCGCACACTTTATTTG
>WFWG01000151.1 GCA_015491235.1 Ardenticatenaceae bacterium
GTTGGTGTCCCTGTTCCCACAGTTCGCGGCTGGCGTAGAGGTGCCCTTTCATCTGGTACAGGAGGGCAACAGCTTTGACCAGATCCTCGTCGTTTTCTTCCTCTTGTTGAACTTGGCCTTCAGAAGCAGTTTCGGGCTCTTTCTGAGCAGCGGTTGTTGCTTGAGAGGGCAAGGGTGGAGAAGTTGTGGGCTGCGTTTCCCCACAGGCCACAAGCACCAGGCCAGCTAGGAGAAAGCTGGCAAGGAGAGCGAAGATGGCGAGCGATTTGGGATACATAGCCGCAATGCCTCCTTGTAAGCCGTGTCGTTTTCGCAGCCAGACGGCGGCTGCGGCGTTTGCCAACGTCAGTCTCGGTTGAGAAGCGCGCGCTGATTCTTGATTAAAATTGTCAACTTTTGGGTAAAGTATACCGCAAAGAGGAGCGGGCATCAAGCATCCGTGTTGAAAAGTGGGTATCAACGAGGGTTATGTGAAAAATTGAACAAGGTTGAGAACAGGGAGCAGGACACGATTTTCTTCCAAAAACCATCTTGACAAAGAATGCAAACGTGTGTATACTGCCTTGCAAACAGCACCTTATTTTTATCCACGCCGTTGCGGCTCTTCGCCTCCTGTATAGTTTACGTTCGGGTGGCCAGCGTAGCTGTGAGGCTACGCTTTCGTGGCCGGTTGATATCAACCGTAAAAAATAAAAGGAGGAGGTTATGTGGCGCCGTAGACCTTTCTGGCTATTCATTGGTATTCTTGTCCTCTTGTTCCTGGCGTCAGCTTGTGCTCAACAGCAGCCCCAAGTCGTTGAGCGGACTGTCGTGGTCCGCGAAACTGTCCCCGTCGAAAAGACCGTCGTTGTCGAGAAGACTGTGGTCGTTGAACAGACTGTTGAAGTCCCCGCTGGCGGTGAGCTTGTTACCCTTGTAGCCCGCTGTAAGGCCGGTTCGGTCGAACAGGGGCGGTGCAACAACTTGATTTCGGCCGTTGGAGCGGCAAATGCATGGCTGGAAGAACAGGGTGACAACCGCCGCATTCAGGTCAAGACCATCCAAGACAACAAGGATTGGGGTGAGTACAAGACAGAATTCGAGTTGGCCTTCCAGGCTGGTGAAGCGCCCGACATCATCGTCTCCGGCCACGAGCACATCGGCGACTGGGCCCCGGCCGGCATGTTGGTGGACATCACCGACATGATTGACGAGCACCCCGAGTTCGACGACGTGATTGACTCGCTGTGGGAGTCCACCAAGTGGAATGGGCGCATCTGGGGTGTTCCGCAGGATGCCGAAGCCCGGCCCATGTACTTCAGCAAGCCGCTGCTGAAGAAGCTGGGCTGGTCCGACGAGCAAGTGGAATCACTGCGTGACCGTGTCTTTGCCTGCGAGTTCTCGTGGGAGGACATGATCGAGACGGCCACGCAGGCTGTTCAGCAGGGCGTGGTCGAAGAGGGCAACGGCTGGTGGCACCGCCCCAAGAACGGACCTGACTTCCTGTACTACTACTACGCGGCGGGCGGCGTTATTCAGGATGAGCAGTCGGGCGACAAGCTCATCATGGAGAAGGACGCGCTCCTGAAGGTCTACCAGTTGCTCTACGACGCCTCTCAGGTGCGCAAGATCCTCTCGCCCAACTTGCTGGGCACGGATTGGCCCGACTGGCACACGGCCGTCTCCTCGGCTCAGAACGTGCTCTTCTGGTTCGGCGGTTCCTGGAACTGGCCGGAGTGGGCCGCCAACTACGTGGCCGACCAAGGTGGTGAGGATTACCTGTGGGAGAACGTGGGCTTCACGGCTATTCCCTGCTTGAAGAGCGGCACGGCTAAGCCGATCACGCTCACTCACCCGCTCCTCTACATGATCAGCTCCCAGTCCGAATACCCGGACCTGGCGCTCCTCCTCATTGCCAAGGCGACCACCAAGGAACTCAACACCACCTATGCTGTGGAGAGCGGACACCTGGGCATCCTCAAGTCTCAGGCCGACTACCAGCCCTACAAGGCGGCCAAGTTCCTCTCCGAAGTGTTGCCGCTGCTTGAGTACACGACTTTCTTGCCCAACAGCCCGTACTGGAGCCAGTGGTCTGAAGCTTACTTCCTGGGCATCCAGTCCGTCGAGTCGGGTGATCTGACGCCTGAAGAGGCTGTGGATGTGGTGATCGGGCAATTGGAGAACGAACTGGGCGACAACGTGATCATCCGCTGAGTGGTGATGGCGGGGACCGCGTGAACTCAGCGCGGTCCCCGCACGTTAAAATCTATGGGACACCAGGAGGCCCGTTATGGAAGCAGTGGTGCAGGAACAGGCGATGGAGATGGTCGCCCGGCGGCGCTCGTGGCGGGTTTCACTTGAAGCTTTTTCTTTCATGTCACCTGCTATGGTGCTGGTGACGCTTTTCTTTTTCATTCCTGTAGTGCTTCTGCTCTGGATTAGTCTGACCAACCTTTCCAGTAACACCTTTGGAAACCCGCTTTGTGTGGGAGGAATGCGGGACTTCTGTGAATCCTTGGGTATCCGCGTTGGCAGAGTGGAATTTGTGGGGGTGAGCAATTACCGGCGTCTCTTCGCTGATCGCTTCTTCCCCAAGATCCTGGGGAACACCCTTTTCTACGTCTTCACTACTCTTATCTTCTTCAACGTGGGCCTGGCTTTGATTCTAGCCCTGTTGACCACCCACATCGAGCGCCGCACGGGCTTCCTGTTCCGGGCTATCTGGTTGTTGCCCCGGATTACGCCCTCGGTGATTTACATTATGATGTGGAAGCGCATTTCGGCCGACGCGCCCTACGGCATCCTCAATCAGTTCCTTGTTCCGCTTGGCTTTGAACCTAAAGCGTGGCTGAAGGAGGCTCCCTGGTTATTTGTCATCATTACGAACGGTTTTGTAGGAGCTTCGTTCGGCATGTTGATCTTCAGTTCGGCTATTGAGTCCATCCCGCGTGACTACATCATGGCGGCCAAGGTGGATGGGGCTTCGACGCTTCAGATTATTCGCACGATTATCATCCCGCTCATCAAGTGGCCGTTGCTTTTCGTCACCACGTACCAAACCCTTTCGTTGCTGGCCTCGTTCGAGTACATCTTGCTGCTTACCAACGGTGGGCCGGGCCTTTACCGCACGGAAGTGTGGTCGCTCACCGCCTATCACCGGGCACTCCAGACATATTTTGGGAACAACCAGTGGGGCTATGGTGCGGCTTGGGGGTTCGTCTTGGTGGTCATTGGGATTATCTTTTCGCTCATCTACCTGCGGGTGTTCCGGTTCGACGAATTGGTTCAGGAGCCCAAGATCGACGCGCTCTAGTGGCACACAAGTAACGGAGGATTATGCATGGCTGTGTGGGTTGAGACCGAACAGGTGGACGGAATCGGCCAGCGGTTGCGCAATGCGGTCGCCTACATTTTGCTGGCGGTGAGCATCATTCCCATTTTGGTGGGCTATGCTTGGCTCCTCATTGCCACTTTCTCCTACCGTACAGAGGGTTTGTTGCCTAAGGATCCCCAAGGGAACATTGGCGGTTGGACGCTGGCCAACTGGCAATTTGTCACTGATCCCCTCATCTGGCGGGTGACGTTCAACTCGCTGGTGATCGCCTTGGGCATGGTTGTGGGTGTGGGGTTCGCTTCCTCGCTGGCGGGCTATGCCCTCTCTCGCATGAACTTTGCCGGCCGCAAGGGCTTTCTCTCGATGACCTTGGTGCTCCACGCCTTTCCTAGCGTTACCCTGCTGATTTCCATTTTCTTCGTGTTGCAGGCTATTTCCGCCCTGCCTGGTGTGGGCAAGGTCTTCGGATACAACACAGTGGGGGGTGTGGCCCTGGTGATGGTGAGCCTCGACCTGCCGCTGGGAATCTGGCTCATGAAGGGCTTCTTCGACAACATCTCCTGGGACATGGAGCGAGCCGCCCTGATTGACGGAGCCTCGCGCTTCCGGGTCTGGTGGGAGATCATCATGCCCCAGATCCGGCCAGGACTGGCGGCGTTGGCCATCTTCACGTTCCTCACCGGCTGGTCGGCCTACTTGATCCCGGCTACCTTCACCATTGGCACGAAGGTTTCCAACCTGCCCGTCTACATCAATTATCTGATGGGCGAGACGTCGCTTACCAACTGGAACCAGGTAGCGGCTGTGGGGCTCTTCCAGATGATCCCCATTCTGGTCTTCTTCTTCTTCACACAGGAGAAGTTGCTCAACATCTACAGCGGTGGCACAAAAGGCGGCGTGTAAGGACGCCGAGAAGAGCCTGAAGGGGGTACGAAGGATGCGCGTCGAGTTGCGAAACTTGAGTAAACGTTGGGGAAATGTGGTCGGCGTGGACAACATTTCCCTCGAAGTGAAGGATGGGGAGTTTGTAGCCTTCCTGGGGCCGTCGGGATGTGGCAAGACGACCACACTGCTCATGATCGCTGGCATCTACAAGCCAACGTCGGGGGAAATTCTCTTTGACGGCCGCGTGGTGAACCACGTACCCCCCAAAGACCGCAACATTGGCATGGTCTTTCAAAGCTACGCGCTCTATCCCCACATGACGGTCTTCGACAATATCGCTTACCCGCTCAAGCTCCAAAAGCTGCCCAAAGAGGAAATCCGCGAGCGCGTGCAGCGCGTGGCCGACATGATGGGCATTGGCCACCTGTTGGACCGCAAGCCGGGCCAACTCTCCGGCGGTCAGCAGCAGCGCGTGGCGTTGGGGCGGGCGCTGGTGAAAAATCCCAAGCTCCTGCTCTTCGACGAGCCCTTGAGCAACTTGGACGCACGCCTGCGCCTCACCATGCGGGGCGAAATCAAGCGGCGGCAGATGGAGTTGGGCATCACGTCTATCTACGTCACCCACGATCAAGTGGAAGCCATGACGATGGCCGACCGCATTGCCGTCATCAAGGACGGCAAGCTCCAGGCCTACGACACGCCCGAAGAATTGTACGAGCGCCCGCGCACGCTTTTCATTGCCAGCTTCATCGGCAATCCTCCCATGAACCTGATTCGAGGCGTCGAAGTGGTACGTGAAAATGGCACGTATTGGACTCAGTGCCCGGCCTTTCGCGTGCCGGTGCCCCCCGAGCGGGGTGAGAAGGTGGCTGGCCAGGGTGAAATCATCATGGGCATTCGGCCAGAGGACATTACATTGGCAGCGGAGGAAGACGGTCAAGGCGTTGTCGGCGAAGTCTACGTCGTCGAGCCACTGGGGCGGGACGACCTGATTAGCGTTCAACTCCTTGGCGACGTTTATGTCCATTTCCTGGCTGATCCTCACTTGAAGTTGCGACCAGGCATGAAAATTACCATGCATTTCGACACAAGCAAGGTCCAATTCTTCGACCCTGAAAGCGAACGTTCTCTTCTCTGGGGGTGAAGGAAGACCCAGCCCTGGCAGTTATGAGGCGCCTCGGGCGCCTTTTTTTCATATTCCGGCATATTCCGGGGTGCAGGGGGGTGGAACCCCCTGCCGGGGGCGTGGGGGTGTCCCCACTCCTCATTCTTTGACATCATCCAACATTCAACATTGTTGCAGACACTGAAAGGAGGAAACCCTTATGAGCGCCAAAAAGTCCCGGCGGAAAAACTGGATGGCCCAACTGGCTCATCACTACGAGAAGATGCGATCGCTTTACCCGGACGACAACCTTCTGATCGTTTTCGACATTGACGGCACTATCCTGGACATGCGGTACAACGTGCTCTACGTGCTGCGCCTGTACGACCGCACGCATCACACTACCCACTTTCGCCACCTGCGGGTGGAAGACATTGACGTCCACGAAAACCAAGTTGACCTTCTCCTCAAGCGCTTGTTCATTCCGCCGGACGAGCAAGCTCGCATTCTGGACTGGTACAACAACCACCGCCGCTCCCCAGAGGCCATTCTGGAAGCACACCGCCCGTTTCGTGGCGTCATGGAAGTCATTCGGTGGTTCCAGATTCAGCCCAAAACGTTTGTCGGACTCAACACGGGGCGGCCAGAAACTGTGCGCCAGGACACGTTGCGCTGTCTGAACGAATTGGGTAAGGCGTACCGCGTGCAGTTCGACGACGAACTCCTCTTCATGAACCCCAATGATTGGGAGGAACGGGTTCTCGAAGCAAAGGTGAAAGGCATCCGGACCTTCCAAGAAAAGGGCTTTCGTATATTTGCAGTGGTAGACAACGAACCTGAAGTGCTTCAGGCGATCGCCAGGGAAGACAAGGACAGTGAAATTTTGCTGCTCCACGCGGCAACCATCTTCGAGTCCAAACGGGTGAGCCTGCCAGCTCAGGCTGTTCGTGGCCGGGAGTACGACATTACAGAGCTCATTCCCGAGCGGGCGCTGCCCCAGAACATCCAGCTTGTCTGGCACGGTGTCAACGATGAGGCCAACCTGCGCCAGTTCCTGGCGACACCCCGCGTCCGGTGGGGGGAATGTGATGTGGTGTTCGACCCGAGCCGCTCGGAGCCAGTGTTGCGCCATGACACCTTTGAGGAAACGCCTCCTTCGGAGGACGAGGAGTGGCTTCAACTTGACTACGTGTTGGGAGAATTCCGCCGCTGGGAGAAGAACATTAAACTCGACATAAAAGAAGACAGCGAGTTAATCGAGCGTGTGCTCGATCTCGTCGAGAAGCACAATTTCCCCGACGAGGCCCTCTGGTTCAACGGTGAGGTGCGCTCGTTCAAGGAGTCTGACTTCCGCCGGCTGGCAGAAGCGCATCCGAAGGCTGTTGTGCAGTGCTCCATTGATTTTTTAGCCCCACTGGTGGTAAGTGCGCCAGACAAAGCGAAGGAAGTTCTCGACATGCTGCGCGAGTGGGGCATCAACCGCTTTTCGATCAACTGGTTGGTGCCCGATGCGCGCAAGTTCTTCAACCAGATGGACGCTTGGGGCTTTGAGGTGAACATCTACAACGTGCCGGACTTGGAGGCTTTCCTCCAGGCGGTGTTGCTCATGCCCCGCTCGATTACGACGGACTTCAACTTTCCGAAATGGCACTATTATGGCCGAGGGGCCGGACAGCGGGGCAAGCACATCGAGTACCGGATGCGACGCCCGCAGGCCCCGTGAAGGTTGAACAGGCGGTGACCCTGACGCCGCTGTGTGGGACGGGGGAAAGGGGTGCTGGGCCTTTTGGCAAGAACGTGGAATCTTGTAGGAGGGAGTTGGTCGAATCGGTCTCTTTGACGGATTGTGCTATAATTTAAGCGAACGCTTTTGGACGAAATGAGCAAGTGGCGGTCACCGTGCAGGTGGCCGTCCCTTTTGCAGGGGCGCTGTACAGACCCACGCAGGGAGGGGGACGATGAGCGACGTTCAGAAGCAGGCTGAAAAGGCCACTGTCGTGTTGCGCCGGCAGACGTGGGAAGTGGAGGCGGGCATCACCGCCCGTGAGTTGCTCAAAAAGTTGAACCTCAACCCACAGAGTTACTTGGTCACTCGAGACGGAGAGCTCATTAGTGAAGACACCATCATCCGGCCGGGGGACAAGATTCGCCTGGTGGCCGTCATTTCCGGCGGATGAAGCCTGAGGAGAAAGCGAACGATGCCTATGCGCTGCCGAAAGTGTCGTCAGAAGGCGGTCATCAACATGCGCCAGCACCGTCTGGCCCTCTGTAAGGAGCACTACGTCGAGTGGTTTCAGCACCAGACGGAGCGCACCATCAAGAAATACAAGATGTTCCGCAAGGACGAGCCCGTGCTGGTAGCTGTCAGCGGGGGCAAGGACTCGCTGGCCCTTTGGGACGTGCTGCTGGCCCTCGGCTATCAGGCCGACGGGTTTTACCTGCGCCTGGGCATTGACGAGGGCATCCGGTACAGCGAAGAGTCCTACGCAAAAATCAAGGCGTTCGTGGAGCAGCATCCGGGCGTCAAGCTTCACGTGGTGGACGTGAAGGAAACCTACGGCGAGTCCATCCCCGAAGTGGCCCGCCGCGTCCAGCGGGGCAAGGGGAAGCCTTGCTCTGTGTGTGGCCTCATCAAGCGCCACGAAATGAACCGCGTGGCCTACGAGTTGGGCTACCCGGTGCTGGCCACCGGCCACAACCTGGACGACGAGGTGGCCGTGCTCTTCTCCAACACCCTCAACTGGCAGGTGGGTTACCTGGCGCGCCAGCACCCCGTCCTGCCGGGCCGGGAAGGCTTTGCCCGCAAGGTCAAGCCCTTCTGCCGCTTCTACGAGCGCGAGACGGCCGCCTACGCGCTCCTGCGGGGCATTGACTACATGTACGAGGAGTGCCCCTTCTCCGTGGGCGCCAACACGATCTACTACAAGGAGTTGCTGAACAAGTTGGAAGAGGAGCGTCCGGGCGCCAAGTTGCACTTCTACCTCTCCTTCCTACGGGCAAAGGAGAAGGAGAGACTCTTCGCCAACTGGCAGAAGTCGCAAGCCGAACTCCACGCCTGCGAGCAGTGTGGCCAGCCCACCAGCGCGCCGGGGCGCTGTGCCTTCTGCCGCCTCTGGCCCGAAGACGTGCTGTCGAAGCCGGAGGAGGCCTTCGTCCCGCTCACGTTGGTGGCCGAGCCGGAAGCCGTGAAGTGAGCCGCATGAATCCCCTGAACGCGGTGCGAGAAACAACAGCCTGGGTGATGTCCCAAGCAACACACGTCTCCCTGGACGAGTCCGCCGTTGTCCGCCAGGCAGACGTGCTGGCTCCAAAACTGAAGAGTCCGGCATTCCGCGAGTGGGACACGCACCATCATTACACGGACAACAGCCCTTTGACAGCTCAATATCTGCTGGTGCTGGACGCACTGAACTTTTGCTTCTGGCCAGATTCGACCTGGAGCTACAACGCGCTCGCGCTGGCCCTCAAGCGCGTGCTGGAGGCCGACCGAAAGGCCTTCCAGGCGGAACGCCTCGCGCACCTCTCGGCCGAGACAATGCGTACGTGGTTGGGCCGTGACCTTCCCCTGATGGAGGAGCGGGTGCGCCTGCTGCGTGAAGTGGGCGAGGGGCTGCTGGAGCACTTCGACGGCTACGCGGTCAACCTCATTCGGGCCGCCGAGGGGTCGGCCGCCCGGTTGGTTCACCTCATCGCGGCCACGTTTCCCGGCTTTCGTGACCATGCCATCTATCGGGGCCGGCAGGTCTTCTTCTACAAGCGTGCTCAGATTTTCGCGGGGGATGTGTGGGGAGCCTACGGGCGGAAGGGGCTGGGGGCCTTTCACGACATTGGCGACCTGACCACTTTTCCCGACTACCGCGTGCCTCAGGTCTTGCGGGGCTTGGGCATTTTGCGCTACTCGCCTGAGCTTGCCCGCCGGGTTGATGCACTCGAAGAGATCCCAGCCAGCTCCGAGGAGGAAACCGAGATTCGGGCGGCGACGGTACAGGCCGTCGAACGTCTGTGCCAGGCCTTGGCCGAACGCGGCCATCCCATTGTGCCGGTGGAACTGGACTGGTATCTGTGGCGGCATGGCGAAGCTGTCCAGGCCACCCTGCCGCCGCACCACCGCACGCTGACGATCTACTATTGAAAAACGCCTCTGGAAGCGTTCTTGGAGGTCAAAGAATGCGTTTCCAACGCACTTGGTGGGGAATTCCCGGAATTGCCGGTGTCGTTTGGGCGTTTCTCTGGACGGCTGTCTTCCGCGTGGCCGCGTTGATGGACAGGCTCGAGCTGATGAGGGAGACCCCAGCCACAGTGGCTGGCCGGATGGTGGTCTTTCACGTGTGGTTGGGAGTTTTCATTCTCGCCACGGTGCTGCCCCCGTTGGTCGTGTGGTGGCTGAACCGTCCCAGCCTCTCAATGAGCCAGCGCTTCCTGCGTGTTGGCTACACGCTCGGCCTCTTTGTGCTTGTCGGATACGGAACGCTGGTGGCGGGGAGCCATCTCACTGGGTGGGCCCGCCAAGCGCTGGAAATGTGGTCCCACCCGGATTTTGTCGCGAGGCAAGTGCTGGCAATGGGCGGTGTGTTGGTTTCCCTGAGCGCCATTAAGCGACAGAGAGCGCGCCGCAGCACAGCTTGAGCGCGGGATGAGCGAAGGAGTCAGCCGAATGGAGACGCCCGGCTTCGCCTTTGAGGTTCTTCACCAGAGCGGTATGGCCCGTGTGGGGCGGCTCTCCACGCCCCACGGCGAGGTGGAGACGCCCGCCTTCGTGGCTGTGGGCACGCAGGCCACGGTGAAGTCTCTCACGCCGGATGACCTGGAAGAAGTGGGCACTCAAATCATCTTCGCCAACACCTATCACCTTTACCTCCGCCCAGGGGCCGACGTGATTGCCGAAATGGGCGGGCTGCACCGGTTCATGCGCTGGCACCGCCCCATCATGACCGACTCGGGCGGCTTTCAAGTTTTCAGCCTGGGCGCCAGCATCGAGCAAGGGGTCGGCAAGATCGCCTCCATCTTCCCGGACGAAGCGCCTGCTCCCAGCCCGCCCCGCCGGAAGCCTACAGAAGGTCGCTCGCTCGTCAAGGTGACGGAAGAGGGGGTGGAATTCCGCAGCCACCTGGACGGCTCCCGCCACTGGTTCACGCCGGAAGTCTCCGTTCAGGTGCAGCGCCAGCTCGGCGCCGACATTATGCTAGCCTTCGACGAGTGCACTTCGCCCCTGCACGACTACGAGTACACCCGTCAGGCCATGGAGCGCACCCACCGCTGGGCGGTGCGCTCGCTGGAGGCTTTCCATGCCTCGCGTCCCCTGCATGGTTACCCGCAGGCGCTCTACGGCATCGTCCAGGGGGGCGCTTACGAAGACCTACGCCGCGAGAGTGCGCGCTTCATCGCCGGCTTGCCTTTCGACGGCCTGGCCATTGGTGGCTCCCTGGGCCGCACGAAGGCCGACATGTTGCGGGTGCTCGAATGGACCGTCCCCGAGTTGCCCGCCGATAAGCCTCGCCACCTGCTGGGCATCGGCGAAGTGCCGGACATCTTTGCGGCTGTGGAGCGGGGCATAGACACCTTCGACTGCGTGGCACCCACGCGCATGGCCCGTAACGCCGGCCTGCTGGCCCGCACGCTGGACGGAAAGCGGCTGCCCAAGTTCCGCATGAACATGCGCAACGCCCGCTTCAAGCGCGACCCGCGCCCGCCGGTGGAGGGGTGTGAGTGTTATACCTGCCGCACCTACTCGCGGGCCTACCTGCACCACCTCTTCCGGGCAAACGAGTTGCTCGCATATCGCCTGGCTACCATTCACAATCTCTTCTTCGTCAACCGGCTGATGGTGCTCATCCGGGCCGCGCTGTTGGACGGCACATTTGAGGAGTTAAAGGCCCACTGGTTGAACGTGTGAGGCCAATTGCTACAGGGGGGGCTCATGCAACGCCAGTTCAACACGCTAACACTTGCCTTGATTCCGGTCGCCGTGGTCATCAACATCGTCATGGGGCAGATTGTAGCTGTGCTCAAGCTGCCCCTTTATCTGGACAGCATCGGCACGGTGCTGGTGGGCGCGTTGGCTGGGCCTCTGGCCGGAGGAATCACCGGCGCGCTGGCGAACCTTGTGTGGGGTGTGCTCACCGGCCCCACGATTATCCCCTTCGCCATTACGGCCTTCGTCATCGGCGTACTGGCCGGTTGGTTCGCTCGCCTGGGGTGGCTGCGCGCGGGCGGCGGGGCGGCCGGGCTGGTGAAGGCGGCGGTTGCTGGGCTGATTACCGGCATCGTGGCGGCCATCGTGAGTGCCCCCATCGCCGCCTATCTTTTCGGCGGTGTGACGGGCGCCGGCACCGACGCCCTGGTGGCCTTCTTCCAGAGCATGGGGGCCAACGTCATTCAGGCCACGCTGGGCCAGGGCCTGGTCAGCGACCCGTTGGACAAGACCATCACCTACATCGTGGTGTGGCTGATTTTGCTGGCGTTGCCGCGCCGCCAGGTAGCACGCTTCCCCCAGGGTGAACAGTTAGTCGCATGACCCATGCCACCAACTCTCTTCGTCCCGGGCAGAGGATTTCTCTATCGCTGGCACCCGCTGACCAAAGGGGGCGTTGTGCTGGCAGCGCTCCTGCTGGCGCTCGTCCCCTGGGGGCGGGACGAGCGTTGGCTGGCCGTTCCGCCGCTTCTGGTTGTCGCTCAGGGCGCCCTGGTGGCGCTGAACGGCAGGGCACCGCTTTTGGCCTGGGGGCGGCGACTCTTTTGGCTCATGGCGCCGATTTTCGTCTCACTGGCCCTGGTTCAAGGTCTCTTCTACCCAGGCGCCCGCACGGTGATTTGGCAAGTGGGGCCCCTCTCGTTCAAGCGTGAGGGGCTGCTCTTTGCAACCCTCGTGGGCGGGCGGCTTCTGCTCGTGGTGGGGGCTTTCATGGTCCTTTTGACCACCACCCATCCGGCCGACCTCACGGCTGCCCTCGTTCAGGTCGGTTTGCCGCCCGAAGGGGCTTACCTCGTGTTGGCGGCCATTCAACTGCTGCCCCGCATGCAGGCGCGTGCCCAGGCCATCATGGCCGCCCAGCAGGCCCGTGGCCTGGCCCTCGAGGGCGCTCCCTGGCAGCGAGCTAGGGCACTTTTGCCCCTGGTGGGGCCCCTCGTGTTGGGCGCCTTGCACGAGGTGGACGAGCGGGCTATGGCCCTGGAGGCGCGCGCGTTCCGGGCTCCGCGCCCCAAGACCAGCCTGCGCACCCTGCACGATTCGCCGGCCCAGCGGCTGGGCCGCTGGCTGCTGGTGCTCGCCAGCGGGATTGTGCTCACGGCCACGCGCTGGCCGAGGTGAGGAGGGTCCCTGTGCCTGTGAGGTGTTCAGTCGAGCACCTGACCTACACCTACCCGGCCGCTCCCACGCCGGCCCTGCGGGAGGTGGCTTTCGACGTGACAGCCGGGGAGGTGGCGCTGGTGGCCGGAGCAAACGGGGCCGGGAAGAGCACGCTGCTGGCCGCGCTGGCCGGGTTTGCGCCCCACTTTTTCGGCGGCCACCTGGAGGGCGACGTGTGGCTCGATGCCCCCTCCGGTGAGCGCCTCTCCATGCGCCACACGCCCCTGGCCGAGTGGGTCACGCGCGTGGGCCTGGTTTTCTCCAACCCTTTTAACCAGATGAGCGGAGCCCGGTTGACCGTCTTCGAGGAGGTCGCTTTCGGCCTGGAGAACCTGGGCGTGCCGCCGGACGAGATTCGCCGCCGCGTGGCTGCCGTGCTCGACCAACTGGGCCTGGCTGCCCTCGCTGACCGCTCGTCCTACGCCCTGAGCGGCGGCCAGCAGCAGCGGGTGGCCATCGCCAGCATCCTCGTCCTGGAGCCCGAACTGCTCGCCCTCGACGAGCCCACGGCACAACTCGACCCGGAGGGCACGCGGGAGGTGCTGGCCGCCCTGGAAGCCCTCTCCCAAGCCCAGCACATCGTCGTTGTCGCCACCCATGACCTGGAGGCGTTCGAGCCTCTGGCAACCCACGGGCTGGTGCTGCGCGATGGAAGGGTGGCCCGCCGGGGCGCATTTGCCGACGTTGTCCGCCAGCCCGGGTTGGCCGCGCTGGGCGTGACGCCGCCCTTGAGCGCGGCGCTGGAGAGCGGCGCTTGGAAACCTTGGTCGGCCACACCGCCCCCCTTCGACCTAACGCCTGACGACTTGGCCCTGCCAACGTTTCTGGAAGTTCGCGTCGAAAACGTGGCCTACCGGTATCCCGAAGGTGTGGAAGCGTTGCGGAGCGTTTCGCTGGTGATGAAGCCGGGCCAGGTGGTGGCCCTGGTGGGGCGCAACGGAGCTGGCAAGACCACTCTCAGCAAGATGCTCATTGGCCTGTTGCGGCCAGAGGCTGGCCGCGTTCTGATTGGTGAGCATGATGCGCGCGCCTTCTCCGTGGCCCGTCTGGCCCGGTGGGTGGGCTACGTTTTCCAGAACCCGGCTGACCAGATTTTCAAGCGCACCGTGTGGGACGAGGTGGCCTTTGGCCCCCGGAACCTGGGCTTTTCGCCGGAGCGCCTGAAGTGGGCCGTGGAGTTGGCGCTGGCCGCCTGCGGGCTTGAGGGCCTGGCTGCTGCTCACCCCTACGAGTTGCTGCCCAATCAACGCCGCTGGGTGACGCTGGCTAGCGCCCTGGCGATGGAAACGCCCGTGCTCGTCCTCGACGAACCAACCGGCGGGTTCGACCGCTTCGACCACCTGCGTTTGCGCCACCTGTTGCGCGCCCTGCGGGCGGCCGGGCGGACGCTCCTGCTCATCACCCACGACATGTCTCTTGTGGCCGAAGTGGCCGACCAGGTGGTCGTCATGGGCGAAGGGCGCGTTCTGGCCGAAGGGACGCCCCGCCAAATCCTGACCGACGATGAGTTGCTCGCCAAGGCCGGGCTGGAGCCGCCACCAGTCGTGCGTGTTGGACGAATGCTCAAGCTGCCGCGCGAGGTGTGTACTGAAGAGGAGTTGGCGAAGGCGCTGCGGGACAGGAATGGGGGGATTTGGCGAAGCGGATTTTTGGGGGTATAGTCGTAATCCGACGACCGCTATCCCTGGCAAAAGGTGAGCGATGGGTGCACTTCTTGACTCCTCCAACAAGCGCACACTGGTTCTGGGCGAGCGGCGGCAGGTGCTGGCCGCCGTTCGTGAGCTGTGGGTTTATCGGGATTTGCTGCTGAGCCTCGTTGTTCGCGACTTGAAGGTGCGCTACAAGAACAGCGTGTTGGGAACGTTGTGGTCCCTGCTCAACCCGCTGTTGATGATGATTGTCTTTACCGTGGTGTTTACCGTCTTCTGGCCCAACAACCAGGTGGCGCACTTTCCGGCCTTCGTGTTGACGGGCCTGTTGCCGTGGAACCTCTTTCAGGCTTCCATCATGGGCAGCGCGTACAGCATCGTGGGCAACGCCAACCTGGTCAAGAAGGTCTACTTCCCGCGCGAAGTTTTGCCCCTTTCGGTGGTGCTCAGCAACACGGTCAACTTCCTGCTGGCCTTGCTGGTCCTCTTCCCCGTGTTGTGGGTCAACGACATTCCGCTCACCCGCCACGCCTTGTGGCTGCCGGTGATTCTGCTCATCCAAATCTGCTTCACCGCAGGGCTGGCACTGATCGTCAGCACGTTCAACGTCTTCTATCGCGATACCGTGATGGTGCTGGACGTGGGCTTGCTGGCATGGTTCTTCCTGACGCCCATTTTCTACCCGATGGAGTTCATTCCGGCCACCAAAACCGTGCTGGGCGTGGTCCTGCCTGTCCACCGCCTGGTGCGGTGGGTGAACCCTATGGCCAGCATCATTGATTCCTACCGCATTGTGCTCTACGGCTCGGTGCAGGGGGCCGGGCCAGCGCCGCCGGCTCTGGACTTCATGGCTCGCACGGGGATGACGGCTCTTCTGGTATTCGTCGTGGGGTGGTGGTTTTTCCGCAGGTACAGTGGACGGTTTGGTGAGGAGGTATGAGCGGTGCCGCCTCAGTCTGACGCTGGAGATACGCCGCTGGTCTCGGTGGTGTTGCCCGCCTACAACGAGGAGGCCTCCATTGGCGCCGACCTGCAAGCCATCATCGAGGCCATGGACCGCAGCGGGTACAGCTACGAAATCATCGTGGTGGACGACGGCAGTACCGACCGCACGGCCCACATTGCGGCCAGCTTTCCCAACGTACACGTCGTTCGCCACGACCGAAACCGGGGCACGGGCGCAGCGCGCTCCACAGGTATGCGCCTGGCGCGGGGCCGCATTGTCGCCATGAGCGACGCCGACGGCACGTACCCCAACCACGAACTCCCCAAGCTGGTGGAAGGTGTGTTGAACGGGGCTGATATGGTGGTGGGAGCCAGGCGTGGGGAAGCGGGCACGTGGCCCTGGTTGCGCGTGCCAGCCAAGGAGTTCATCCGTTACCTGGCCAGCTACCTGACCAACATGCCAATTCCGGACCTGAACAGTGGCTTTCGCGCCATTCGGCGGGATGTGGCCCTGCGCTTTCTGCCCATCCTGCCTGCCACCCACTCCTGGGTGAGCACGATCACGCTGGCCCTGCTCACCAACGGCTACCGGGTGGACTACATTCCCATTGACTACTACCCGCGCAAGGGAGGGCGCTCCTCCTTCCACCCGGTGCGCGACACCTACAACTACCTTTCCCTGGTGTTGCGCACCATCACCTACTTCAACCCCCTCAAAATTTTCCTGCCCGTCAGCCTGTTGATGGGCACGGCCGGCCTGGTCAAGACGATCTTCGACCTGACCGTCCACTCTCGCTTCCGGGAAAGCGACGTGCTCATTCTGGTGGTGGCCGTGCTCATTGGCATGATGGGCCTGCTGGCCGACCTCATCGTCACGCACGGCCGTTTTCGCTACCTGCCCGATGAGCCTCACATCGTGCAGGACGTTCGGCCAGCCCCTTCGGTTACAGCCGGGGAATCGCCCTCTGTGCCTTCTGGCTCCGACGAGGTTCCCTCACGTGTGGAAGAGGCCGACCGCGTGCCCGGGTGAGAGGCACACAGGTATGATGAATATAACTAAAAACTGTGGAGAACTGGGGCGGCGAAGCCACCCCAGTTCTCCACAATTTCTTCTCTTTCAAATCACTGGAATGGCACACCGTCGCTCCACGTTTTCAGGGGAACACCAGGATTGAAACATAAAGAAAC
>WFWG01000152.1 GCA_015491235.1 Ardenticatenaceae bacterium
GAGTGGCCATCGTCGCCGTTCCGGGCATTACCCCTGCCGCCGTGACCGAGGTCCTGAACGCCCGCCCATCCCTGGCCCCAACGGTTCAGCGCCTGCTAAAACGGGGCCGTGCGGCCGAACTCGTTCCCGTCCAGCCACCGCTTCCCACGCCCGGTTTGGCCAGCCTGGCGACCGGCGCCCTGCCCGCCGAGCACAAGGCGCTGAGCCAAGCGTTGGACGTGGGTGTGCTGGGCACGCCTCCCCTCTGGCAGCGCGCCGAAGAAGCCGACAGACTCGCCGCCGTGATTGGCTGGCCCCACGCCACCGACCCACCCCAGCCGGGCATCTGGGTGGCTCAGACAGGCACCTTCGCCGAAGCCGCCCGGCACGCGGTGCCCCTGCGCCCACTGGGGCAACCCTGGCCTGGCGCCCCCTTCTCCCTCACGCCGCCCCGCGAAGGGCGCATTTCCCTCCGGTTGAACGAGCGCGAGGTGGGAGTCGTCTGGGTACTGGCCCTGGACACCCAGGACGACGACCGGGCTGCCTACGACACCTTCATTCTCGACCTGGACCGGCGCGTGGGGCCGGAGAGCGCCTTCCTGGGCACGGCGCTGGAGCGCCGTTGGGCTTCCTTGCGGGTGGCCGAGGACGCGGGGGCAGACTTCAAGCTCCTGGAGGTGCTGACCGACACACTGGTGCTCTACCAGAGCCCGGCCCCCCGCTTCCGGGCCAAACCGCCCGAACTGGAAGCGGCCCTGTGGGACCGCCTGGGTTTCTTTCCCCCTGACACCGACGCGGAAGCCTACGCCCAGGGGTGGATTGACGGCGAGGATCTGCTGCGCATGGCCGCCCGCCAGACGGAGTGGCTGGCTCAGGTCTCGGCCCTGGTGGCTCGCACCTATGCGCCTGACCTGCTCATGACCCGCTGGCCCGTGGTGGCCCAAGTGACGCCACCCACGCTGCTGGTGGACCCGGCCCAACCGGGCTGGCAGCCCCAGCGCCAGAACGACCTGGCCGACGTGCGCCGGCGCGCCTACGCCACCGCCGACCAGGCCCTCTTCACGCTCGCGCAGGCCCTGGACCTGAGCCGCACGGCCCTTTTCGTGGCTTCACCCCACGGTTACGCGCCGGTGCACACGGAAGTCAACCTTCTGGCCCTGCTGGCGAAGTGGGGCCTCATGCCCTTCTCCCCTGAGGGGGAGCCGCTGTGGGCCGAAGCCCCCGTGCGGGTGGTGGTGGAAGAGGGCATTGCCTGGCTGTGGCCCTCGCCGGCGGTGGAGTCCCCCGCCGATGTGCGGACCACGCTGAAGGAGAACCTGGCTGCCCTCACCGACCCGGCCACCGGCCAGCCGCCCGTCGCCACCCTCCTCTCGGACGAAGCGCTGGCCCAGACGGCCCTGTGGACGCTGAGCACGCGGGAGGCGCTCTTCGTGCAACTTCGGCCCGGTTACCGCTTCGTGTTGGCCGCTGACGAGGAGATTTTTCGCCATACCAGGCGCTACGGCGCCGCGGGCTACCCCCCCGAGACGCCCGAAATGGCCGGCTGGGTGTTGGCCGCGGGCTACGGCATCGTGCCCGGCCGCACGGGGGAGCGCGTCTCTGTGGTGGACGTGCCTGCCACGGCTGCCCGCCTGCTGGGCCTCGAATGGCCCCCGCTCCTACACGGCACCCCGCTTGACGAGTGGGTCCAATTGCCGTAAAGTTACGGGCGCGACGGAACTACCTGGTGAGGAGGCCCACTATGGACCATTTGAAGCAGCTCATCCGCGATGTGCCAGATTTTCCCATTCCGGGCATTATCTTTAAAGACATCACGACACTCTTGAAGGAACCAGAAGCGTTTGGCGAGGTTATTGACCGGCTGGCGGATGAATTCATTGACGAGAACGTGGACGTGGTCGTCGCCATCGAGTCGCGTGGTTTTATTTTCGGGGCACCGCTGGCCTACGAGTTGGGCGCTGGCTTCGTGCCGGTGCGCAAGTTCGGCAAGCTGCCAGCCGAGACGGTGACGAAGGAGTATGCCCTGGAGTACGGCACCAGCTCGCTGGAGATTCACGTGGACGCCATCGAGTCAGGCCAGCGCGTCCTTGTGGTGGATGACCTGCTGGCGACCGGCGGCACTGCCCGCGCCACAGCCGAGTTGGTGGAATCGTTGGGGGGGGAGATCGTCGCCGTCGCTTTCGTCGTGGAGTTGACCTTCCTCTCCGGGCGGGAGAAGCTCCAGGGGTATCGAGTCGTCTCGCTGATTCAATATTGATGCGTGTGCTTGCGGCTGTTCCCACAACCGTACCAGACAGGCGCCCGCGGGCAGGCGAGACGATGCCCTTCGGGCTCTACGTTCATGTTCCCTTTTGCGCCGCCCGCTGCGTCTACTGTGATTTCAACACGTATATTGACCTGGATCACCTCAAGGAAGACTACGTCCGGGCGCTCCTGCGAGAAATCGCGTTGGTGGGCGAGGCGCTAGACCACCGCCCCGCCCAGACGATCTTCTTCGGCGGAGGCACGCCCAGCCTGCTGACGCCAGAGCAGGTTGAGCGCGTGATTGACGCCTGCGCGGCGGCCTTTGACCTGGCCGCGGACGCCGAAGTCACCCTCGAGGCCAACCCCGAATCGGTCTCGCCCTCCTATCTGCGGGACTTGCGCCGCGCCGGCGTGAACCGCCTCTCCTTCGGCGTGCAGAGTTTCCAGGACGAGATTCTGCGCTTCCTGGGGCGGCAACACTCGGCTGTACGGGCGCGACAGGCGGTAGAATGGGCCCGAGCGGCCGGCTTCGACAACGTGAACGTGGACCTGATGTACGGCTTGCCAGGCCAAACGCTGGCGGAATGGCAGGAGACGCTGGAGACGGCCCTGGCACTGGCCCCGGAGCACCTGTCGCTCTACGCGCTCATTGTCGAACCTGGCACGCCACTCCACCGCTGGGTCGAGCACGGCCTGGTGGCGCCGCCCAACGACGACTTAGCCGCCGACCAGTACGAGTGGGCCCTCGACCGGTTGGCGGCGGCTGGATACGCCCACTACGAGATCAGCAACTGGGCCCGCGCGGGAGGCGAGGCGCTAACCCCCACGCGGGCGTCGCGCCACAACTTGCTCTACTGGCGCAACCAGGAGTACGTCGGCTTGGGCGCGGGGGCCCACAGCTACGTGGAAGGCGTCCGGTACGCCAACGTGAAGCGACCGGAGCGCTACATCGCAGCCGTGGAGCGCGGACGCCTGCCCGCCGAAGCGCCCGCTCCGGCCCTGGACCCCCGCAGCCTGGACCCCATTGACGCCGACTTGGCCATGCGGGAACACATGATGCTGGGCCTGCGCCTGGTGCGCGAGGGCGTGGCCTTCGAAGCCTTCGAGCGGCGCCACGGCATTCCGCTGCAAGCTCGCTTCGGCCCCACGCTCGACCGCCTGGACGAAGCAGGGCTGTTGGAGCGCCTCCCTGACCGCGTGCGCCTCACCAGGCAAGCCTACTTGTTGGCCAACCAGGTGCTGATGGAGTTCCTGTGACTACTCCCTCACTACTCTCATCCGTCCCGGCTTAACCGGCCAGTGCGCTTGGCGAAGCGCTCCGCCTGCTGGAAGACGAACACGCCCAGCGGTACCAGCACCACGCCCAGCACCAGCAGCGGAAGGGCAGTGGCCCGCAGTTCGACCAACGGGGCACCGTCGAGGATGGCCGCCCGCATTCCCCGCAGCACGTAGGTGGCCGGCGACAGGCGCGAGACAAGCTGTAACCAGTCCGGCAGCACCTCCACCGGGTAGTAAATCCCCGAGACGAGCAACAAGACCGCTTGGACGACGTGGGTCATCTGGGCGCCCCGTTCCGGGAAGAGCAGGGGCAGAATGGCGGCCACGATGCCCAGGCCGATGAAGGAGACGCTTCCCGCCAGCAGCACCAGGGCGGCTCCGCCCAGGTTGGCTCCGCTCAGGTCGAGCCGGAAGAAGAGCACCACCGCCGCCAGAATGACCGCGGTGTGGAAGAAGGCGTAAATCAGGGAAAAGAGCGTGGTGCCCACCAGGTGCGTGAAGCGGGAGATGGGCGCCATGAGGGTGTACTCGATGGTTCCCTCCCAGCGCTCCCAGGCAACCGTCTCAGAAACCACGTCGAAAACCACGCTCAGGAAGTGCCACACCAGCGTGCCGATAAGCAAATACATGATGAGAAACTGGGTGTCCACGGTTTGGCCCGAAATGTAGCCCATCCCCGCGCCGATGTACGTGACGGCCAGGGAATTGGCCACGCTGTACGAGAGCCAGACGATTTCCCAGCCCCAGTAGCGCTTGATGAGGTTGATGTTGCGCTCCACGAAGGCGTATGAAGCGCGCGCTTCTCGAATCAAGGTACTCATGCCACCACCTCCTTCTCCTCGTCCGCCCATTCCACCAGAGGTCGCCCGGTAAGGGCCAAAAAGACATCCTCGAGCGTGGGAGCGGCGCCGTCAGGCGGAGCCACCTGGGCTTTCAAAGCCGCCGGCGTGCCCGACGCCACGATGCGCCCTCGGTCAATAATGGCCACCCGGTCGCACAACTGTTCCGCCTCCTGCATGTCGTGAGTCGTCAGCAGGATGGTGGCGTCGTGTGTGTCGCGCAATTCGCGCACGAAGGCTTGCACCTCTCGCCGGGAGCGAGGGTCGAGCCCTGTGGTGGGCTCGTCCAGGAGGAGCAGGATGGGCTGCGTCAGGAAGGCCCGCGCGATGGCCACTTTCTGCTGCATTCCCCGCGAAAGGTCTTCTACTGGCTGGTAGGTGGCTTCTTCGTCCAACCCGAGGCGTTCCAGGATGGCCACGATGCGACGGCGAGCCTCAGCGCCCGGGAGGCCGTAGAGGCGCGCGCCAAAGATCAGGTTCTCCATTGCCGAGAGCTTCTTGAAGAAAGCCGCCTCCACCGAGACGCGGTTGATGAGCCGCTTGACGGCCTGTTCCTCCCGCACCACGTCGTAGCCGAAGACTTCAACGCGCCCGCTGTCGGGCAGGAGAAGCGTGGAGACCACGCGCACCAAAGTGGACTTCCCAGAGCCGTTGGGCCCCAGAATGCCAAAAATTTCGTGGCGGCGCACTTCCAGGCTCACGTGGTCCAGCGCCCGCACCAGCGTGGCGGTCTCGTCCGCGTGTGGGGCCTGCCAGGGCCAGCGCCCCTTTCGGCGCTTCTCCCGCTTGAAAGTCTTGCACACGTCCACCAGGCGCAGGGCCACGTGTTCGTCCTTGAGTGGTAACATGGCTTTCCCTCCTCAAGCTGGAAACGTTCAAAAGCAAAGGGCCGTGGGCATCCGTCCACTGCCCACGGCCCGCTGAGCAACAAGGCCAAAGTCGCCAGACAACAAAAAGGCCGTGGGCTCCGCCAGGGGGAGTGCCCACGGCCCGCGGCTTCGGTTACAATACCGTCACGTCACCTCCGCCCTTCTGGAGACAGGCACACTTCCCCCTGGGAAGAAGAACACAAGCGTTGCATACCCCCGAATTCGCATCTCTGTCTCCTCCTAATAGACAAGAAACAACTTCAAAGTTACTTTTAGTATACCACAAGAAAGTTGGGCTTTCAAACTGGTTACCCCGCGGCGGCCAACTCGGGGTAGAGGCGCTCCAGGTCCTCGATGTCCCCCTGTTGGGAGAGTTCCTGCCAGCGGGCCTCCCGCTCGGCCCGACGGCGCCACCACTCCCAGACGAGCGTGTTACCCTGGCGATAGCGGGCCAGTGGCTTGAAGCCCAGCATTAACTCCACCACCCGCACGATTTCCCGCGATTCCTGGTCGAGGGAAAGCTTCAGGTATTTGGCCGGTTCCCACTCCAGGGCAAATTTCTTGTCGTACCAGTACACCACCGCCCGGTAAGGGGGCGTCTCCTGTTCGACTTCCACCCACGCCATGCCCAAGCCCATGCGCCAGAGGGCCTGCCGCAGGTGTTCCCGAATGACGAATTTGCTCGGCGGCTCCTGCTCGTAAAACCACTCGTTGCGCACCGTTCGCCTCCTTGAGTAAAGAAGTTGTCGAGCGCTTTCAGGCCACTTCTCAACCGGCCGGCGCCTTTTGGAGGATGCCGGTCACTTTTTCGACGAACGCTCGCGCCCGCTCGACGGCCGCCTCGGGCGGGCCCACGAGTTGTTGGGCCTGGCGAAAGGCCGTCATGTCCTCCTCGTCCAACCCTTGCCCCACGTAGTGCGCCCAGAGCACGATCTCCAGGCAACGCAGGCCGTCCACGTCGTAGCCGGCCGCGTAGACCAGCGCCCGGCCAGCGCGGTACATGGCGCCCCACGCCTGTTTGAGGCCAGTGGCCTCGTCCTCTTCCTGGAAGGAGACTCGGGCCTGCTCCAGCAGCTCCCTGGCCCCTTCCAGTTGCTGGGCAACCTGCTCCCGTTTGCTCTCGTCCTCCCAGAGATACGGGCTCCGCAGACACCGCTCAAGGTCAGCCTTGATCGTCATGGCGTTCCTCCACGAGAAAAGTGATGGGTGGCTCGGGTGGGCTCACGTCGAGCCCCACAAAGAGATCGTCGTCCAGCGGGCCACCGGACGGCGCGCGCGTGACTTCGTGATACCACTCATACGGCCCCTGAGCGCGCTGGTAGGCCTCATAGTATGGCCGGTCACCCCGCTGAGTGCGATGGGCGTAGAAGGCGGCCCGCTTGACGGGCAGTGCCGCGCTGATGTCCACCCGCGCCGTGGCGGGCTGATAAGGCACATCGGTCTCCACCGAAGGTGCACTCGTGATGTAAAAGAACTTCGGCGGCCGGAAGGGGGCAAGGCCGGGCGTCTCCACCGCCGCGTCGCCCGCCTGCTCCCAGGCCGCCAGCGTGAAGCGGCTGATGGCCTGGTGGTCCGGGTGGCGGTTGCCGCCCCCTTCTGGCCCGAAGGTGAGCACCACCTGGGGCCGCAGCGCCCGCATGACCCGCACCAGGCGGGGCACGATTTCGTCGGACGCCACCTGGGAGAGGGCGCCGTCCGGGTATGACCAGTGAAACAACGTCTCGATGCCCAGGATGAAAGCGGCCGCTTCCAGTTCGCGGTGGCGGCGCTCGGCCAGGCGTTCGGGCGGCACAATGCCGCTGGTCTGACCGGCAGCGCCGTCAGTGGCCACCACCAGCGCCGTGCGCACGCGCTGCCAGCCGTACCGGGCCAGCGTGCCACCAAAGCCGAAGGACTCGTCGTCAGGATGGGCCACCACAGCCAGCAAGGTTGGTCGCACGGACACGCCTCTCTCCTCTGGCGGAAGCATATCACAGGTGCCCCCGGTCGTCAAACCTCTTCTCTCCACGCCGTCCGCGCGAGGGCTCGCCAGCCAACGAACGCCAGGAAAATGTAGAGCACGCCGATGGCCATGAAGAGCACTGCCCGCCAGAGGGCGGACAGTCGGGCTGCATCCACCAGCACCAGCTTGCCGCCCACCAGCGCCAGCACCACCAGGGCTGCCCAGTAGAGGCGGTGGTCCCTCCGCAACAGCGCGGCGCCGTAGGCGACGGTCGCGTAAGCGGCCCAGGCGACCGTAATGCCCCCCGGCTTCCACTCCAGGACGCTCATCTCCCGGGCCAGCCAGATGAGGGCCCCCCCGTGGGCGACGGCCTCGTAGACAGCCCCTTCAAGGGTGGGACGCTTCCACCACGTTAGCCCGGCCATGAAGAGCACAAAGGTCAGGTCAACCAGCACGGAGAACTCCAGGGGCCTGACGCCCTCGTCGAACATGTGGGCCAGCACGCCCGCGCCCGTCAGCGCCAGCAGCGCGTGGCCCCCCAGGCGGGCCAGACGGCTGTGTAGCCGTTCGGCTACCAGGAGAAAGAGCAGGCTTTCCGCCATCCAGATGAGAAGCAGCAGGCTCGTGCCCCGGTCAGTGA
>WFWG01000153.1 GCA_015491235.1 Ardenticatenaceae bacterium
CCAGCCCCATTGCTGGCATAATTGGTTCCGCGACCTGGGGTCGCACAACGACTGGAGAGCGAGGTGAACCATGCCAACCATCAAAATTGCTGTCAACCGTGAAGCCTGTATCGGCGCTGGCGAGTGTGCCATGCTGGCGCCTCACATCTTCCACCTGGACGATGAGAACAAGGCCGTGGTGAACGAAGTCGCGGCCGCCGAGGCCGACGAGGCCCTGCTCTGGGACGTGGCCGACTCGTGTCCGGCACTGGCCATTATCCTCTACGACGAGAACGGCGACCAAATTTACCCGCAGTAACCAGGAGCACAGCCATGAGGGCCCAGGACAAGCGCGCTCGCATCGAGACGGCCATCGCCGGCGGGCGACCTGACCGGCTTCCCATAGCCCTTTGGCGTCACTTCCCCGTGGACGACCAGCGGGCGGAGGCACTGGCCGCCGCCACGCTCCACTTTCAGCAGGCTTGGGACTTCGACTTCGTGAAAATCAGCCCCTCCAGCAACTACTGCGTGGCCGACTGGGGCGTCCAAACGCGCTGGGAGGGCAATCAGGAAGGCACTCGCACCTACCTCACTCGCCGCGTGCATCAGCCCGAGGACTACGAGCGACTTGAGGCGCTGGATGTGCGACGGGGGATGTTGGGCGAAATGGTGCGGGCGGTGGAGCTCATCGTGCAGGGATTGCCCCAGGACACGCCCTGCGTGATGACCGTCTTCAGCCCCCTCACCGTAGTGCGCTACCTGCGCGGCGATGAGTTCGTGGCCGACCTGCGACGCCACGCCGACGCGGTGCTTCACGCCCTGGAGGTGGTGACGCGCGTCTACGAGAACTTCGTGGAAGCGGTCCTGGAAGCCGGGTGCGCGGGCATCTTTCTGGCCGTACAGCCGGCCAGCTACCGGCTCCTCTCGGAGGAGGAGTACCGCCGCTTCGGTGAGCCCTTCGACCGTCGTCTGCTGGCTGTGGCCGAACGCGGCTGGTTCAACGTGCTCCACGCCCACGGCGATGACGTGATGTGGGACTTGCTGGCGGCGTATCCGGTGCAGGCCATCAACTGGCACGACCGCCACACGCCCCCCACCCTGTCCGAGGCCCGCTCCCGCTTCAGTGGGGCCCTCGTGGGCGGCCTGCGGCAGTGGGAGACGCTGCTGAAGGGCACGCCTGAAGAGGTCCGTGCTGAAGTGGAAGACGCCCGCGCCCAGGTGGACGGGCGGGGCCTCATCGTGGGGGCCGGATGCGTGATGCCGGTAACGACGCCGTGGGGCAACATCCGTGCGGCTGTCGAGGCGGCTCGCCGCCTGTAGGGGACACAGGTGGAGACAATGGCCCCTTCGGCCTCTCCAACGTGGGTGGAAATTGACCTGAACGCGCTGGCCCACAACGTGAAAGCCATCCGCGCCTGCCTGCCGAACCAGACGGCGCTCTTCGCCGTCGTCAAGGCCAACGCCTACGGCCACGGTGCCGTTGAGGTGGCCCGCGCGGCACTGGCGGCGGGGGCGGCTGGACTCTGCGTGGCCCGCGTGGAGGAGGGAGTGGCCTTGCGGCAAGCGGGCATTGAGGCGCCCGTCTGGGTCCTGGGGTGGATCTCCCCCGAAGAGGCGCCGGCCTGCGCCCGCGCCCGCCTGACGCCCACGGTGAACACGCTGGAACAGGCCGAGGCGTTGGCTTCGGCCAACACTGGTCCCCCCTTGCCCGTCCACGTCAAAGTGGACACGGGCTTGAGCCGCTACGGCCTGCTTCCCGACGAGGTCGTGCCCTTCGTTCGCGCACTGCGCCAATTTCCTCAGCTTTATCTCGAGGGGCTGTGGACCCACATGGCCCGCGCCGACGAGGCCGACCTGACACCCACGCGCCAACAACTGGCCCGCTTTCGCGCCGTGCACCAGCAGTTGCAGGCAGAAGGATTGGCCCCACCCCTCTGCCACGTGGCGGCCAGCGCGGCCACCCTGCGCCCCGACCTGGAAGAGGCTCGCTTTCAAGCCGTGCGCGTTGGCATCGCGCTCTACGGCCTCTATCCCAGCGACGAGGTGGACTGGCCGATTTCCTTGCAGCCCGTCATGAACTGGAAAGCGCGCGTGGCCCGGGTGCGAACGCTTCCCCCAGGGACGCCAGTCAGCTACGGCGGCACCTTCGTGACGTCGCAGCCCACGCGCGTGGCCCTGGTGCCCGTCGGGTACGGCGACGGCTACCCGCGGGCCCTCTCCAACCGGGGCCAGGTGTTGATCGGGGGCCGGCGGTGCCCTGTGGTGGGGCGGGTCTGCATGGACAGCTTTGTGGTGAAGGTGGATCAGGTGCCTGCCGCGCGTGAAGGTGACGAAGTGGTGCTCATCGGGCAGCAAGGCCACGAGTCAATCACGGCCGAGGAACTGGCACGCCAACTGGACACCATCAATTACGAGGTCGTCACCCGCATCATGGCCCGCGTGCCGCGCGTTTACGTGAACGGATAAGCGCTGAGCTGGGCACAGACGGCTTTACAAATCAAGCCATTTGTGGGGACACGCCGAAAGGCTTACAATAGTCACAGCCTTGTCTTTTTAAGTTTGAGCGCCGTTTACTTGGGAGGTGCTGCTTTTGGACGAACAGCAGTTGGCGAATTTTGGAGCACCTGAACGATGAAAGAAACGATGAAACGCGCACTTCAACGATAAATCAAGGCAAAAAGCGATGAATTCCACGCAAAATCGCGAAAAACGACCCTCCCTGTCCCCTGCGGCTCCCTTGACATCCTCGTCAAACGGGGAACCACCCCGCCCCTTCATCCGTTCCCTCGAACTTCACGGCTTCAAGACCTTTGCCAGCCGCACCCGCTTCGAGTTCGGTCCCGGCATCACGGCCATCGTGGGGCCCAACGGCTCCGGCAAGAGCAATGTCGCCGACGCGGTGCGCTGGCTGCTGGGCGAACAGCGCCTCAGCCTCATGCGGGCCAAGAGAACCGAGGACATGATCTTCAACGGCACCGAGCGGCGGGCCCGCGTGGGCATGGCCCAGGCTTTCCTCACCCTCGACAACAGCGCTGGCCTGCTGCCCGTGGAGTACACCGAAGTGGTCATCGGGCGCCGGGCGTACCGGAGCGGGGAAAACGAATACCTGCTCAACGGCAACCGGGTGCGCCTGAAGGACATTCAGGAACTGCTGGCCCACATCGGCATTAGCCCCGAAACGTACACCGTGATTGGCCAGGGGCTGGTAGATGTGGCCCTCTCCCTGCGCCCCGAGGAGCGCCGTCGCATGATCGAGGACGCGGCCGGCTTGGGAGCCTACAAGAGCAAGCGGGAGGAGACCCTGCGCCGCCTGGCCGAAACGGAAGACAACCTCACCCGCGCTCGCGACATCGTGGCCGAACTGGAACCTCGCCTGCGCCGCCTGCGCCGCCAGGCCGAGAAGGCCGAGGAGCACCGGCGGCTGACGGAACAGCTTCACGAGTTGCTGCGCCAGTGGTACGGCTACCAGTGGGGACAAGCCCTGGAGCGGATTGCCGAGGCCCGCCGCCACGTGGAACACACGGAAGCGGCACTGGCCCAGGCCCGGGCGGCTGTGGCTCAGGCGGAAGCCCAAATCCAGCAAACCCGCGCGCGCGCGGCGGAGCTCCGCGCCAAGCTGGACGAGTTGCGCCGGAAGCGCGCCCGCCTTCGCGGCGAAATCGAGCGGTTCCGCCGCGAGCAGGCCGTGGGCGCCGAGCGAGCCCGCCTGCTGGAGCGCCAGGCCGCCGAGTTGCGCGAGGAGTTGGGCGCGCTGGAAAGCGAACTGGAGGCCTTGGAGGCGCGGGGGGCCACGCTGGAGGCCGAACGCCAGCAACTGGAGGAAGCCCGCCAGCAGGCCCGGGCCGCCCTGTCCGCCAAACAGGAGCGCCTCCAACAGGCCGAGGAGGAACGTGCCCGGCTGCGACAGGAACTGGAAGCGGCCCGCCGCGAGCAGGCCCGCCTGGTGGCCAGCCTGGCCGAACTCGACCAACTCCAAGTCCAACTGGCCCAACAGCGCGAGGCGCTGGAGCAGGAGCAGCGGGAACACGAGGAGGCTCAGGCCGACCTTGCCAAGCGCCTGGCCCGCCACGAGGGCGAAATCCACCTGATTCAGGAGGAGTTGGAAGCGCTTGAGACACAACGGCGGCAGTTGCTCGCCGAAGAAGCCCGCATCAACGAACTGCTGGCCGCCGCTCGCGAGACCCAGCGCCGGTGCGAGGCTGCGCTGCGCGACATTGAACACACCGTCAGCCGCCTGGAGGCGCGGCGCGAACTGCTGGCCCGCCTGCGAGCCGAAGGCTCTGGCTACCAGGAAGGCGTGCGCGTGCTCCTGCAGGCCGCCAACCGGGGCGAACTGGTGGGCATTCTGGGACCGGTGGCCCACTTCCTGCGGGTGCCGGAGCGGTTCCACAAGGCCGTCAGCGCCGCCTTGGGCGACGTGTTGCAACACGTGGTGGTGGAAGACCTCTACGCGGCCGACCGCGCCCGCCAGTGGGCCCAACGCCACCGGATTGGCCGCGTGACCTTCTTGCCCCGCGATCGCCTCCGCGACGCGCCCTGGCGCCCGCCTCCAACCGGCCTGGGCATTCTCGGCCGCGCAGCGGAGTTGATTCCCGCCTCCGACCTGGCGGTGTTGGAACACGTGCTGGGCGAGTGGCTCATCGTCGAGGACTGGGCCACCGCCGTCCGCGTGGCCCAACACCGCGAGTGGCACGTCGTCACCCTGGAAGGCGAAGTCATCCGGCGGGACGGGCCAGTGCAAGTGGGGCACGGGGGTGGCGGCATCAACCTGTTGGCCCAGAGCCGCGAGTGGGCCGAGCTGCCCGAGAAGCTGGCCGCTGCCCAGCAGGAACACGCCGAGGCGCTTCAGGCCCTGGAAAACGCCGAAGACGCCGTCCTCGCCTTGCAGGAGGAACTCCAGGCTGTACAGCGCGACTTGCAGGAGTGCCAGCGAGCCGCCGACCGCAAGCAACAGCAACTGACCCTCGAGCAGCAGGAAGTGGAGCGGCTGGAGCAAGAGCGCGCCTGGCGGCAAGAATTGGGCGAACGGCTGCGCAGGGACCTGGCAGCCGTGGTCGAGCGGGCCGCCAAGCTGAAGGAGGAGCGCGCGCAACTCCTGGAGGCCAGACAGGCGGCTGAAACGCGCGTGGCCTCACTCGAGCAGGCCGTGGAGGCCGCTCATCCAGGAGCGCTGCGGGAGGCCGTCGAGAAGGCCCGCACAGCCCTGGCCGTGGTGGAGGAGCAAATTTCCGGCCTTCAGCGCCAGGTGGACGAGTGGAAGGCAGCCCGCGCCCGCCTGCGCCAACAGCAGCAGAGCAAACGGGCCCGCCTCAAGACACTGGAGGAGGAGCAGCGGGCGCTGGCCGAGCAAATGGACCGGCTTTCCCGGTCAATCGAGCGGCTGGAGAACCGCCTGACCGTCTACAACGAGCACATCCGGCCGCTGGAAGTGGAGTTGAAACGGCTCGAAGAGGAAGACGTGGCCCAGGAGGAGCACCTGAAAACCCTGCGCCAGGAGTACCAGGCCGCCGAGGAAACCTTCCACCGGGCAGAACTGGCCCTGCAAGCCGCTGAGAGCCGCCTGGACCACCTGCGCACCCGCATTCAGGACGATCTGGGAGCTGTTGACATGGCCGAACTGAGCGGCGCCTTGCCCCACCAGGCCGTGCTCCCCCTGGACGAGCTGATTACGTCGCTGCCCAAAGTCACGGTGCTGCCCGAGGGCGTCGAGGAACAAATTCGTCAGGTGCGTCGGCGGCTGAGCGCACTGGGTGCCGTCAACCCCGAAGCCCCCGCCGAATACCGGGAAGTGCAGGAGCGCCACGACTTCATGACCGGCCAGATCGCCGACCTGGAAGAAGCCGTGGCCGACATGCGGCGGGTCGTGGCGGAGTTGGACCGCCTTATGACCGAGCGTTTCCTGAACACCTTCCAGGCCATCAACAAAGCCTTTCAGGGCTATTTCACGCGCCTCTTCGGCGGCGGAAAAGCCCACTTGGAGCTGACCGACGCGGATGACCCCCTCAACGCGGGCCTGGAAATCGTGGCTCGTCCGCCGGGCAAGCGGCTCCAGAACGTGGCCCAACTGAGCGGCGGGGAGCGCTCTCTCACGGCGGCGGCCCTCATCTTCGCGATCTTGAGCGTTAGCCCAGCCCCTTTCTGCTTGCTCGACGAGGTGGACGCCATGCTGGACGATGCCAACGTGGGGCGCTTCTGCGAGGTGCTGCGGGAACTGGCCCAGCACACCCAGTTTATCGTCATCACCCACAACCGGGGCACCATCGAAGCGGCTGACCGTATCTACGGCATCAGCCAGTCTGAGCCGGGCGTCTCCACCGTGCTCTCGCTGGCCGTGGACGAAGCTGTCCGAACGGCCGCAAAAGTCGCGGCTCAGTAACAGGAGTTACACGGTTGCTCTGGGGAAGGTTTTGCCAGCGGGCGCAGCGGCGCTGCGCCCTTACTCCGGGGGTGCAGGGGGTGGAACCCCCTTGGGTGGGCGGGTGGAGCGGCGCCGAGCCATTTCGGTGAATACATGGCATTTGTAGATCCAAATTGGTATCACCTCAAAGGGGGAAACGCACGATGGCCAAAGCCAAAATTGCCGTGATTACGACTGGCGGCACAATCGCCATGCGAGACGAGGGGCGAGGCGGCGTGCCCGCCCTGGGGCCTGACGAGTTGCTCGCCCACCTGCCGCCGGATTTACAGGAGGCAACCCAACTCCAAGTGGAAGCCTTCAGCAATCTGCCCAGCAGCCACTTCACGGTGGCCAACCTCTGGCAACTCCGCAAAGCGGTGCAAGATCGCCTGGAGCGGCTGGCCGTGCGGGGCGCGGTGATCACCCACGGCACCGACACCCTGGAGGAGACGGCTTACCTGCTGGACCTGACAGTACCGGGAGAACGCCCCGTGGTGATGACGGGAGCCATGTACCGGGCCGATGAGCCCGGCTACGAGGGGTTCCGCAACCTGGCCGACGCGGTGCGGGTGGCTCTGGACCCGGAAGCACGTGGACGCGGCACCATGATCGTGATGAACGGCGAAATCCACGCGGCCCGCTACGCCATGAAGGTGAAATCCCACGGGCCGGACGCCTTCGCCTCCCCCGGTTGTGGCCCAATGGGACGAATCGTTGATGGCAAAGTCCATTGGCACTGGCGCGTGGAACGTGAAGTCTTGTCCGTGCGCGAGCTTGAGCCCGACGTTCACCTGATCAAGGCCGCCGTGGGCATGCCGGACACACTGCTGCGCCTGCTGGTTCAGCAACGACCGCGCGGCATCGTCATTGAAGGCTTCGGCGGGGGGCGTGTGCCGCCGGGGTGGATGAGCGCTATTCGAGAAGCGGTGCAGCAGGGCACCGCCGTGGTGGTTGCCAGCCGCTGCCCCATTGGCTACACAGGCGACGAATACGGCTACGCGGGCGCCTGCCGTGACCTGGAAGCCACGGGCGCCGTGCTGGCAGCCGGGCTAAGCGGGGTGAAAGCGCGCATCAAACTGATGGTGGCGCTGGGGAAGCGGTAAGGTTACTCGGCGGTTCCCTCGTACATCGCCACGAGCGCGCGCGCCTCGTCGGCAATCTTGCGGCGCAGGGACTCGGGAGCCAACACCTCCACCGCGGCCCCCCAGCTCTTAATCCAGGGCTCGATTTCCAGCGTGCCGCTCACGCGGAGGCGCATGAGCCGTCCTCCGTCGGGCAATTCCTCGATTTCCTGGGAAGGATGCCACACGTTCTCGTCCACCCGCCGGGCCACGTCGGGCGAGAAGCGCAACACCACCTCTTCCACCGATGCGTCCCAAACGATGCCCCAACTTTGGCGCAGGACGCGGGCGGGGAGAAAATCCGGAGGCAGATCGAAGGTCTCGTCCAGCAACTCAGCGCGCCGAATGCGCTCCATTTTGAACGTGATCACCCGCCCGTAGGTCTCGGTGTACGCCACCACGTAGAGGGCCTTGTGGCCGGGCTCCATGAAATAGGGGCGGATGATGTGTTCGCGCACGTCGGGGCGGCGGGCGGCCTGGTACCAGATGCGCACCTTGCGGCCGGCGGCCCAGCCCAGGGCCACGGTCTCGAAAGCGTGACGGAAGTCCAGGTCTTCCTTCTGGGTGGCCAATACGGTGACCGTGTCCTGGAGGGCCCGTGCCAGGTTTTCGGGCAAGACAGTGGCCAGTTGAGCGATGGCCTGCACGATATGTGGGTTGCGCTCGTCCACGCTGCGACAGAGCAGGCGGGCCGCCAAGTAAAGGGCTGTGGCCTCCCCCAGCGTGAGTTGCAGCGGGGGAATGTAGTACCCCTCCACAATGCCGTAGCGGGGGCGCTCCTCGTCGTCGTCCTGCCAGATGGGCACGCCCGACTCCTCCAGCGCTTTCAGGTCGCGCTGGATGGTGCGCGACGAGACGCCGAAAAGGCGCGCCATCTCGCGCACCGTCAACCCTTCCGGGTGACGGTACAGCAGGTGGGTGAGGCGCAAGAGCCGCGCCTGTTTGTCCCGAATGGACTCGGCCATGACTGTGCTTCCCCGCTGAGGGGCAACACGCTTGGCAATCGTGTCCCCCTTTCACCGTGTACGTTCTGTTAGTCATTATACTCGCCTGTAAAGGGGTTGTCTACTCTTCAGGCGCGTCGCCAGGGCTTTCCGGTTTTCTAACCACGGATTTCACCGATTTCACGGATTGAAGAAATTTCCTTTTAGCGCACGGTGCCTCGGCACCGTGCTGGAATTCGGAAGGAGGCGTTAAGGTGCGACGCACTTCTGGAAGTGCGTCGCACCTTTTCTGCTCCTCATCCTGCACGAACTCGGCTCTTGCTCCATTCCTGACAGCCGGCGTGCTATGGCCGCTCGTCCTGACCGTGGCCTCGCTTTCCTCAGAAGATAAACAGAACGCCCTGGCGCGCCACACTTCAGAAACACGCTGCACCTTCACCGTGGTGGAGATGTTCACGAAAAAGAAAAACGGCAACCCAATTAGGGTTGCCGCTTCTATCATGGCTCCCCGGGCAGGACTCGAACCTGCAACCACCCGGTTAACAGCCGGGCGCTCTGCCAGTTGAGCTACCGAGGAGTGCTGCTTCTATTATATCTATACGGCGGCGATTGTCAAATCTCCCCCGCGTTCGCTGGCTACCGGTTTACCAGATCGCGCAAGCGATCCCACCAGCGTTCCGGGCGCCCCTCCAGGCGCCGCTGCATCGTGCGCACGGCCGTGGGCACGTTCAACTCCTTCGCACGAGTGGGATCAAGTTGCATAGCTCGCCGGAAGTCGGCAATGGCTTCCTCGTAGCGCCGCAAGCGGGCCAAGAGGCGTCCCCGGTTGTAAAGGGCCGCGAAGTGGTCGGGTTGGCGGCGCAAAACTTCGCTGAAATCCTCAATGGCCTGCCCAAATTTCCCCATGATGGAAAGCGTTATTCCCCGGTGAAAGTGAACCTCCGGGTTCTGGGGAGCAAGCTGGAGGGCCCGGTCGAAGGCCTCCGCGGCCAGGTGGAACTTAAGCCGTTGGAAGTAGGCCATGCCCAGCTCGTGCCAGTGTTCCGCCGCCCCTTCCGTCTCGGCCAGGTATTCGAGCGTTTCCAGCGGGCGGACACGGCGGTCGAAGATGTCGTGAAAAAGCTTGAGCTTCATGCGCGCTCCTGCCTTCAAAGGCGACAGTCACAAGGCCGATTTCTTGCTCACTCGCGCTCCGTGCCTGGTAGTAGAAGTATATTCACGCAAGTTTCAAC
>WFWG01000154.1 GCA_015491235.1 Ardenticatenaceae bacterium
AAGAAATTGTGGCGTGCAGGGGCGGCGAAGCCACCCCAGTTCTCCACAGTTTTTCCTTGTTGGGTGGGCGGGTGGAGCGGCGCCGGGCCATTCCGGTGAATACATGGCATTTGTAGACCCAATTGGTATAATGGGCTGCGAAGTTGGCATTGTGTAAACGGCGCGTCCTTCGCGCGCGCAACCTTGACAAAAGTTGGGAATTTTGGCATAATTTACAACGCATTGGCAAGGGGTTTGGATGAACTCCCTTACCCGTCGAGCTAGCCGCATTCGGGTCGCTAACTCAATTGGTAGAGTACCTGCCTTTTAAGCAGGGAGTTCGGGGTTCGAGTCCCCGGCGACCCACCTGGCTCCGGGCATGAGCCCGGCAGCCTGCAAGCAAGGGGGCCGTCGCTGTCCCGTCCAGGCGGGGCAGAGGAACTTCCCGACTCCCCGCCTGTGGCTTTAAAGCCACGGGCAGGCCACCCACCGAAACCGCAAGGTGGGGCACCAGGTTGGTAACGGCCTGGTGACGCAAGACGGCAACAGAGAGCAGACCCGCCGATGGCAGTGGTAACTCCCACTGCACAGGTGAGGGGTGAAAGGGTGGGGTAAGAGCCCACCGGCGTCGGCAGTAATGTCGGCGGCCAGGCGACTGCGCTGGCTGACGGGGAGCAAGGCGGGTGGGGCAGGCCGTACCTCTGGTGCGGTTTGCTCCCGTCGCAGCGGCGACCACGAGGGTGGGTTACACCCACCAAGTGAGGAGCCGCCTCCGCGAACGCGGAGAGACAGATGACGGCGCGCTCGGGCGTGGGACGACGGGCGCCCGGGCAGAACAGAATCGGGAGTACACCTGCTTGCAGCGTCGTCCAGTCGTGCGTGGGCCCGTAGCTCAATGGGAGAGCACGTGGTTTGCATCCACGGGGTTGCAGGTTCGAATCCTGTCGGGTCCACCAGAGGCTGACGTTGCCGGGCTCTCCTGGGGCGTGGGCAAGTAGCTCAAGCGGTTAGAGCACTTGGCTTACATCCAAGAGGTTGGGGGTTCGAGTCCCTCCTTGCCCACCAGGGCCCTTAGCTCAGCGGTAGAGCGGCCGGCTCATAACCGGTTGGTCGCTGGTTCGAATCCAGCAGGGCCCACCATTTTCGTCTTGAGACGATCGCGTGGCGACCATAGCTCAAGGGCAGAGCACCTGGTTGTGGCCCAGGAGGCTGTGGGTTCGAGCCCCACTGGTCGCCCCTCAACGTCGGGGCGTAGCGCAGCCCGGAAGCGCGCTTGCATGGGGTGCAAGAGGTCGGAGGTTCAAATCCTCTCGCCCCGACCAGTAGCCAGGCACCCAATTTGGGTGCCTGGCTTTTTTCTTGCCGTTGATTGACATGGCTTCGTGGGCGTGCTAAAGTAGAAAAGATAGTTTTGCAGGTAAGAATCTCAACAATCGCCATAAGGAGGTGAATTATGGCGCACACTTTACCGCCTTTGCCCTACGCGTATGATGCTCTCGAGCCGCACATTGACGCCCGTACTATGGAGATCCACCACACCAAGCACCATCAGGCCTACGTGAACAACCTGAACAAGGCGCTGGAAAAATACCCGGAACTTCACGATAAACCGGTGGAGGAGTTGTTGCGCCACATCAACAGCGTGCCGGAGGACATTCGCACGGCGGTGCGCAACAACGGTGGCGGTCATGCCAACCACTCCCTTTTCTGGACCATTATGTCGCCCAACGGTGGTGGGACTCCTGCTGGTGAATTGGCTGATGCCATCAACGCAGCCTTTGGCTCTTTCGACGCCTTCAAAGAGCAATTCTCCAAGGCGGCAGCTACTCGCTTCGGCAGTGGTTGGGCTTGGCTGGCGCTCACGGCGTTTGGCAAGTTGATCGTTTACTCCACGCCCAACCAGGACAGCCCTTACATGGACGGCTACACCCCTCTGCTGGGCTTAGACGTGTGGGAGCACGCCTACTACCTCAACTACCAGAACCGCCGGGCGGATTATATTGCGGCCTGGTGGAACGTGGTGAACTGGGAGCAGGTTGCTCAGAACTACGCTCAGGCATTAGCAGCTTTGAAGTAAATACGGCGGCAACTGACTTCGGTTGTCCCTTTGCCCCCTCCCTTTGGGTGGGGGTATTTTGTTTGCCCGCAATTGTTTCTGGTGCTCAGCCAAGGTGAAGTTGATGAAGAAAAGTTTCGATTGTGGCTAGACAATGCTTGGAGAACACACGTCTCAACACAACTTGCTGGCACTTGACACGTGATTTTGGCGTATGCTATATTACCGTTTAAGCCAGACACGTTGTGGCCTTTGGGAGAGCGATGTGTTGCTGCTTCAACAGAGCAGTGCTTCACCACCATTTGCCGCGCCCAAGTCATATCCTTTAACCCAAGGGAGGAGGCTTTAGAATCCCATGAACAACACTTCGAGGAACTGGTTGTGGTTGGTTGCTGGTGTGGCGGCCGCGTGTGTCGTGCTCTTCCTCTGCGTGGTTATTGTGGGAGCTGCTGTGACTATCGTTTCGCAGGGAGAAGGGCTCTCTTTCTTTAGAACCGGCGAATCCCCTGCTGTAGAAACGCCAACCTCCAAAGCGCCTCCCGAGGAGACGGCTCGCCCACCTGCTGGCACGGGAGGCGTATTGCGCATCCCTGGCGCCGATCCACCCACGCTGGACCCGGCCCTGGCCAGTGACGCCACGTCCGCCGAGTACATCGTGGAGATTTTCAGCGGCTTGGTCACCCTCTCGCCTGATGACCTCTCCGTGCAACCTGACATCGCCGAGCGGTGGGAAATCTCCGACGACGGCACGGTCTATACCTTTTACTTGCGCCAGGACGTGACCTTTGCCAACGGTCGTCCCGTTACAGCCGAGGATTTCAAGTACACTATCGAGCGGGCCTGCGATCCCAAGACCCAGTCACCCGTGGCGCACACCTACCTGGGCGACATCATTGGTTGTCGCGACAAGCTCGACGGACGAACGGACGAAGTGGAAGGCGTACGTGTCGTTGACGACTACACGCTTGAAATCACCATTGACGCGCCCAAAATTTACTTCCTGGCCAAGTTGACCTATCCCACCGCTTTTGTGGTGGACCGAGAGGCCGTCGAAAAGGGTGGCCGCACCTGGGCCACCGAAAACCCCAACGGCACTGGCCCCTTCAAGCTGGAGCGTTACACCTTTGGCGAGGAGCTCATCCTGGTGCCCAACGAGCGCTACTACGGTGAGCCCAAGCCCAGCCTCGATCAGGTGGTCTACACGCTGGCGGGCGGCTCCATCATGACCCGTTACGAAACCGACGAGTTGGACGTGGCCCCCGTGGGCCTGGCCGACATCGAGCGAGTGTTGGACCCCAGTGACCCCCTCAACGCCGAACTGGTAGAAGTGGAGACGCTCTCGCTGGGCTACCTGGGGTTGAACAACGACCAGCCGCCCTTCGACGACGTGAACGTGCGCAGGGCTTTCGCGATGGCGCTTGACCGTGAGCGGCTGGCCCGCGTGGTGTTGCGGGAGACGGTGCAGCCGGCCCACGGCATTTTGCCTCCCGGCCTGCCGGGCTACAACCCTGACGTGCGCGGCTACGAGTACGACCCTGAAGCCGCCCGCGAGGCGCTGGCGGCCTCCTCCTACGGAGGCCCAGAAGGGCTGCCCGACATCACCATCCACGTCCCCGGGCGCGGCGGCGCGCCTCCTCAGACGGTGGAGGCCATCGTGGAAATGTGGAAGCAGAACTTGGGCGTGGAAGTGGCCATTGAGCAGACGGAGTGGGCCACGTTCCTCTTCGACATCAACAAGGACCCCAACCCGTACCAAATTTACGACATTGGTTGGATTGCCGACTACCCGGACCCGCAGAACTTCCTGGAAATCCTCTTCAGTTGCGAGAGCCGGGACAACCACCTGGGCTACTGCAACCCGCAGGTGGACGAGTTGCTCCAACAGGCGGCTGTGGAGCGCGATCGGCAGAAGCGCTTCGAGCTTTACAACCAGGCGGAGCAAATGATCCTGGACGACGCTCCCATTGTCCCCCTCTGGTACGGCAAGGAGTTCTGGCTGGTCAAACCCTGGGTGAAGGGGATGATATTCCCGTCCACGATTGTGCCACGCTTGAAGTACGTGCGCATTGAGCGGTAGCGGGTGCGTCCATGCTCAAGTACGTGGTCAACCGTCTGCTCTGGTTGCCGCTGTTGCTGGTCATCATCAGCTTTATCACCTTCGCCCTGGGGGTGTACGGGCCAGGTGACCCTGTACAGCAACTCCTGGGCCAGCGCAGCGACCCGGAGACGGTAGCCCGCATTCGGCGTGAGATGGGGCTCGATCGCCCCCTTCTCGTCCAGTATGCCGACTACGTGTGGGGCGCCCTGCACGGTGACCTGGGGGAGTCCATCACGGTGGCCCGCGGTCAGCCCGTGGCGAAACTCATTGCCCGGGGGCTGTGGGTTTCTGTCCAGTTGAACGCAGTCGCCATCGCGTTGGGCGTCGTGGTGGGCATTCCCCTGGGGGTGCTGGCCGCTGTGAGGCGCAATACGCTTCTGGACTACCTGACCACGGCCAGTGTCGTCATGGGCATTTCGTTTCCCACCTTTTTGACCGCTCCCATCTTGCTCTGGTTCTTCTCGTACAAATTGCGCCTCTTGCCCCCTGGCGGATGGGATGGCCTCTTCAGCAAGAGTGTGATTCTGCCGGCCCTCGTGTTGGGGGCTGGCCCCATTGCCGTCTTCGCCCGCCAGACGCGGGCCAACCTCGCCGAAGTGCTGGATCAGGACTACGTGCGCACGGCGCGAGCCAAAGGATTGCCCGAACTCCTCGTGCTGGGGCGCCACGCTCTGCGCAACGCGCTGATTCCACTGGTGACCATCTTGGGCCTCATGTTGGGCGGGCTGGTGACGGGTTCTTTCATCACCGAGACCATTTTCGGCATTCCCGGCATTGGCCGCCTGGGCTTTCGTGCCTTCTCGGCACGGGATTATCCCGTCCTGACGGCCCTCACTTTGCTGATTGCCGTCAGCTACACGCTGGCAAACCTGCTGGTGGACATCATGTACGCCTTCATTGACC
>WFWG01000155.1 GCA_015491235.1 Ardenticatenaceae bacterium
GCAATTAACCACGGGAGCGAAGCCAGCCTGGCATTTCGTCGGCCCTCACGTCGCTTCATGCCTCGCTGCAGGTCTCCTAACACCTAACGCGCCCCAAAGTTTTTCGCTTTCTCCGCAGGATGATAAAATCCAAGTGAGTGTGTCTCAGGGGGGATAGCAGGCGTCGAACTAAATTCCCTGAAGGGGTTGAGCAGCCTGTCCTGTCAGAACACGGAGGTTGCATGTCACGGACGGCCAAACGGATTCCAAAGGAACGGCTCGACCTCCTGCTGGTTCAGCGCGGCTTGGCGGAGAGTCGCACGCAGGCCCAGCGGCTCATCATGGCTGGCGAGGTGACAGTGGACGGCCAGGTGGTGACCAAGCCGGGCACCCGCGTGGCCGTGAAAGCTCACGTCGAAGTTCGGCAACCGCTTCCCTACGTCAGCCGGGGCGGGTTGAAGCTGGCCGCGGCCCTGGACGAGTTCGGCCTGAACCCGGCCGGTCGGGTAGCCGCCGACGTGGGCGCCAGCACTGGCGGCTTCACCGACGTGCTCTTGCAGCGCGGCGCCCGCCGCGTCTACGCCATTGACGTGGGCTACGGCCAGCTCGCCTGGAAGTTGCGCCAGGACCCCCGCGTGGTGGTCATGGAGCGCACCAACGCCCGTTACCTGGAATCGCTGCCGGAGCCGGTGGATTTGGTGACCATTGACGCCTCCTTCATCTCCTTGCGGCTGTTGTTGCCCGCCGTGCGCAAGTGGTTGCGCCCCGGCGGAGACGTGATCGCCCTCGTGAAGCCCCAATTCGAGGCCGGGCGCGAGCAGGTGGGCAAGGGCGGCGTCGTGCGGGACCCCGCCGTACACCGCCAAGTGCTCCGCGACTTGGCCACTTGGGCCCGCGAGCGCGGCTGGCGCGTGGCCGGGGTGACGGTCAGCCCGCTGCGCGGCCCGGCCGGCAACGTGGAATTCTTCCTGTGGCTCTCGCTGAACCCGCAGCACCCCGAGGTAGACCTGGAAGCGGCCATCGAGGCCGCCCTGGAGCGCGTGCCGTCCCAGAAGTCCCGTGGAGGATACCCCCATGCCTGACGAACGCCTGGTGGCCTTCTTGAAGGAGCACCGCGTGCTGACCCTGGCCGTGGCCGAACCCGACGGTACGCCTTACGCTGCGGCGCTCTTCTACGCCTTGGACGCAGAACGCCTCTGGTTCTACGTGCTCACCGACCCGAACACTCGCCACGGTCAAGCCATGCAGCAAAACTCCCGCGTGGCCGGCACTGTTCAGCGCGACCGCCAGTCGTGGACGGAAATTCAGGGTGTGCAGTTCACCGGCACCTGTCGCCTCCTTTCAGGCGCTGAGCGGGAGCGCGCTTGGGAGGTCTACACGGCTCGCTTTCCCTTCCTGCGAACTCCCGCTTCAGTGCTCGTCCGGGCACTGCGGCGAGTCGCCATGTGGAGCATCGAGCCCCACTGGATCCGGCTCATTGACAACCGTCTTGGGTTCGGCCACAAGGAGGAGTGGACGCTTTAGCTGAGCGGCGTTTGCAAAAGTGAGCGCTCTCAGGTACACTTGAGAGGCTATATCAGGTCCCACGGGCCAGATTGTCAACGGGTGAAAGCGAAATGGGCATTTTTGATTTCTTGCTGAAGCGAGAGCGCAAGTCGGTCAGGTTGGGACGGTCTGACATCGAGCGCCTGCTGGCAGAGAACGAAACGGCCGGTGCCCCCCTGGAACTGAAGGGGGTTGACCTGTCCGGCGCAGACCTCAGCGGGTTGAAGCTGGACGGCATCGTCCTGACCGAGGCCAACTTGGAAGGCGTCAACTTCACCGACTGCCGCCTGCGGAGCGCCCGCATCCGGCGGGCCAACGTGCGGGGGGCTACTTTTACCCGCACTGACTTGACGGGTTCCGACTGGTCCCAATCGGATCTTTCCGGGGCCGTCATGGAGGGCACGATTTTCCGCAACGTCACCATGTTCAGCACCAAGCTGGTGGACGTGGAATGGCGTGACGTCATCTTCGAAGGCCGCAACACCCTCAGCGCCGCCAAGATGCCGGGTGCTCACCTTCCCGGCGCCCAACTGGCCAACACTGACTTCGTGGACGTCAACCTCCAGGGGGCGAACCTGGAAGGGGCCAACCTGGAGAACGCCATCCTTACGGGGGCCGACCTGAGCGGCGCCAACCTGCGCGGTGCCAACCTAACGGGGGCCCAACTGGGCGCCAACCTGGCCTCAGCCGACCTGACCAACGCCCGACTTGTCCGCGCTGTTCTGCGCTACGCCGACCTGCGGGGGGCCGTGCTCACAGGCGCTGACTTGACGGAAGCTGACCTGGAAGGTGCTAACCTTGAGGGCGCTCTTCTGCCGGACGGATTCATCCCCCCAACTTGAACAAAACCGTGGCCCTCAACGTTGCTAAAAGGTGAAAGGGGTAAAGGGGGAACACCGACATGAGTGACCGGTTCACAGTCCGCTTTTGGGGCGTGCGAGGGAGCTACCCCGTTCCAGGAGCCGCCACCGTTCAGATTGGCGGCAATACGCCCTGTGTGGAAGTACGGGCTGGCGAGCACACCATTTTTCTAGACGGCGGAACCGGCATTATCAGCGCAGGTCATGAACTGGTCAGGCGCTCTCAGGAAAACAACCGTCCCATTTCGGCCGTTATTCTGTTCAGCCACACACACCACGACCACATTCAGGGCATTCCCTACTTCGCACCAGCTTACATTGCTACTTCGACGCTCTACCTGTTCGGCCCCCGCGCCGTGCGCGAGCAGGTGGAAGAGACGCTGCGGCGTGCCATGGTGCCGCCTAACTTTCCCATTAGCCTGGACGACCTGCGGGCCGTGCGCATCGTGCGTCCTCTGGCCGAAACGGAAGCCATCTGGCTGTTGCCAGGCCACCTGGAACCCCAGGTCAAAAACGTCTTTCGCGATCCCCTGACCGCAGACGAGAACGCCGTCCGTGTTGACGTGCTCAAGAGCTACGCTCATCCCCAGGAGGGCGTCTATTTCTACAAGATTTCGTACAAGGGACATGCTGTCGTCTACGCCACCGACACGGAGGGCTACGAGGGGGGAGACCAACGACTGATTCGCTTTGCCCAAGGGGCCGACCTGCTGATCCACGACGCCCAGTACACCCTAGAGGAATACCTTAACCCAGTTACGTCCAGACAGGGGTGGGGACATAGCACACCCGAGATGGCCCTCGAAGTGGCCCGAGCGGCTGGCGTGCGTCACCTGGCCTTTTTCCACCACGATCCAGCCCACGACGACGCCTTCCTGCTGGAAATTGAGGCCCAGGCTCAAAAGCAGTTCCCTGGTGCCATAATGGCCCGTGAGGGGTTGGAAATTAATTTGCTTGCCGAGCCTGCGGTACCCCGGCGCGCCCACGTTCAAAACGCCGAAAAGAGCGCGACTTCTGCCGGGAACAAGAAATAGGAGCAGACGTATGACGACTGAACACAACCCCCTTGGCCTTCCGCCGGAGAAAATTCCTCGCCATGTGGCCATTATTATGGACGGTAACGGGCGCTGGGCACGGCAACGCGGCCTGCCCCGCTTGGCCGGACACCGGGCGGGAACTGAAAACCTGCGCCGCATCCTGGAGGCATGTGTCGAATTCGGCATCGAGATTTTGACCATCTATGCCTTCTCGACCGAAAACTGGTACCGTCCGCCCAACGAGGTTCGCGGGTTAATGAGCATCCTGGAACAGGTCATTGACCGCGAACTCGAAGAACTCAACCAGCAGGGCGTCCAGTTGCGCCACATTGGTCGGCTCGAGGGCATCCGCCCCGACTTACAGGCCAAAATCAAACAGGCCATCGAACGCACAAAACACAACGACCGCCTCATTTTGAACGTAGCTTTCAACTACGGGGGGCGAGCCGAAATTTTGGACGCCTGTCGGCGCATTTTGCGAGAGGGGCTTGACCCGGACACGCTCGACGAGGAGACCTTCAGCCGCTACCTGTACACGTGGCCGCTGCCCGACCCAGACCTCATCATCCGCACGGGAGGCGAATACCGCCTGAGCAACTTCCTGATCTGGCAGGCGGCCTACGCTGAAATCTACTCGACGCCCACCCTCTGGCCGGATTTCGACAAGGAGGAACTGCGAAAGGCCATTCTGGAATACGCCAGCCGGGAGCGGCGGTTCGGCCGCGTGCTGGAGAAAGTGTAGGCGCCGCCGCCTGTTCTGGCCTGTCAGGGGAACTGCCACAGGGTGGAAGATGGGAACACGCGTCGCCAGTGCCGTGCTGCTGATCGCCTTGATAGCCCTGCCGGTTTGGCAGGGCGGTTTACTGTTTGTGACGCTCGTGCTGGTCATTGGGGGGCTGGGTTTGTGGGAGTTCTACCGCCTGATGCCGCGCGAGCACCACTCCTTGGCCCCCCTCGGAATGCTGGCTGCAGTGGGCCTGGTCGTCGGGGCTGGTCAGTCGAGCGAAGGAATGGTGCACTTGGCCATCTCGGGCGTGGTCATTGGCGGGCTGGTCTGGGAGATGGCTTTTCCCGCTCCCCACGACCGGCTGCGCGACTGGGCCATGACGTTGGCCGGCGTGCTCTACGTCGGATGGCCCATGAGTCTGCTGGTGCGCCTGCGGGCGCTGCCAGACGGTCTGTGGTGGGTGGTGCTGCTCATCGTGGCCACCTCGGCCTGTGACTCAGGGGCGTACCTGGTGGGCCGGTACTTGGGACGACGACCGTTCGCCCCCCAGTACAGCCCGAAGAAGACGTGGGAGGGCACCCTGGGCGGCGTGAGCCTGTGTCTGATCGTTACTGTCCTGCTGGGCTCGATGTGGCTGAACCTGTCGCCAGGACGTGCCCTCCTGCTGGGCGCCTTGATCGGCCCAGCCGCCGTCCTGGGCGACCTGGCCGAGAGTATGATCAAGCGGCGTGTTGGCGTGAAGGACAGCAGCAACTTGATTCCAGGCCACGGGGGAATACTGGACCGGGTGGACAGCCTGATCTTTACAGCAACCGTGGTCTACTTCTTCGCCACTTGGGTGGCGTAGGGGAGTGAAGTGCTGGAACGATGATGTCCGATGGAACGACTTTTTTCAATTTCCTCAACCTGTTGAACTTGTTCCTGGCAGGAGTCAACCTCCTGCTAACTTTCTCCCTTTTTGTTTACATCCTAACCCACAACCTTCGTCACTCTGCTGCCCGCGCCTTTGCCGTGCTCCTGGGATTCGTTACTATCGTGTTCGGCGTGGACGTGGTCCTTTCCCGCGTGACCGAGCCGGCGGCCGCCACTGTGTGGCTCAAGCTCCAGTGGATTGGCATCGCTCTGGTTCCGGCGGCGTACCTGCACTTTAGCGACGCCCTTTTGCGCACCACCGGGGCCGCTTCCCGCAACCGGCGTATTGCTGTGGCAGGCGCCTACCTGGTGGGCTTGGTATTCTTCTTGCTGGTCTGGCGAACGCACCTCATCGTTGAGGAGGCAGTGGCCTACGCGCCTTGGGCCACTCAGTTCACGGCTGGTCCCTTCTTCTGGGCCTTTGTGCTTTACTTTTTCGTCACTTCGGCCTGGGGGTTCGCCAACACCCTCTGGGCCCGACAGCGTACCCTGACCAGCACCTCTCGCCGCCGGATGACCTATTTGGTGGTCACCTTTGCGGCGCCTGGCCTGGCCGTCTACCCCTACCTGCTGCTGGCCAGCTTGCCAGCCCGACTACCACCTCTCCTCCTAATGGGCGTGCTGCTGGTGGGCAACCTGGGGGTGGCCGCCATGCTGGTCATCATGACGTACAGCGTGGCGTACCACGGCACGCTGGCACCAGATCGCGTGGTGAAACACAGCCTGTTGACGTACCTGGTGCGCGGCCCCCTGTTGGGCGCACTGGTCATTGTGGTGGCGCTGGCCGTGCCCCGCGTGGAAGTGCTCTTCGGGCTGCCCCGGGAGACAGTGCTCATCTTTGCCATCGTGGGCAGTATCGTCTTCTTCCAAGCGCTCGTCCGGTTTCTTCAACCGCTCTTCGACTACTTGATTTACCAGAAAGACCGTGAAGAACTGCAATTTTGGCGGCAATTCAGCGACCGCCTGCTGGCCCCCAGTGACCTGCGCCAGTTGATGGAAAACATTTTGACCACGCTGTGCGACCTGCTGCGGGCCGAACACGGCTGTGTCCTGGTGGTCGAAAACAACCAACTCGTCGTCGAAACGTACTGCGGCCATCGCCACGTGGCCGACGCCTTCGCGCGGGCGTGTGACCCAGCCGAACTGGCTCGCCTGCGCGCGGGCGAGCGGGAGGCCGTCGAGAAGTGGCCCGTGGCCAACGGGATGCGAGTTTACCCCCTGCGAAGCCCGGAGAGTGGCGTTCTGTTGGGCCTCCTCGCCATTCGCCAGAACGGCGAGTGGCCCACGTTGAGCGACCGCGAGCGCCAGCTCATCCACCAGCTTGTGGCCCGCGCCGAGATTGCCATCGAGGATCGCCGGCTCCAGCAGAGCATCATGTTCTTGCTGCGCCAGTTGACGCCCCAGGTGGAAAACATTCAGCGCTGGCGCAGCGCGGTGCCCTACGCCGGGGGGATTTTGGGGGCAAACGGGGCCGTGCCCCCCTTCGAGGAGAGCCCCATCTTCGCGCCCAACTTCCCGCAAATGGTCAAAGATGCCCTGAGCCACTACTGGGGCGGGCCACGCCTTACCCACAGCCCGCTCCTCCGCCTGGCGGTGGTGCGCTCACGCCTGGCCGAGCACGACAACAACCCTGCCAAAGCGCTGCGGGCCGTGCTCACCGAGGCGCTAGAAGCCATCAAGCCGGACGGCGAACGCCAACTGCTCTCCCAGGACTGGCTGCTCTACAACATTTTAGAACTGAAGTACATCAAGGGATATCGGGCCAAAGATGTGGCTCGCCAACTGGCCATCAGCGAAAGCGACCTCTACCGCAAACAGCGGGCCGCCATCGAGGAACTGGCACGGGCCATTGCGGCAATGGAACAAGCGATGAAAGAGCAGGAGACGAACCGACGTTAAGCAGTACTCTAGCTTTATCTGTACAAAAGCATGGCTTGCTTCCAGAACCTCCGCCACCAACACGAAGAGCCTCCTTGCATCCCCTGTGTGGATACGCTATACTTTGGTGCCAGTACGCCCGTTTACCTGAC
>WFWG01000156.1 GCA_015491235.1 Ardenticatenaceae bacterium
TAGCGGAGTGGCGTTCTTTCGGGACGCCGCTGGTGCTCCGTGCCGAACGGACAGGACCGGATCACACCTTTGTCCAAGAGCAACCGCGTAACTCGTGTAACGGATTGGTGCCTCTTCCTGGGAAGAGGATACCAAAACGTTATCAGGAAAACGTCAGGAGAGCAGCAGGGAGCGGAGACAACTTTGTAGTCCCCTTGGAGGTCGAACGGAAAGGGGGAATGGTGAGCAACCCAAGTGCAAGAGCAGAAGTGGTGTACCAGGACGAGCCACAAGGTGAACGGCGCCTCTACCTTCTGGGAACGTGCTTTCTCGCTGGCGGCGGGGAGCCGCAGGTGGAGTTCGAGTCCAACAAGGTGCGCGCCCTGCTGGCGTACTTGGTCGTGGGAAGGAGCCAACGCCACAGCCGTGACGCGCTCGCCAGCCTGTTGTGGCCGGACCTGTCCGATGTGGCCGCCCGCAAAAATTTGGCTCAAGCGCTCTTCAACCTGCGCAAGGTGCTGGGCGACCCTCATGCCTGGACGCCCCACCTCCTCGTGGACCGGCAGGCCGTCCAGTTGAACCCGGCGCGTCCCCTCTGGTCGGACGTGGGGGAGTTTGTAGCGCTTCTGGAGGCCGTCGAGCACCATCCTCACCGTGCCCTGGAGCGGTGCCCCACCTGTGCGTGGCGACTGGAGCGCGCGGTGACCCTCTATCGAGGCGAGTTTCTGGCCGGCCTCACCGTCAAGCGCAGCAGCACCTTCGACGATTGGTTGGCGCTCACGCGGGAGCGGCTGCACCAGCAAGCCGTCCAGGCCCTCGAGGCGCTCGTGCGCCACTACGCCCTGACAGGCCGGTTGAACGTGGCCCAACAGTATGCCGAGCGTCTGGTGCGCCTAGACCCTTGGCGGGAGGAATGCTACGCCCAACTCATGCGGCTCCTGGCAGCCCAGGGCCAGCGGAGCGCCGCCCTGCGGGTCTTCAAGCAATGCGAACAGATGCTTCAAGAAGAGTTCGGCGCCGACCCTTCGCCAGCCACGTGCACGCTTGCTCAGCGCATTCGGGCGAACGATCCCACGTTGCAAGAGCCGCTTCCCCCTCCGCCGCTTGACCTGCCACCCCAGCTCACCACTTTCGTGGGGCGTGAGGCCGAGTTGCTCGAAATCGGCGACCTGCTCGCGCAGCCCGACTGCCGGCTGCTCACTCTGGTGGGACCTGGTGGCGTGGGGAAGACGCGGCTGGCCCTTCAGGCGGGTCGCATGATGCGCTTCGGCTTCGCCGACGGCGTCTTCTTTGTGCCCCTGGCAAGCACAGAGGGCGAGCAGGCGCTTTCCTTGGCCGTTGTCAACGCCCTCAAGGTGATTCCCCGCCATGCCGAGACGCCCTTGGAGGCGCTCATCAAGGCGCTGGGACACAAGGAGGTCCTCCTCATCCTCGACAATTTCGACCACCTGGTGGAATCCACGGCAGAACTTGTCGCCCTGCTGGAGCACACCCAGCGGGTGGCCGCGCTCGTGACTTCCCGCCGTGTGCTGGGAATTGCCGAGGAGCGCGTCTACCGGGTGGCCGGCTTGTCGTACCCGCCGGCCGAACGTGAGGCGCTGGCTGGCGAGTGGGACGCCGTGCGCCTCTTCGTCGAGCGCGCCAGGCAGAAGGTGCCCGACTTCCACTGTGAGGGGGAGACGTGTCGCCACGTGGCCCACATCTGCCGCCTGGCCGAGGGGCTTCCGCTGGCCATCGAGCTGGCGGCGGCCTCCCTGCGCGCTCTCCCCTGTGGGGAAGTTGCCCGGCGCATGGCCCACGACTTGGACGTGTTGACCGTGGAGTGGCCCGACTTGCCGTCTCGCCACCGCAGCATCGAACGCGCCTTCGAGCACTCCTGGCGCCTGTTGGCGCCGGCGTCGCAGGCCACGTTCGCGCGCCTGTCCGTCTTCCGTGGCGGATTCACGGCCGAGGCCGCCGTCCGGGTGGCCGGGGCTCGTCCTCAGGACCTGGCCGACCTGGTGGACGCCTCGTTTCTCGTCCGTGAGGCCGACGGCCGTTTCCACCTCCACGAGCTCCTGCGCCAGTTCGCCGCCCAGAAGCTGGGAGACGAGAAGGACGAAGTGGCCCGTCGCCACAGCACCTTTTTCGCCGAGGCCGCCGAGGCCCGCCGTCCTCACCTGCGCGACCGCCGCCAGTTGGAGGCGCTGCGGTGGATGGCCCGCGAGTTCGACAACCTGCGCGCCGCCTGGACGTGGGCCGTCGAGCACGAAGACCCCGACCGCTTGGCTCCTCTCGTGGAACCCCTGTACCACTTTCTGGAGAGGCAAAGCCGCTTCGAGGAAGGCCGGGTGCTCTTCACACGGGCAACTGAGGCCCTGACAGCCGATGCCGGGAAACTGTTCTGGCGCGTTCAGCTCCGCCGGGCCACTTTCCTGTACCGCACGGGGCACTACGCCGAGGCCGAGGCGTGGCTGAACACCTGCCAGGAGACCTTCCACGCCCTCCAGATGTACGAGGAGGAAGTAGCGGCCTGGCAAACGCTGGGCAACATTGCCTACCTGCGCGGCGATTACCAGGCGGCCGAAGCCCACTTGGCACGCGCCCTCGAGGGGGGGCGTCGGCTGGAGGAGGGGCGTGCTATTGGCGACGCCCTCAACACGCTGGGGCTGGTGGCCTGCATGAAGGGCCAATACGCCCGGGCTCGCGAATTGCTGCTGGAGAGCTTGGAAGCCCTGGAGGCGATTGATGCGCCCTGGGAGTGCGCTCTGCCGTTGAACAACCTGGGCATTGTCTGCTACGCCCTGGGGGCGTATGGGCAGGCGCGGAAGCACTACCGCCAAGCACTGCGGCTGTGGCAAGAACAGGGGCGGACTGAGTTGGTGGCCACGTGCCACAACAACCTGGGTCTGGTGGCAGAGGCGCAGGGGAAGCTAGAGGAAGCGCGCCGCGAATACCGGCAGGCGTTGGACACCTTGCGGCACCTTCATTCCCCGACGGCGGATGCGACCGTACTGAACAACCTGGGAAACGTGGAAGCCAAACTGGGAAACTTCGAGGCGGCCGAAGCGTGCTACCGCCGTTCCTTGGCGTTGCGTCAGCAGCTTGGCGAGCGGCGGGGGATGCTCAGCGTCAAGAGCAACTTGGGAAGCCTGGCCTGGCTTCAAGGGGACCACCAGACCGCCCTGGCGCGCGCCCACGAGGTGGTGCGAGGGGCCCTGGACGCCCAGCTCGCTCCGGTGGCGCTGGATGGGTTCTGCCTTCTGGCGGAGATCCGGGCTGCCGAGGGCCACTTGCGGGAAGCGGCTGTTCTGCTCCACCTGGTGGTCAATCACCCTGCCACCATCCACGGCACCCGTGATCAGGCGACCAAGAAGCTGGCGGAGATCCAGCCCCACCTGACAGCGGAGGAGCGCCATCAAGCCGAAGCGCAGGCCGCCAGCCTCACGCTGGAGGCGGCAGCGCGCCTCTTCCTCCAAGCGGACGAGCCAAGGCCATGACCGACCGGAAAGTGGAGCGCCAACGGACTTCTTCGGAACACTTCGTTACCGCCAGCGAAGTGGCCACCTTCGTCTACTGTCGCCGGGCCTGGTGGCTGCGCCACGTGCGCGGCCACGCCCCGGCCAACCGGGCAGCCCTGCGCCGGGGACGGGAGGCTCACAGCACACACGCGCGTCGGGTGGATTGGGCGCGGCGGATCATCCTGCTGGGGTGGGCGTTGCTGCTGGTGGGCGCCGGGCTGGTTGTGGTGAGCCTCAGAGTTCACTCTTCGTCCGCCCGGGCCAGGGTGTCAAGGAAGGCCAGAAAAGCCTCTAGATCCTGATGTAGTTGTGCGTATACGTTGGGCAATTTTGCCACGAGTTTCCCAATCCGATCTGGGTCGATGTTGGTGGTGTAGATGTTGCGGATAAGGTGACGGAATTTACGGTACTCGTCCAGTTCCTGAACGGTTTGTGTCCGTAGCACTGGTGGTCGTACAGCCGGTACATCTACTGTCATCTGGCGCAGAAGTTCCGCGTGCCAGGATGGGCCACCAAGGACACCTCCATCCACCTCGACGGCAATAAGCTGAAGAACGCGTTCAACGCCGGTGTAGAAACTGTGGAGATTCAGAGCCACAGAATTGATGTACGCGTCTTGGTCTGGCCCGCTGAGGCGCGCTTTTTCCCAATGGCGTTGAATTGCTGAGACGGTTCGCTCAAGTTGCTCAAGTTCCTGTGCAATTCGCTGTCGTAGGGCCTGATAGCGGGCAATCACAGTTCCACACCTTGCGCTTCAATGCTCTGGCGCAGCGCGTCGGGCGCGCTTTCCAGGGCCACGAGGTTGATCTCGAACCCTTCACTGACCGTGTCCAGCGCGCACCAGGCGCGCCAGAAATCCTCTGGGGGGATACCGGCAGCGGCCAGGTCAATGTCCGAGTCCAGGCGAAACCAGGCACCGTGGGCGAGAGAGCCAAACACGACCACGCGCGTGGCGCCAAACTGCTCCTTCAGCAGCGCCGCCGCTCGCCTGGCGACCAGCCAGGCCCGCTCTCGGCGCCGCGCTTCTTCCTGCCGCCGGCGCCGTTCTCGCTCCAGCGCACCCCGTTTGTAGGCTTCCAGTTTCTCAGGCGGTATCATGCTCATCGGAGGACATCCCCCGTAAAGTATAACCCGGACAGGCTTTGCGTCAAAGGTGGAGGTGCGACGCACTTTTCCGAAGTGCGTCGCACCTTGATGCTTCTTCAAAGTGGCCGTCACCTGATGTCCGTCAGGTACGGGTTGTACACGTAGCGGCGGGAGAAGGGGGCGGGGAATGTAGCGTGGTAGCTCATGGCCTTGGCCGGGTCGAGGAAGAAATCCCCGCGATGAAGCCGAAATCCGCGCGCCTGGTCGTATCCCCACGGGGTGTTGGCCTTGTCGGCGCCCCACGTGTCACCGTCGAAGGCCGCCGGCAGCCGGTAGCCAGCGTAGAAGAAAAGTCGGTCGAACGTTTGGCCTGTCCCCATACTGTGGCGTCGGCTCCACAGTTCCTCGTAGATGGGAAGGAGGGCGTAGGTTACCTCGTCGGTGATGCTGGCGGGCCGTTCGGCCTTCTGGCCCACGCGGTAGACGACCAGTCCTCCTACCAGGTTCTTGGGCCGGCCATAAATGCCGTGACCGTAGGTCTCCACGTACACAACTGGCCGTTCCCCCTCAAAGGTCACTTCGCCGTCCACTTTCAAGAAGCCGCCGCGCACCTGGTCATGGGCGGAGTAGAGAAAGATGTCGCCGTGGGCCAATGTCTCCATAGCTTGAAGCTGACCGTAACGTGATCCGTCCTTAAACACGGCCAGTTGGAGCGATTCCAGGTCATTTTCGTGGCATCCACCCTCCTCGCAGGAGCCGGCGACGTAGTCTCGGGGATGAAAGAGGCTGTAGAAGAGGAACCAGTGGGTTTCGGTCTCGACGACGGAATAGTAGACATAAGCTGAAAGGTCGCCCGTGGGCTGGTTCTCCCAGTTGTTGTTGCTGATCCAGTCGCCGTCAAAGTCCACACGAGTGATGTAGTCCTGGTCTGTGGCTGCTCCCTGGTAGATGACGGGGGCATAGTGGTAGGCCAGGTCGGCGTGCCGGTCAGCGACCTGCTGGCGGGAAGTGAGCCGGGGAGCACATGCCACTAGCATGACGCCGAGCACAAAGAGGCTAAAAATAGCCGCGTTCACCTGCTGGGTGAGCCTCACGGTTACGGATTGCCGGACAACAGCGTTTGTACCTTGCTTTCCAGGAAGGGTTCGGTCAGGGGGCCGCCGGTGACAATGTCCTCGACGCGCCCGTCCGGGTGGATGAAGACGGTGGTGGGGAGCCCGCGCACGCGATAAACAAACGCCACGGACCCGTTGTCGAGCAGGGTGGGGAGTGTGATGCCCAGCGAGTCGAGGAAGGCGCGCACCTGTGCTGGCGGCTCACTCTGGTTGACCAAGAGCACGGTCAAGCCGCGCGCCTCGTAGCGCCGGGCCACTTGCTGGAGGGCCGGCATTTCGGCCCGGCACGGCGGGCACCACGTGGCCCAAAAGTTGACGATCACAGGCTTGCCCCGCAGGTCGGAGAGGCGCACCGAGGAACCGTCAAGGGTGGGCAACTCGAAGTCCGGCGCGAGAAAGCCCCGCTGGGGGGCCGCATTTTGCACGGCGATCGGCACCGAGGCTGTCGAGGGAGCAGGTGCACGCGTGACCCAAATCCACAGGCCACCAAAGATAAGAGCCAGCACGAACAGGCGGTTCCACGACATGGGTTGAACGTTCATGGCCCCTCCCGGGGTTTCCAGTCACGGATTTCACAGATGAAAATGTGGGACGACGACGTGCCATCCCGAAGGCTTGAGTAGAGACGCGGCTCGGCGCCGCTTTGGGTGGGTGGGACGGCGGCGCCGAGCCATTTCGGTGAATACATGGCATTTGCAGACCCAACCGGTATTACACTTGCGGCTGAAACTTCCGCAACCTGAGCGAGTTGGACACCACGAACACGCTGCTGAAGGCCATCGCGGCCGCCGCCACGATGGGGTTGAGCAGAAGGCCGAAGACGGGATAGAGAACCCCGGCGGCCACCGGAATGCCCAACACGTTGTAGAAGAACGCCCAGAACAGGTTGCCCTTGATGGTGCGCATGGTGGCCCGGCTCAACTGGATGGCCTCGACCACCTTCATCAGGTCGCCCTGCATGAGCGTCACGTCGGCCGCTTCCATGGCGATGTCGGTGCCGGTACCAATGGCAATGCCCACGTCGGCCTGGGCCAGGGCGGGCGCGTCGTTGATGCCGTCGCCCACGAAGGCCACGATTTTGCCCTGGTCTTGCAACGCCTTCACCTTGGCGGCCTTCTGGTCCGGCAACACGTCGGCCATCACGCGCTCCGACGGAATGCCCAACTCGCGGGCGATGGCCTCGGCCGTGCGGCGGTTGTCGCCCGTAATCATCCACACCTCGATGCCCATGCGCTGCAAGGTGCCCACAGCCTGCTTGCTGGTCTCCTTCACGCGGTCGGCCACGGCCACCACGCCGGCCGGCTGGCCGTCAACGGCCACCAGCACAGGCGTCTTGCCGGCCTGGCTCAACTGCTCCACCACCTCGCCGAAGTCGTCCACCTGAACGCCCTCGGTCGCCATCAGGCGCAGGTTGCCCACCAGCACGCGGTGTCCGTCCACCAGCGCCTCCACGCCGTGGCCGGTCAGGCTCTTGAAGCCCTGCGGCTCGGCCAGGGAGAGACCCTGCTCGCGCGCGGCGGTCACGATGGCCTCGGCAATGGGGTGCTCCGATGGCCGCTCCGCGCTGGCCACCAGGCGCAACACGTCGGTTTGCCGGTACCCGTTGATACTGACAACCTCAGTGACCGAAGGCTTACCCTCGGTGAGCGTGCCGGTTTTGTCCAGCAGCACGGCGTTCACCTTGTGGAGCGTCTCCAGGGCCTCGCCGCTGCGGATGAGGATGCCCCGTTCGGCCCCTTTCCCCGTGCCCACCATGATCGCCGTGGGCGTGGCCAGGCCCAGCGCGCAGGGGCAGGCAATGATGAGCACGGCCACGGTGTTCACCAGGGCGTAAGTCAAGCGCGGCTCCGGCCCAAAGCGCCACCACACGACCAGGGTGATGAGGGCGATCACCAGCACCGTCGGCACAAAAATGGAAGCGATGGTGTCGGCCAGCCGCTGGATGGGTGCCTTGGAGCCTTGGGCCTCCTCCACGAGCCGGATGATCTGGGCCAGCACCGTCTGCTGGCCGACGGCGGTGGCCCGCATCTTGAAGGCGCCGGCACGGTTGACCGTCCCGCCGATCACCGTGGAGCCAATGCCCTTCTCCACCGGCAGGCTTTCGCCGGTGACCATGCTCTCGTCCACCGTGCTGCGCCCTTCGAGAATGACCCCATCCACCGGGATTGTCTCGCCGGGCCGCACCAGCAGGACATCGCCCACTTGCACCTCGTCAATGGGAACTTCCACTTCCTGGCCGTCGCGCAGCAAGGTGGCCGTGCGCGGGCGCAGGCCCATCAGGCGGCGGATGGCCTCGCTGGTTTGTCCCTTGGCGCGGGCCTCCAGGTAGCGCCCCAGCAGGATGAGGGCGATGATGATGGCCGAGGTCTCGTAGTAGACGTGGGCCGTGCCCTCGGGGAAGAGGTGGGGCGCCAGCGTGACGGCCAGGCTGTAGAAGTAGGCCGCGCTGGTGCCCAGGGCCACCAAGGTGTTCATGTCGGTGGTGCCGTGGAGGGCCGCTTTGATGGCCAGCCGGTAGAAGCGCCGGCCGCTGTAGAACTGCACTGGCGTGGCCAGGGCCAGCATGATGAACCACAGGATGCGCTCGCCGCCCACCAGGCGGTAGATCGCTTCGCCGAGGGCTGGCCAGAACATGGGGACCATGCTCAGGATGAGGATGGGAAAGCCCAGCACCACGGCCACCAGCAGGTCGCGGCGGAGTTCGGCCAACTCGGCGGCGCGCGCTTCGCGCTCGTAGTCGCGCAGTTCCTCCTCTTCGGCCTCAATCTCGGGTGATTCGTACCCGATTTCGCGAATTTTGCGCCGCATGTCCTGGGGTGTCACTTCCGTGGGGATGTAGGTGACCGTGGCGCGGCCTGTCGCCAGGTTGACGTCTGCCCGAATGACGCCCGGCAGCTTCAGCAAGTTGCGCTCCACCGTGCGCACGCAGGAGGCACACGTCATGCCCTGCACGGGCAGCGTCACCGTGGCGGTGGGCACGTCGTAGCCGATTTCCTTCACCTTTTCCACAATGTCGGCCACCGAAGCCTCAGATGCGTCCAGCGTTACTGTGGCTCGTTCGGTGGCCAGGTTGACCTGCGCTTCTTCCACGCCGGGCACTCTTTTCAGGTTGCGTTCCACCGTGCGCACGCAGGAGGCGCACGTCATGCCGCGCACAGGGATGGAGACTTGCTGCTTGGCCATAGGTTTCGATTCCCCCGCGAGAAAATCCCCAAAAGTTTCGAGTTGACCGGCGCTATACCCCCCCAGGGTAGTAGGGGGAAGCTCTAAACTAAGTATACAGGCGTAAGTCTTCGGCGTCAAACGGCGTTCAGGGTGGGAGGAGAGCTTTCTGATCATCAAACAACTTGTGAGGAAAGCGAGGCCACGGTCAGGCGATTGGTCCATAGCACGCCGGCTGTCAGGAATGGAGCAAGAGCCGAGTTCGTGCAGGATGAGGAGCAGAAGAAGGTGCGACGCACTTCCAAAAGTGCGTCGCACCTTAACTTGACATTGTTAGATTTCAGGTTGGGTCGCGGGCTTGACGTTGGGCCTTCAAGCGACTACTTGTGGAACGGGAGCGGTTGACCAAATGTTTGACCACCAGGCGAGAGGCCTCTTCAGGGGACAACTGGTGCAAAGGCAGCACGGCCTTGA